>CANJJS010000123.1 GCA_947474705.1 Acetobacteraceae bacterium | reverse complement strand
TTTTCCCGGTTTCGCGGACTTCAAAGCGGCATTGGACGGGTTTTTCGCGGATCTGGACCGGCACCGAGCGGCAATGGAGTCTCTCATCACGGACTCGTTTCATTTCATCGGGAAACAGAAACTCCAGGTTTCCTGAGAGAGCGGGTATACCCGCCGGCCGTGTGGGTGGTGTAAACACCCGCCGGCAGCACCGCGGGCACATCGGCGACGGAAAGAACGTCCAGCCCGTCGATGTCGGAGGCGTTCGCGGTCATGTCGACCATCGAGAGAAGCGGCGGCTGGACATTGCCTTCCGGCTCGGCCGCGAGGCCCAGGGACACCGTGCTCTTGAAGCCGGCCGTCGCGCCGTCTTCGCAGACGGTCACACCCACGGGACCGGACACCACCGGCCCGGAGTTCGTGCCGACGATCGTGAACATCGCGGTCGCCGCGGTCGCCACATGCCCGTCGCTGACCCCGTACTGGACGGCGACATGCCCGATCTGCCCGGCGCTCAGGTAACGATACGCGGCGGCGGAGGGATCCAGCGAGAAGCTGTTGGTCGCGGCATCGAACGTGACACCGGCCGGCAGCGTCGCGGGATCGAAGGGCAGGATCGGCGGCGGCGGCGGGGGCGCGCCTTCCAGCACACCGTTCGCGTTCAGGAAGTTTTCCACTTCGTCGCTGCCGGGCGGTGGCGCCGCAACGACCGTCAGGACCGCGCCATGGTCGATGTCGGTGGCGTTGGCGATCGCGTCGATGGTGGCGATGGCGCCGCCCTCGATCGCGTTCCCCGTGGCGATCCCCGTCACGACCGGCGCGTCGTTGGTGCCGGTCACATGGAAGACCGCCTTCGCGTCCGCCGAGAAAATCCCGTCGCTGACGCTGTAGTTCACGGCGACGTCCAGGACCTCGCCCTCGGCCAGGCTCTGATAGGCGGCGTTGGACGTGTCGATCGTCAGCGTGTCCACGGTGGGCACGGTGATAATCTGCGTGAAACCGTAATAGGTGATGGTGGAGACCGTCGTGCTGCCGGGCACGTGGTGATAGACGACGCCCGCGGGCAGGCTGGTGTCGTCGATCAGGATCGACAGCGTATCGCTTGTATCGGCGTCATACACATTGGCCAGCAGCGCGGCCCGGTTCAAGGTGCCGCTGCCGCCATCCTCGAAGGCAACGATCGCCGCGGCCGGATCGCTCAGCACAACCGGCGCGTTGTTGGTGCCGGTCACCGTGAACACGGCGGTCGCCGAGGTAATGACGATCCCGTCGCTGACCCCGTAATTCACCGTCACCGTCCGAGTCTGGCCCGCGGCGAGGTTCCCGAACGCCGGGTTCTTCGCGTCCAGCGAAAAACTGTGCGTCGCGGCGTCGTAGCTGACACCGGCGGGCAGCGTCGCGGGATCGAAAGGCAGGATCGGCGGCGGCGGCGGCAGCGCCTTCTCGATCACACCGGCGGCGTTGAAGACGTTCTCCGCTTCCTCGTCGACCGGCGGCAGCGCGCAAACAATCAGCGTCGTGCCGTCGTCGACATCGGAGGCATTGGCCAAAGCGTCGATGGTGGCGGTATCGCCGCCCTCCGTCGCCGCGCCCGCGACCGGCGAGGTCACGACAGGCGCGTCGTTCACCCCCGTCAGATGGAAAATCGCCTGCGCGGGCGTGGAGATATGCCCGTCGCTGACACTGTATCCCACCACGAAGTCGAGCGATTGCCCCTCCGCCAGATGGTCGAACGTGGCATTCGAGGTATCGAGCGTCAGCGTATCCGTCGGCAGAACCGTCGTGACGAACACACCGCCGGGGATATTGTAACCGTAGTAGCTGAAGGCCGGGATGTTGGTGACGATCACCGCGCCCGGCGTGTGGTTATAGACCACGCCCTCCGGCAGATCGGCCTCGCTGATCACCAGGTCCAGTGTGTCGTTCGCGTCCACGTCGGTCACATGCGCCAGCAGCGCCGTCCGCCCCATGGCCGCCCCGCCGCTGCCTTCCAGCGCATTCACGATCGCCGGCCCGGACACAACCGGCGCGCTGTTCGTCCCGGTCACCGTGAAGGTCACCGACGCCGCCGTGACGGCGGTCCCGTCGGTCACACCGTAATTCACCACCACATTCGCGGTCTGCCCCAGAGACAGATAGGCAAAGGCGGCATTGGCCGGATCGATCGAGAAGGTGTTGGTCAGAGCATCGAAGCTCACACCCGCGGGCAGCGTGTTCAGACCATAACCAACCGTGGCCCCCACCGGACCCGGCGCGGGCGCGGCGCCATCGTCGGCGCCGTGACCGCCGGACCCATTGCCGTTCGTCGTGGGCGCGGGCGCCGCCACCACCGGCAGAGCCACCACCGACACCACCGCGCCATTGTCCACGTCGGCGGCATTCGCCAGCGCATTCACGCTCGCCGAAGCACCGCCCTCCGTCACCGCGGCGCTCACCGTGCCAGACACCGTGGAGGCGTCGTTCGTGCCGGTCACCGTGAACACGACCGAAGCCGGGCTCGTCGCCACGCCGTTCGACACGCCGTACTGCACGGTCACCGTCGCCGTCTCGCCCGCCGCGAGGCTCTGATACGCCGCGTCGCCGGTGTCGAGGTAGAACGCGTGATTGGTGCTGTTGAACGTCACACCGGCCGGCATCGTCGCGGGCAGATCGACCACGCTCAGCGTGCTGTCGTCGAGCACGAGCACATTGGCGAAGGCGCCGGCCTCGGCGGGTTCCGCGTCTTCCGTCGTGGACACCAGAACCGCGTCGATCGCGGCGGGCAGCAGCGCGGGCGGCGGGGCCACCGGCGGCGGCGGCGGCGGCGCCACCTCTGCCACCGGCGCCAGCACCTGGGCGATCGCCTCGCCCGTCGCGAGGTTCAGCGTGACATCGGCGAACTGGATGTTCTCCACGCCCACCAGCGTGTCCTCGCCGTCCGAGGCACCCGCGCGGTTGTCGGTGACCGTGTAGGACCCATCCGCATTGGCCACGATCGTGTAATCCGTGGACAGGCCGGAATAATTCGCGGTGTCGGTGCCGAGACCGCCCTGGACATAGTCGTTGCCGGTGCCGCCCACGATATAATCGTCGCCGTCGCCCGCCTGCACGACATCGTGGCCGCCGCGCGCGTAAATCGCGTCGTCGCCACCCTTGCCCTGCAAGGTTTCCGGCGTCTCGCTGCCCTCCAGGTCGTCGTTGACCTCGGACCCATCGACGTCGCGGGTGATGCCCGTGTACGGCACCGTGCCACCGCGCATGTTGGAGATGATGATGCCGCTGTCGAAAATATGGTCGCGCGTGTCGGCGATGCCGATCTTCAGCGTGTTCACGCCCAGATGCACCGGCGCGGTCACGGTCAGCGGCGCGCTGACGCCGTCGTATTCAATCGGCAGAAGGCTGGTGACGCCCGGGATCGCGGACCCGCCGAAGCCCGCCGGGTTGGTCAGGTTCGCCGTGTTGTCGATGAAATAATTGGCCGCCAGATTGGACCCGATGACGCTGAGCGGCGCATGCGGATCATTGTTGAAGTAAGCGTAATTCTGCCCGTTCACCCAGATCGCCGCGATATCGACGAACTGGTTGACCCATTCCGGATACTCGTCGCTGCCGAAGACGATGTTGAAGCTGATGCTGGTGATCGTCGGGTCGGTCACGGTGAAATCGACGGACAATGTCGTCGCGTCCAGCGACACCGTCGGGAACACCGCGTTGACCACCGCGTCCAGCATGGGATCGCCCGCCATGCCGTTGTTCTGGCCGAAATACGTCACCGTGTTCGCCGTCCCCGGCATCGTGCCGGAGGTCAGGATCAGCCCCGCGCCCAGACCCAGCGCGGACAGGCTGCCGTCGTAATATCCAATGGAGGACGGTCCGGCGACGACGTTCAACGTCGCGAGGTCCAGGAAGATGCCCTGCCCAGGAGGGAGGAGTGTGTCGCCGATCAGGGATTGATTGGAGAGAAGAAAGGCTTTGGAGATCGGCGAGAAGGCAGTCATCGCGTTCGGTTCCTTGTTCTGGGCCGGAATGCCATCGGGGCGGCTCGGACAGGGGAACAGGCGAACCCGGTGTTTTTTTCCGGGGAATTTTTTTACCCGCGCGTGGAATAAGTTCGTCGCGGAACCATTGTCGGTCTCACGGGCGAGACGACACCTTAGGATTGTCTCAAATCACTTTCCATTCCTATGCATTTTAATCACTCTCTACATCGACCGCGTTGTTTTCAGGACAAGTCCACCATTGCGTCGCTTTAAATGGATCAACGGCATTTTTTCGCCCTCAGCGGAACCGTGCGATATTTTTTTGGTTCGCCGGAATCTCAGATACTTTTTTTTCACGGCGGGGGAAAAAAGCCCGGGCACGCGAACCATCGCGGCGACACAGGGGTCACATGTCGCGTGCCGGCGCTTTGTGCGTTGAACGGGCAATCCCGCATTGGCCGCGGGGCCTGAACCGTCGAGCTGTCCGGCCGCGTCTTTGGCCCGCGATTTTCATTTTGGCCGCGGAAAGTGCTTCGTCGTTATCCCCGGCCCCGCCTATGCGAGGGCCGAGGGATGACGATGGGGGAACGACGACGGCCAGAATGAGAAACTCTGGTCTTTGGCCCGGCGCGGCGGAACACGCCGCCCTCCGCGCGAACAGACGCGGGGCATGATCCCGGGCAAAGCCCGCGGGATGCCGGGTCAGGAGCGCCTGAGCAGCGCGGGCATGGCCTCGGCGATGGCGCGCAGGCTGGCATTGCCGCGCGGCCCGGCGACGATGAAAATGTGACGACCTTCGCCACGGCCATACAACATCGTTTCGCCGTCCTCGCGCCCCTGCAGCGCCACCCGCGTATCTTCCTCCGCCAGAGCGATACACAGGGCCACGGGCACCCCGTCCTTGCCGGTGTAAATCAACTGCGCGACCGGGCGCCGGTCCACCGCCAGCATCCGCGCGCCCTGGAAGGTCAGGTCGTAGCCGGCGAGATCCGGCACCTGAAAGGCCAGCTTCACGCGCGAACCCAGCCAGGATTCGATATGGGCCTTGCGGTCCGCGCGCACCTCGACGAGGTGCTCCTGCTCGAGCGCGAACACGCCATGGTAATCGGCGACCTCTTCCAGGACATGCGCCACGGCGGCGCCGGAGGCACCGCCACCAAAGGGCATATATCGCGCGAGATTCGCCCCGCCCAACATGAACCCCGCGACGGCGGCGGCCGCGGCCGCCGGCAGCCAGAGACTGCGCGCGAACCGCGATGCCCGGTCCGGACGCCGGCCCAACAGACCTTTCCCCGTCTGAGGACCGGGAAACACATCCCGGCGCACCGGAGTCTTCCCGTCGATCAGCCGCGAAACATTGGCCAACAAGGCATCCGGCACACGCAACTGGTCGGGCGACGACAAGGCCGCGCGCAATTGAATCGCGGTCCGGCGGAACATTTCGACACGCGCCGCCAGAACCGGATCGGCCGACACCTGTTCGGCCACCAATTGCTCGGTCACCGGATCGAGTTCGCCATCCGCGAAAGACACCAGCAACGTATCGTCGATTGCCTGGGGTTCCATGGTCATACCCGCTTCCGCTGAAAAATGGTCACGCTGCTGTTCGTTTTCGGGGCCGGTTCCGCCAGCGCCGCCCGTCCCCGGGCAATGCGGCTGATCACGGTCCCCAGCGGCACGTCGAGCAATTCGGCGGCCTCTTTATAAGAATACCCCTCGACAGTGACGAGCATCAGCGCCCGCTGCTGGTCCGCCGGGAGACGCGCGAACGCGGCACGGACCTCGTCGAGTGTCAAATGCGCCTCCATCGCGGCGGCGCCGTCCATGGAACGCAAATCCTCGTGGTCGTCCAACGATTCGGTGCGCCGGATACGCGCCGACTTCCCATGGTTGATCCAGACGCTGCGCACGATCTGAAACAACCAGTGATCCAACCGCGATCCCGCCTGCCACTGGTCCGAACGCTCCAACGCGCGCGCGACGGACACCTGCACCAGGTCGTCCGCGGCATCGGAGGAGCGTGTCAGCACCATCGCGAACCGCCTTATCCGCGGCAGAAGCGCGACCAGTTGCTGGCCCAGATCGGATGGCCCTGTGGGCACGAAGCGTCACTCCCAAAACATGCGCGGCGCGCCAAACGCGGACGCCGTGCATGGTGAACAGTCGAGCAGCGGTATTTTATCCCTGGTTTCGCGCGATAAGGGAAAAAATCGCTCCGGAGGCCGCGGTCTTATACCAACGCCGCAAAAGATTGACCCACGACACGCGCCCTTCGTCATGCCCGACTCGATCGGGCCACCGGACGTGCCAGAAAAGCGGATTCGTGCCGCCCCCGGTCCCCGATCGGGTCGGGGATGACAGGAGGGGAGAGAGTCAATCTTTTCTTCCGCTGGTCTTACCCGGCGCCAGGCGGCGAACCACCCGACTCCAGCCAGTCCCGCACCGCGCCGGCCCCAATGCCGGCCGCGCGAAGATCGCGGAGAGTCGCCGCCTTGTCGCGCTTGGCCAGACGCCGTCCGCTCGCGTCCGTCAGCAGACGATGATGCGCGTAGTCCGGCACCGGCCAACCCATCAAAGCCTGCAACAACCGGTGCAAATGGGTCGCGGGCTTCAGGTCCTCGCCCCTGACGACAAGCGTGACGCCCTGCAGCGCATCGTCGTGGGTGACACAAAGATGGTAGCTGGACGGAGTCTCCTTGCGCGCCAGCACCACATCGCCGAACGCCGCGGGGCCGGCGGCGACCACCCCCGCCCCTTCCTCCCGGAACGTCAAACCGGCGATCGCCGCCCGCCCCATGTCCAGGCGCAAGGCATGCGGTTCATGCGCCCGCGCGGCGCGAACCGAACCAGGCAAATCGCGGCAGGTGCCCGGGTAAAGCGGGCCACCATCCGGTCCGCCCATGGGAAACCCATGCGGCGCCGCCGCCACCGCCTGACGTTGAATGTCCGCGCGCGAGCAAAAACACGGATAAATCAGCCCCCTGCCCCGGAGGTCCGCCAGCACCGCCGCGTACTCGTCCATGTGCGCCGACTGCGTCCGCACCGGGCCATCCCAGTCGAGACCCAGCCACGCCAGATCGTCGAGGATGCCGGCGGCATACGCCGGACGGCACCGCACCGGATCGATGTCCTCCAGCCGCAACAGAAACCGCCCCCCCGCCATCCGCGCGCGCCGCCACGCGGTCCACGCGGAGAACGCGTGCCCCAAATGCAAATACCCCGTCGGACTGGGCGCGAAACGCGTGACGATGGACATGGCGGCCAAAGCCGGAGTACTCCCTTTCGAAGAAAAATGGGAGCGCGACATGCCAGATGTGTTGGAAGCCGTTCATTGGGGCCCCGCCTCGAAAGGCACCCCGAAACAACTCGTCGTGCTCTGCCACGGTCTCGGCGCCGACGCCTACGACCTCATCGACCTCGCCCCCTCCTGGTCTGAGGCCTGCCCGGACGCGCTGTTCTCCTCCGTCAACGCGCCGGAAACACATTATTCCGGCTTCGGACGGCAATGGTGGGCGGTCAGCGACCGGCGTCCGGAAGTCATGGCCGATGGCGCGCGCCGCGCAGCGGGTTTTCTGAACGCGTTTCTCGACGCCGAACTCGCCCGCCTCGGCCTGCCGGCGGACGCCTACGCCCTGATGGGCTTCAGCCAGGGGGCGATGACCGTGCTGTTCACCGGCCTGCGCCGGCCCGTCCCGCCACGCGCGATCCTCGCTTTTTCCGGCGCGCTGATCGCCCCCGAAACCCTCGCCACGGAAATCAAGAACAAAGCACCGGTGCTGCTGGTACACGGCGAGGCCGACGGCCAGGTGCCGGTTCACCGCTCCCAGGACGCCGAAACCGCGCTGAAAGCCATGGGCGTGCCCGTCGAATCGCTGTACGTGCCCAATCTGGGACACGGCATCGACGATTCCGGTATCGCCATGGGCGGTGCCGCGCTGGCGAAAGCTTTCGCCTGACGCACCGGGCGCCTGACGCACCGGGCGCCTGAAGCACCGGGCGCCTGAAGAACAGGACGCCCGAAAACGCGGGCGTCCAGAGAACGAGGCGCCCAAACCGGGCCCGAAGGCCCGGTCCGTCCCGTCAGGCCGGCGCGCCGGCCGCGATATGGGCCGCGGCGCGTTGACCCGCTTCGGCGCGTTCCACCGCGACGCGCGCCTTCATGGCCTTTTGCAGCTTTTCGAACGACCGGACCTCGATCTGGCGCACCCGCTCCCGCGAGATGTTGTATTTGTGCGACAGGTCTTCCAGCGTCGCCGGATCGTCCTTCAACCGCCGCTCGACCAGAATATCGCGCTCCCGGTCGTTCAGCGTCTTCAACGCGTTGGCGAGGAGGGCTTTCCGCCCGGTCAGCTCCTCGCGTTCGGCGAGGCTGCTTTCCTGGCTCTCTTCCTCATCCACCAGCCAGTCCTGCCACTCGCCTTCGCTGTCCTGACGGACCGGCGCGTTCAGACTGTGATCCGGCGCGGCGAGGCGGCGGTTCATGTTGACGACATCCTGCTCCGGCACACCGAGCACGCGGGCGATTTCCGCCACCTGCTCCGGCTGCAAATCGCCGTCGTCGATCGCCTTCATCTGGCCCTTCAGCCGCCGCAGATTGAAGAACAGTTTTTTCTGGGCCGCGGTCGTGCCCATCTTCACCAGCGACCAACTGTGCAGAATGTATTCTTGAATGGCGGCGCGGATCCACCACATCGCGTAAGTGGCGAGGCGAAAACCGCGGTCGGGATCGAAGCGTTTGACCGCCTGCATCATGCCGACATTGCCTTCGCTGATCAGCTCGCCCACCGGCAGCCCGTACCCGCGGTAGCCCATGGCGATTTTCGCGACCAGGCGTAAATGGGAGGTGACAAGCTTATGCGCCGCCTCCATATCCTGTGCGTCGCGCCAGCGATGGGAGAGGGAAAGCTCCTCCTCCGGCGTCAACATCGGGAATTTCCGGATCTCTTGCAGATACCGGGTCAGATTGCCCTCTGGGGCGATATTCAGGACGGCGGCTGCCATCGCGGGCTCCATGAGTCTGCCGATTGCCCGTGCCCGGAATGGCGCGCGAACAGTCTCGGCGTGTGACCGTAGTCAGTCCGATGCGGGCGAGGGAACACATGTCCCGGCGACCCGCCCCTGACTGGCGGCGGCGTATCCGGACTTCCCCGTCGGGCGAGGCATCTCACGCATCGACGCATTCCGTATACAGGACCATTATAGTCCTGTCAACATTACTAACCAGTTAATTGCGCGTCAGATTCGCATCCAGACCCGCGATCAGCGCCGCCATGTCGGCCGCCACCGGGGTCTCGAACCGCAGTTTTTCGCCGGTTCGGGGATGGGCGAAGCCCAGGGAGGCGGCGTGGAGGGCCTGGCGGGGGAAATCGAGCAGGGATCGCCGCGCCGGCTCCGCCAGGGTCTTCGCCGCCAACGGAATCCGCCGCAGATACACGGGATCGCCCACGATCGGATGGCCCGCCGTGGTCATATGGACGCGAATCTGATGCGTCCGGCCGGTGGCGAGCCGGCATTCGGCCAGCGCGACCGATGTCCCCCAGGCCCGCAGCACTTTGTAATGTGTCAGCGCGGGCTTGCCGCCATGCTCCACCACCGCCATGCGCTTGCGATCGCGCTTGTCGCGGCCGATATCGCCTTCGATATCGCCCTCCAGCGGCATCGGCAAAGCCCAGACCAGCGCCAGATAATGCCGGTCCAGATCGCGCGCCGCGAAGGCCGCCGTCAGGACGTCGTTGGCCTTCTGCGTCTTCGCCACGACCATGACGCCCGAGGTGTCCTTGTCCAGACGATGCACGATTCCCGGCCGCTTTTCCGCGCCGATCCCCGTGAAACCCGGCCCGCAATGGGCCAGCAGCGCGTTCACCAGGGTTCCGTCCTGGTTGCCCGGCGCGGGATGCACGACCAGGCCCGCCGGCTTGTCCAGCACGATCAGATCGCGGTCCTCGAACAGCACCGGAAACGGGATCGCCTGCGCCACCGGCACCGCCGAGACCGGCGCGGGCAGTCTTAACACATACGTCGCACCCACCCGCGCGGCATCGGCGGGCTCGCCCACACGTACCCCGTCGCGCGACAACGCGCCTTCCTCTATCAGCGTTTTCACGCGGGAGCGGGAGATTGTCCCGGACGAGTCGGCCAGCAGGCGGTCGATTCGCTGACCCGCCTGCTCCGGCGTGGGGACAAGACGGATCTCGCCGTCCCCGGATTTCGCGTCGTTCATGCGCGCGGGCATAGACCTTGGCCGCACGGCCGGAAAGGATGGAACATGGAAAGCGGCATGAAAGCCGTCAAAATCGCGGTTCTGGTCATGGGCATTCTGATTTTGCTCGGGACCGCGGTGATTATTGGGACGGTGATCAAGCGCGCGACCTCTGGCGGGTCCGTCGCCGCCGGGCCCGACAAAGCATTTGTCAGCCTGCTGGACGAGCCCGCCGGCACGAGTATCGCCGCGATCGCGCCGCTGAACGACCGGATGGCGGTGCATCTGCGCGGTGGCGGGCCGGATCGTGTTTTGTTGATCGATCCCGCGACCGGGGCGGTGACCGGGCGGATCTCGCTCGCGCGTTAATATTTTTAACGGCCGCGCGATGGCCCCGGGGGCGGACCGCGCCTTGGCCGCGTACTCCTGGCGCCGCCCGCCCATCGCGCGAAAAAATACAGCCTCCCGCGCCGTTCACCCCTGCCCTTCGCGCTGCGAGGTTGCCCCCAGCCCCCCCTTTGACTAGTGTCCCGCGCTTTCTTGACGCTGACACCCTTTTGGGAACCCATCATGACCCTGACCGCCGAACGCCTCGACCGCATCCAACCCAGCCTGACCATCGCCATCTCGACGGTGGCGCGGAAAATGATCGCGGACGGCAAAAACGTGATCAGCCTGTCCCAGGGCGAGCCCGACTTCGACACGCCCCAGAACATCAAGGACGCGGCGATCCGCGCGATGAACGGGGGCCAGACGAAATACACGGACGTCGCGGGCACGCAGGCGTTGCGCAAAGCGGTGGCGGCGAAATTCAAACGCGACTCGGGCATCGATTACAAACCGGAGGAGATCATCATCTCCACCGGCGCCAAGCAGGTGCTGTTCAACGCCATGCTCGGCACCCTGAACAAGGGCGACGAGGTCGTGATCCCCACCCCGTGCTGGGTGACCTATCCGGACATTGTCACGTTCTCCGACGGCAAGCCCGTGCTGGTGCCCTGCCCGCAGAACAACGGCTTCAAGCTGCGCGCGGAGGACCTGGAAGCGGCGATCACGCCGAAGACCCGCTGGTTCATGCTGAACAACCCCTGCAACCCGACCGGCGCCGCCTATACCGCCGAGGAACTGAAGCCGATCTGCGAGGTGCTGATGCGCCATCCGCATGTCTGGGTGCTGACGGACGATATTTACGATGCCCTGGTCTATGGCGGCATGAAGGCCAGCACGATCCTGGCGGTGGAACCGCGGCTGAAGGACCGGACGCTGACGGTGCATGGGCTGTCGAAATCCTATGCCATGACCGGCTGGCGCATCGGCTTCGCGGGCGGGCCCGTCGCGCTGATCAAGGCGATGGACAAGCTGCAATCGCAGTCGACCGCCAACCCGAACTCCATCGCGCAGGCCGCGGCGGTCGAAGCGCTGGAGGGACCGCAGGACACGGTCGAGTCGATGCGAAAAGTCTTCGAGGAGCGCCGGAACCTGGTCGTCGCCGCGCTGAACAAGGCGAAGGGCATGAACTGCTCCAACCCTGAGGGCGCGTTCTACGTCTATCCGTCCGTCCACGGCTGCATCGGCAAGACCACCAAAGGCGGAAAATTCATCAAGGACGACGAGGCTTTCGCGCTGGCGCTGCTGGACGAGGAAGGGGTCGCCACCGTGCATGGCGCGGCGTTCTGTTTCCCCGGTTACATCCGGATCAGCTACGCGAACTCCAACGCCGAACTGGAGGAAGCTATGGTGCGTATCCAGCGCTTCTGCGAAGGGCTGCACTGACGCCGATTGGCAAGCGGCCGCGCGCGGCGGTCACAGTATGATCGCCGTGGATGAGATCGTCGGCGGCGCGATACCCGTGAGACCATAAAAATCGCGGGGCGCGCCGATCGATCGGGGCCGGCTTGCCAGCGCCCCCAGGCGACAGCCCGCGCCGCGGACCTTCGGCGCGGGCCTGGGCGCCCAGCCAGAGCGGAGTCGCCGGGCCCAGGCCAGGGCCCATGTTCGGGCGATTGCACTGCCCAAATCCGCCCGTCTGGCGCGCATGTCCGGCAAGCGATACAAACGCAACCCCAGCGAATCGTGGCGTCTGGCAGGGGGGCGCAGTGTTCGAGCAAACATTCAAAAACATCGACGACGTTCTGTGGAAGGAAGCCGGTTGCACGACCGAGCTCGACTACACCGAACAGACCTCGTGGATCCTGTTCCTGAAATATCTGGACGACCTGGAACAGAACCGGGCGATGGAGGCCGAGCTGATCGGCAAACCCTACAGCTTCATCGTCGACGACGCGCACCGATGGGCGAAATGGGCGGCCCCGAAGAAGCCGGACGGGTCGTTCGATCACGACAACGCCCTGACCGGCGACGACCTGATCGATTATGTGAACCGCAAGCTGTTCCCTTATCTGCAAGGCTTCCGCCAGCGCGCCACCGGCCCCGACACGATCGAATACAAGATCGGCGAAATCTTCAGCGAAATTAAAAACCGGTTCCAGAGCGGATACTCGCTGCGCGATGCCCTGGAACTGGTGGACGAGCTGCGCTTCCAATCGCAGCAGCAGAAGCACGAGCTTTCCCATCTGTACGAAGCCAAAATCAAAAACATGGGCAACGCTGGGCGGAACGGCGGCGAGTATTACACGCCGCGCCCGC
>CANJJS010000122.1 GCA_947474705.1 Acetobacteraceae bacterium | reverse complement strand
GAACCAGCGGCCTGGGCCGAAGCGCCCGGCGACCCGGGCGTCCCCCGCCACCACCTGCGTCAGCGCCGTTTTGCCGATCCCGCCTGGGCCGGCAACGAGGATGGCGTTGGGGGCGGCGGCGGAGAGGACGGCGGCGACCAGGGTTTCGCGGTCGGCGTCGCGGCCCAGAAAGTTGGCGGGGCGGGGGATGGAGGCGGTCGGACGCGGCGGCTCGGCGGGGTCCGATGTCCGCTCGCACAACCACTCCGCCAGGACGGTTTCCATGTCCTGTTTCAATTTCGTCCGGAAATCGTCGATGCCGTCGAATGACTTATAGCCGCCCTTGGCGGACCCATCCGGGTGGGAAAACCGTTCGAAGAATGTTTCAACGCACTGGAATTGTTCGATTTTTTCGTGAATTTTTGGATCGCGCGGGTCCAGATTGGTTACGTTTTGCCCCCGGTAGACGAGAATCACGGGACGCGGCACCGCGTTGAACGCGTTTTCGTATTCCCATTCCGTACCGGACATGTAACGGCTGCCATCCGGCCGTTTCATGGACTCGAGCGCCAAAGGCGTGCCCATGCGGTCGCGCAGGATGACGATCGCGAAGTCGCAGGTGGAGGGTTCGTTCTTGAAGCGGATGACCGCTTCCTGCGGCGTTCGATCGGCGGGCAAGGGGACGCCATCGGCCGGATCGTCCCAACTCACGACATCGAAGGTCACGCGCCGCGTCAGAAAGCTGGATTTATGAATCTCCGTTTCCAGATAATGCCGGACAAACGCCCGCTCCTCCGCCACATCGCCGGGCGACGCGAGAAACACGCGCACCACATCCGCCGTCCGGGGTTGTCGCATCGGCGCTCCTGGTTCGTCCCGGGAATGTTAACGAGTCGCGGCGGGAACGCCAACCGCGTGTACCGGGGCGTTTCCGGCGGCGGCGACATGCGCCAGGACGACGACATTCTCGCCCTCCCCCCATTCGAGGGTCTCAACGCGGCCGGCTTCGGCGTGGTAGAGAGGCATCGGAACGAACTTCGGACGGGACAAACATGACGGTACTCATCGCCGGCGCGGGCATCGCGGGCCTGACAACAGCGCTCAGCCTTCATCAAATCGGCGTCCCCTGCCAGATCTTCGAGGCCGTCGACAGCATCGAGCCACTGGGCGTCGGCATCAACACCCTCCCCCACGCCGTCCGCGAACTTTTCGACATGGGCCTGAAAGACGCCCTCGCCGCGACCGCGATACCCACCGCGCGGCTGAGCTATTACTCCGCCAGAGGTCAGGAGATCTGGACGGAACCGCGGGGCGAGGCGGCGGGCTATCGTTGGCCGCAATTTTCCATTCATCGCGGCGCGTTGCAGATGATTCTTCTCGATGCGGTGCGGGAACGGCTGGGACCGGACGCCGTGCGCACGGGGCACCGCCTGACCGGCTGGGACGAAACCGCGGCCGGAATAAGGGTCCATTTCGAAAACCGCCGCACCGGAGAAAAACAACCCAGCGCGGACGGCGCGCTGCTGATTGGCGCGGACGGCATCCACTCCGCCGTCCGCGCCCGCTTCTACCCCGACGAGGGCCCGCCGAAATGGAACGGCGCCATCATGTGGCGGGGGGTGACGGAGGGACGGCAATTCCTCGATGGCCGCACCATGATCATGGCGGGCCATGAGTCGCAAAAATTCGTGGCTTATCCCATCTCGCGCGAACGCCCCACGATCAACTGGATCGCGGAGCGCCGCTTCGCCGCCGATCACGACTGGCGGCGGGAGGACTGGAACCGGCCCGGCAACCACGCGGATTTTCTGCCTCAGTTCGAATCCTGGCGCTGGGACTGGCTGGATGTGCCGGAGATCGCGCGGGCGGGGGCGCGTTGTTACGAATATCCGATGGTCGATCGCGATCCCGTGGATCTCTGGACATTTGGACGGGTAACTCTGCTGGGCGACGCCGCGCACGCGATGTATCCGATCGGTTCCAACGGCGCCTCCCAGGCGATTCTGGATGCGCGCGTGCTGGCGCGGGAATTTCTGGCGCGCGGCGTGACGCCGGAAGCGCTTCAGGCGTATGAGGCCGAGCGCCGCCCAGCCACGGCGCGGATCGTGCTGGCGAACCGCGGCAATGGTCCGGAACAAGTCATGCAATTGGTGCGGGAGCGCGCGCCCAACGGCTTCGCGCGAATCGAGGATGTGCTCACCACGGAAGAGCGCGAGGGCACCGCCACCGCCTACAAACGAATCGCGGGATTCGATATGGAGGCGTTGAACGCGCGTCCGCCGATCGTCGCCGTGGGCTGAACTCAGGCCATTTCGACGACGACGTATTGTTCCTCGACCGTCACCGGGATCGTCTCGGCGACATAGGGGCCCTCGGCGACGGTTTTGCCGGAGGCGACTTCGACCGGATATTCGCGGATGCTGATCTTGGAGGGGTCGCAGAAGCTTTTGCCGGTGCGCACGTCGAATTCCCAGCCGTGCCAGGGGCAGCGGAGGATTTCGCCGGGCCGGGAATATTCGTAATGGCCGGGCTCGTTCGATTCGATGAGGCCGGTGAGGATGCCTTCGCACATCGGGCCGCCCTGGTGCGGGCAACGGTTGAACAGGCCGTAATACTCGCCATCCAGGTTGAAAACGGCGATGGAGCGGCCTCGCACGGTCACCAGCTTACGCTGGCCTGGAGGGATCTCGCTGACTGTCGCGACGACGTGCTTACTCATGGAACGCGTTTCCCGTATTGCCCAGGGGAAATTAACCGTGCGGGGGGCTGGCGGCAACCATGGGCGGGGGCGTCTCCAGGCCAATCGGGCGAAGGAAGAGAGTCCCAGGGCTCCGCCCCGGACCCCGTGAGGGGCGCCGCCCCCTCAACCCCCGCCAAGGCAGGGCCTTGGATGCCGTCTGTTTGGGGGAGATGAAATGGGTCCAGGGCTCCCGCCCTGGCGGGTTCGAAGGGCGGAGCCCTCGCGGGGTTTGGGGCGGAGCCCCAAGGCTTTCTTTCTTTCACCCGATTGCCCTGGGGACGTCTCGGGTCAGCGCGGGGGCGCGGCGGGCGGCGGGGGCGGCGCGGCTTTTAACAGCGTGCCCAGCAGGACGCCAAGTTCGGGGGGCAGGCCGACGACGGTGGTGGGAAGTTTCCCGTCGGTTCTCTGGCCGAACGAACGCAGGGCCTCGGCCGCCGCCAGGGCCTGGATGGTTGGCGCGTGGGGCGCCAGCAGCGCGGCGATCGCCTGATCCTGCGAGGCGATGTAGCGGCGGTTGACCGCTTCCTGCACCTGTGGATCGAAGGTGAAGGTATCGGCCCAGCCGACGAAATCCAGCGTGATGCCCACGGCGGCGAAGTATTCCGACGCTTTCGTCTTGACGCTGTCCATGATCTTCACCGCTTCCTCGTTGGCCTTGTCGAAGGTTCGCGAGGCGATTTCGTCGCACACCAGGGTCTGGATCTTCTTGCGGCCGACATCGTCCATCACGTCGGCCAGCTTGCGGCTGTAGTAAACCGAAGTAAAAATGATCCGTGGGTCGCCGCGATCACCCTGCGGCGAGATAACCCCGAAACGATACAGATATTTGGCCGCGTTCGCCTCCGTCACCGACGTGCCGATCGACACGCCGACGGCGATGTTCAGCCCTTCCCGGCTTTGGCAGGGAAAGCCCTCTTTCTTTTTCGAGGTGCCGCGATCGTGCGCGTCCACCCATTCGCGGCTGAACGGGGTCCGGTCGACGATGATCAACCGGCCGGCGGGCACGTAGAAATCGTAGAACGAGCCAGAGCCCGACAATTTCACGTGCGGGACCATGAAGCGTTTCAGCGCGATTTTATTGGCGTTGAGGTAGGCTTCCGACTCGAACTGCGCCTGACTGTCGCGATTGGCGCCGGCGTCGGGAATCCAAAATCCGGTTTCGTTGGGAAGGATCGTATAGGCCTCGGTGAAGTCGGTCTTGTCGTAATAGGCACGCGCCGGCGAAGGCGCGGACAAAAGCCCGCCCGCGAGCAACGCGCCCATGAACAACGCCCGCGCGGGGGCCCACCAGATCGCGGCCAGCACGGCAAGCAGCGCGACGGCGGGAAGTCCGAGATGGCCGAAAAAATTCATGCCCAGAGAGGCTCCGGCGAAAGACAGATCGCTGTTGGCGAATTGCTGGCCCGCTACCCGCGCCGTGCCGATCGTGGCGATCGGGTTCACCAGCGCGTTGATCCAACCATACAGCAAGATCGCGGCCAGACTAAGGATCGCCCGGACCGCGAGGCGCCGGCCGCCGTCCTTCCCGGATGTCGTGGACGTCATGAGCGCACCCATCGCGAATCTCCTTTTCTGACACCGTCCCCATCTGGGTTTCGTCCCCCTGGGCTTTCGTTCCTTTGGCCTTCGTCCCTTGGACGGCGAAACATCCCATACAACGATACGAAGCGATCGTCACGCGCGACGAAACATCCAGGCGCCCGCGAATTCCGCCGCCTGGTCCATGGTCCACCGCCGATGAGCCCCCTATACCCCCGGGACATCGCGACAAGCGGCCCGGATATGCCCGGCCGCGCCGCGACGCATGGAACGCCGCGTGTGACGAAGAGTAACAAAATCCTGGTCTGGATGTGCGTTCTTGCCGGCATCAATCAGATGGGCTTCGGCGGGGTGGTGCCCGCCTTGCCGCTTTACGCGAAGTCGTTCGGGGTCTCGGCGTCGGCGATCGGCATGGCCGTGGCGATTTACGGGCTGGCGCGGTTCGCGGGGGCGGTTCCGGCGGGCTGGCTGTGCGACGCGTTCGGCCGCCGGCACGCGTTGGCGTTGGGGGGGCTGGTGACGGCCGCCGGCAATTTCTGGTGCGCGACGGCCACCGGATATCCCGAGTTCATCATGGCCCGCTTCGTCGCGGGCGCCGGCGCGGGGGCCATCGTCACGACGGGGCATATCGTGCTCGCCGATATTTCCACGCCGGAGCGGCGCGGGCGCATGGTGTCGATCTATCAGGGCGTGTTCATTTTCGCGGCGGGCGTGGGCCCGTTTCCGGGCGGGCTGTTGTCCGAGCGGTTCGGTCTGACCGCGCCGTTCTGGGTTTACGCAGTGGCGGGGTTGTTCGCCGGTGTCCTGGCATGGTTCGCGGTCGGCGAAACCCGCGACGGCGCCCAGATGGCGGCGGCCCGAAAGGGCGGCGGGGTGCCGTTCGCGACGGCGGTGCGCGCGCTGGCGGGGCAGACCGGCTTCGTGCTGGCGTGTTTCGTCTCGCTGGCCAACGCCGCGGCGCGCACCGGCGGGCTGTTCAGCGTGGTGCCGCTGCTGGGCAGTCTGAAACTGGGTCTGACGGTCACGGAAATTGGCTTCGCGTTGGCGGTGGGCACCGTGGTGGGGCTGATCGCCGCGTATCCCGGCGGCATGTTGGTGGATTACTTCGGGCGGAAGGCGGTGATCGCACCGACCTCGGTGCTGTCCGGGCTGTCAATGCTGCTGTTCTGTTTCGCGCCGTCCTATGCCTGGTTCATGGCGGCGAGCATCCTGTGGGGCGTGGCGAGTTCGATCGGCGGCAGCGCGCCCGCCGTGTATGCCGCGGACAGCGCCGCGTCGGGGAAGAACGCGACGACGCTCAGCGTTTTCCGCATGGCCAGCGACGCCGGCTATGTCGCCGGGCCGCTGGCGCTGGGCCTGATCGCGGATACGCGCGGCGCCACCGACGCGCTTTTGGCGGGCGCGGCGTTGATGGTGGCGGCGGGGGTCGCGTTCGCGATCTGGGCGCCCGAGACCTATCGCGGGCGGGATCGCGCGGCGAAACCCTGACGGCCGGTCAGGCCAGGCCAATCGGGCGAAGGAAGAGAGTCCCAGGGCTCCGCCCCGGACCCCGTGGGGGGCGCCGCCCCCTCAACCCCCGCCAAGGCAGGGCCTTGGATGCCGTCTCTTTGGGGGAGATGAAGAAGGGGGCCTACCATGGCGGTTGGACCGCCTCGCATGGCCCCCTTCTTCATCTCCCCCAATTAAATGGGTCCAGGCTTGCCCCTGCGAAGGCGGGGGGCCCCCGCCCTGGTGGGGTTCGAAGGGGCAAAGCCCCTCGCGGGGTTTGGGGCGGAGCCCCAAGGCTTTCTTTCCTTCACCCGATTGCCCTGCCGGTCAGGCCCAAGGCGTTTCCGCCACCGCGTTGCGCCCGGACACCCTTCCAAACGCGAGACATTCGCCGAGATTGCCGGTGCCCTGGTAGAGATAGCTGTAGATCGAGCCCAGTTCGCCCGAGCTATAGAGGCGGGGAATGGGCGAGCCATCGGGGCGGACGATTTGCCCGTGCTCGTTCCGCCGGGGGCCGCCTTGGGTGTTCAGCATCGAGGGCGACATTTCGACGGCGTAGAACGGTCCTTTGGCCAGCGGGGTCAGCATCAGGGTGCGGCCGAAATCGGTGTCCTCGCCCGCCGCGCACTGGCTGTTCCAGCGGTCGACCGTGGCTTCCAGCACCCCGGGATCGAGGCCAACGATGTTCGCGAGGCCGGCGACGGTGTCGGCTTGCCTGATCCAGCCCTTGGCGATTTCAGCGCTGTTGTCGGGGCTCCAGTCGTATTTTTCGACGATCTGGGTCCAGCCATGGCTGGGGTGTTTGTCGTAGAGGGGACCGGCGGACAAATGCGCGTGGTCGAGGATCATGTACATCGGGCAGGGCGTGGACAGCGGCAGCCAGCGGCCGTTCACCGGGACCTTGCCGTGGCGGGTTTTGTATTTTTCGTCCGCGAAACGGCGGCCGTCGGGGCCGACGACGATGGCGCCGCCCGGCAGGACCTTGCTGTAGTGGAACGCCTGCATGGAGAAGGTGGTGCGGACGTCCGGCACTTTCAGCGCCATCGAGGGGCCGGCGTAGTTGTTCATGTGCCAGAGGTCGGCGCCCACGGACATCGCCATGGTGATGCCATCGCCCTCGTTGTACGGCGATCCCGAGGTGTAGCAGTAGGGAATCCCCGGCAGATAATTCCGGATCATTTCCTGATTGTTTTCGAATCCGCCGCAGGTCAGCACGACGCCTTTGCGGGCTTTCACCGCGATGGTCCGGTCGCCTTGTTGGGCGCGCACGCCCAGGATTTCGCCTGTGAGAGGATTTTGGATGAGTTGGCGTCCGGGGGTTTCGTACAGGATCTGGATGGGACGTTGCTTCGTCAAACGCTCGAACAACTGCCACGTATAGGAATAGCCGTAGGTGGGGCCGTCGTGGAATTTGTGCACGCATTCGGCGCCGGGCAGATCGGGGAATTCGATGCCGACGGGCGGGTGCTGATGTTCCTGGGGGTCGCCGCCAAGGCTGGCGAGCCAGTCGTTGTTTTTGCACATTTCCTCGGCCCAGACTTTCACCATGGGCTCGGGGACGGTGAAGGGGCCGCAGAGGGCGGTGAGGTAGGCGATCGCGCTCTCGACGGAGGAGGTGTTGAGATAGCCCTGGCCGGCGACGCGGGTGTTGCCGCCTTCCTGCCCTTCCGGGGCCTTTTCCAGAATGACGACCTTGGCGCCGAGATCGTGCGCGGTGACGGCGGTGGCGAAGCCGGCGGCGCCGAAGCCGACCACGACGACGTCCGCTTCCACATCCCAGGTTTCAGGCACGGCAGGCTGGTTCGGCATGGTATTTTCCCGCTGGCGGGTCCGGGCCGCGAGAAGTTGGCGGCGGCCCGGTCCGGTTGTTGAACTGTTCCAGGCGGGGATAGCAGTCCCCCCACGGGGGCGCAATTTCGCCGGGGGCTGGCGGGTTGCTGGGCTGGTGCCGGCCGGCGCGGGCGGGAGGGCCCAGCCTGTTCCGGCGCGGCCGAGTCATTTCCGCCGCCGGGACCGCGGAAACGCGGTTGACCTGACGGCGAAGTGACACTAGGAAGACGCCCGCGCCCCAAGCGGGCCCTGTTCGGGTGTAGCTCAGTGGTAGAGCAATCGGCTGTTAACCGATCGGTCGTAGGTTCGAATCCTACCGCCCGAGCCATCTTCCTCCTTTCCTCTATCTGACGGCTTTACGCCACAGCGACTCGTCGAAGTCCGGGCGCACCTTCCCGGTCATGCGCACGCGCAGCGTGTCGAGGTCGTCGAGGAACAGGTCAGCGCCGATTCGCGACACGATCGTGGGGATGTCGCGTTTCATGCTGGGCACATCGCCGATCGGCAGGCCGAAGCTGACGAAGCCGGCCGGGTTTTGGATGTGGATGTGGCGCAGGCCTGGCGCGGTGCCCGGCGTTTTTTCCAGGAATTCGTGACCGGCACCCAAATAGGGATGTATGCCGATGGCATCGTCCTGTTCCTCGGGCGGCGGCATGTAACGGTCGCGCCACAGCAGGATTTTGTCGCCAATGTCGAAAAATTCGGGGCGTTCGGAGATGTTGGCGGCGTAGCCGGTGCCCGCGATCGCGAAGTCGAACCGGTATGTCGTGCCCCCGATGGTGGTTTCGACGCCGTTGTTCGCGGCGGCGTTGGTCCAGGGCGCGGACAGGTGCAGATGGAAATTGTCGTGTTTCACCGCGCGCTCGATGGCGTCGATCGTGGGTGTGGAACCGGCGCGGCGGTAGCGGACGGCCTGGTGCCAGCGGTCGGCATCGGGCAGCGAATGGTAGTTGTCGTAGGCGCCCGGGAAGCCGCGGGAGCGGGTGATGGGCGTCGCGGCGATGGTGTCGCGCCGGGCGAACAAATGCACGGCGGCGGCGCCCTGTTCCAGCGCGACTCCGGCGGCGTCGAAGGCGGCGGCGGCGGCGCCGATCACGGCGACTATTTTACCGCGCAGGGGGGCGAAGTCAATCGGGTCTTCCGTGTGCGCGTAGAGGTGCGCGGGCAGATTGGCGGTCAGGGCCTGGGGGATGAATTTGCTGCCGGACCCGGCGAATCCGGTGGCCATGACGATTTTTCGCGTTGTTTCGATGGTGGGGCCGTTTGGGGTTTCGAGGTGGAGGCGGAAGTAATCTTCAACCGGCTCGATGCGGGCGACGCGGGTGGAATAGCGGGGCTGGAGATTGAGGAAATGTTTGTACCAGCTCAGGTATTCAGCCCAGACGGTTCGAGGAATGCGGTCGATGGCGGCGTAGGCCGCCTCGCCGTGGCGGGCTTCGTACCAGGCCTGAAAGCCGAGGGCCGAGACGCCGAGTTCGGGGCCGACCAGGGCTTTGGGGGTGCGGAGCAGGTTCATGCGGGCGGCGTTGAGCCAGATGCCCGCGCGGTCCTCGTTGGGGGCGGAGTCAAGGATGGCGACCTTGCCGATGCCGGCGCGGCGGAGGGCATAGGCCATGGCGCAACCGGTCTGGCCGCCGCCGATGATGGCGACGTTGTGGTCGATGCCGGGCCGGTCGGGCACCCAGTTGGAGGGATCGGGGCCAAGCAGGCGGAGCGCGTTTTTCGCGCCGGCGTCGGGGTCGGTCATGGTGCGTTTCCCGTGTTCGGTTGTGGGGGCTGGGTGGGCGCCCTTGGAGCGAGGGGAGCTTATGGGGGTTTGGGGGTTGGGCCAAATTTGGGGGTTTTAGGGCGAGGGATACCACTCCGTGCGAGTTGACCGCAGGCGGGCGGGAATCCCCGAAAGTCCTCGCGCCACCGCCGAACGCCGCTTCGGCCTGGCCGCAAACCGCAACCAACACCGCGCCAAAGAAGAAAGCAGCCGCCCGCGAAGCGGCTGACAGGACCGAACGAGCGATTGCCCGCGGCTACAACGTCCACGACAGCACGATTTCGAGGCTGGTCACGGCCGGCCAGATTGCGGGGTATTGCTCTCTCGCCTTTGGGGTAAAGTGGTGCGATAAACACCATGCCATGGCACGCCCCAGAGGAAACCGTAAAGAAGCTCGCCTGTCAGTCAGCTTTGACGCACAGGACTATGCGCATCTGTGCGCCCTCGCCGCCCGCCGCGATGTGTCGGTTGCGTGGCTCATCCGCCATGCCGTGCATGAGTTCCTTCGCGTCGAGCGGGATATTACCGAGAACCCCGAATTGCCGCTTGTGCGCCGTCAGGACACACAGCGCGAGGCCGCGCCATGAAATTACCAGTAGCACCCACCGACGAGAGACCGTCGGCAACCCGCGCCTCACTTCCCTTCGGAAGTGAATTTTCGCCTTCTCAAATCGATCTCCGGCGATTGTTGGAGATGATCGATAGCCATGAGGGAGACCAACCCGCGTTGCAAGCGGCGATTTTGGCGAACTGGTTTTCCGCGCATGGAGCCGGGCCAGACGCGGCGCGAGCGGCGAAAAACCGCAAAAAGCTGGCAATGAACTGCCGCCTGGGCCTTCGCGCGTATGGCATCATCGACAGCAAGGCCGCTTTCACTGACTTTGGCCGGGAACTGCATGTGCGCCGCGCCGACGAGAAGGCGCTTTACGACGCGCTGGCGAAACACATCCTGCTCAATCTGCACGGCATGGCGTTGATCCAGTGCATCCGCGACATGATGGTGGCAGACGACGACGTGAACCTCACCAGTCTCCGCGAACAGCTGGCCGAGCGCGGCGTGGATTACCCGTCCGGCGGCAAGCACCCGAGCATGATGCGCCTATGGCTTGAAAAGGCGGGCGTGTTCGTCGGTTCGCGCTGGCAGGTCGACGACATTCGCCTGCGGGAACTGCTTGGCACCGATCCCGACATGTACCGGCAGCTGGCTACATTCACGTCCGAGCAACGGGCGTTTCTGCGGGCGTTGGCGAATTCCGGGGTGGCTACGCCCCAGCCGGCCAACGAAATCGTCAAGCTCGCGGCCGCGACCTATGGCGTGAAGTTTCCCGAAAAAAGCCTGCCGAAGATGGTGCTGAATGCTCTTTCGGCGGCGGGTTACATCACTGCCACCAAGACCACGGAAGGTCGCGGGGCGAAGCCCTTCATGGTGGCCCCCACGCCGAAGCTCTCGGCCGAGCTGATCGAACCGCTCTTTGACCAGATCAAAGTGCAGACCGGTCCAAAGTTGCTCGAACTGTTGCGCAAACCGCTGGCTGACATTCTCGCGGAGCTGACATCCGAAGACCGCCATATCAGCGGCCTCGCACTGGAAGCCCTCGCCTTCAAGCTGATGCGCTTTCTCGACATGGATTATATGGCGACCCGCTTGCGGGCGTCGGCGACCGGCGGCGCGGAAGTGGATTTGGTGTTTCAATCGACGCGGCTGATTTATTCGCGCTGGCAAGTTCAGTGCAAAAACACAGCCCGCGTGTCGCTTGACGATGTGGCGAAGGAAGTCGGGCTGACTGCGTTCATCAAAAGCAACGTTATTGTCATTGTCACCACAGGCACCGTTGGTGGCGAGGCCCGGCGCTACGCCAACAAAATCATGCGCGATTCAAACCTGTCGATTGTAATGCTGGACGGTCTTGACCTGGACCGCATCAAGGTTAACGCCACACAGATCGTGGACGTGTTCAACCGCGAAGCGCAGGCGGCGATGAAACTCAAGCAACTGGATTTGGACCAATGAAAAAGCCGGTTGCATTGCGCCGTTATCACAAGACCGGCCTTGGCCGGATTATGCACGGCGATTCTTTGCAATTGCTGCGAAAGATGCGGACGGGTTCGGTTGACCTCGTTATGACCAGCCCACCTTTCGGCCTCGTGCGTAAGAAGGAATACGGTAACGTGGCATCGACGGAATACCTTGAATGGTTCAAGCCCTTCGGTGAGCAGATCAATCGCATTTTAAAAGACACTGGCAGTTTAGTAATCGACATTGGCGGCGCATGGGAACCCGGCACGCCGACGCGCAGTCTGTATCATTTCAAGCTGCTGGTGATGTTGTGCGAGGAATACGGCTTTCATCTCGCGCAGGATTTCTACTGGTGGAATCCGTCGAAGCTACCGACGCCCGCCGAGTGGGTGACCGTGCGCCGCATCCGCGTCAAAGATGCGATCAACACTGTATGGTGGTTATCGAAGACTGCCTGGCCGAAGGCGAGCAATCGGCGCGTGTTGCAGCCGTATAGCCCAAGTATGGAGACCCTGCTGGCCAACGGCTACAAGGCGAAGAAGCGGCCATCCGGTCACGACATCAGCCAGAAATTCGGGATTAACAACGGTGCGGCCATCCCGCCGAACCTCATCGCCTTGCCGAACACCGAGAGCAATGGAGCCTATCAGCGGTATTGCGAGGAATACGGCCTGACGCCGCATCCCGCCCGCTATCCGGCGGAACTGCCGGAGTATTTTATTCGCATGTTGACCGACCGAGGCGACCTCGTGGTCGATCCGTTCGGCGGCAGCTGCGTCACGGGTGAAGTCTCTGAACGCCTGGGCCGCCGCTGGGTCTGCGCCGAGTTGCAGGAGAATTACCTTGAAGGCGCATTAGGACGATTCACGCCCGCAGGTATGGCGACCGTCAAACCACAGCCGAAGCCGACGGATAGCCATTACCGTGTTCCGCGTCCCGGCCTGTTGTGGAACGGCACTGACGGAGATCCTCTGCCCGTTGACGGTGGCAAGAAGCGCCCGGCGACCGTGAAAACGGCGCGGCAGTCACAATCCAGTCTCAATATCGACACCTCAGCGGCGGCGTACTCCCTGGCCGCCTCAAACCCTGAGAGCGATTGATCCAATATCTTGGCATCGGTGAATTTCGAAATCGCCCAAAGGCCGGAAATCCCCGCGCCTCTGGCCCCGGCGTTCACCCCTGCCGCAGCACCCGCCAGATCCCGTCGATCGCCGCGACCTGCGTTTCGCCCACGGACAGAATGCCGCGCACGAAGATCAGACCCCGGGCGGCGCGCGTGATTTCGCCGTCCAGTTCGACGAAATCGCCGGGCCGGACGGCGGCCAAAAAATGCGTGTTCAACTGGATGGTCGAGCACGGCGCGCGGCCCGCCGCCTCCCAGGCGAGCAGGCTCAGCCCCTGATCGGCGAAGGTCATCAGCATGCCGCCGTGGACGTCGCCCT
>CANJJS010000121.1 GCA_947474705.1 Acetobacteraceae bacterium | reverse complement strand
GGGGCGCCGCCGGTGCCGGTGCGGCCGGAGCAGGCGCCGCGGCCGGAGGTGTCGCGGGTGCCGCGGCAGCGGGGGGCGCCGCCGGTGCCGGTGCGGCCGGAGCGGCTGGCGCCGGAGCAGGCGCCTGGGCCAGCGCGGCCGATACACCGAGCGCGAAAATCCCCGCGGTCACCGGGGTCATCCAGCGTGTCGTCGCAGACATCGACCAATCTCCTTCGCCACCGTCGCGGACCGGACGCACGGCGGAATGTTGTTCGTTAATGGGGTGTCCGGCCGGCCCCGATACCCGTGCTACCTATCGGGTCGATCGCCGGAATGCCAGTCCCGCGTGATGAAAACCGAAAAATCGTCCGACGGGAATATCTCGCGATACGAGCATCCGCCCGGCGCCGCGAGCCAAACGCCGCGACCGCTATTTTCCCGCCAAAAATTCCCGGGACTCGGAGCCTGGGCCGCATAATGGAACAGCCGCCAAACGTTGGGGGCGGTGCGATCTCAAAAAAAGGAAACCAGACCGATGCGAAACATTCTTCTGGCCGCGGCCCTCGCCATGGCCACGATCGTGCTGCCTGGCGCTCCGGCCCAGGCCGACGGACCGACCTGCAAGGCGCAGGCGGCGGAAAAGAAGCTGGCGGGCGCGGCGCTCACCAGCTTTTCGAAGAAATGCGAGGCCGACGCGACCAAGGCCTGCGACGCGCAGGTCGCCGAAAAGAAACTGGCGGGCGCGGCGAAGACCAGCTTCACCAAGAAATGCCTCGCCGACGCGATCGGGAGCTGACCCCTGGCGAGGGGCGCCGTGGCTTTCGGCCGCGGCGTTCCTCGCGAGGATCGATCAGAAGACCACGAGGTCCTTGATCTTCCGCTTCACTTCCGCGTTGACCGAGGTGCCGGTCATCCGCTTCTCGAAGTCGGCCCAATCCTTGAACGCGCCCTTGGTGCGCGCGTCCATGATCACCTTGGCGCGGGCTTTGCCCACTTCCGGCAATCCGTCGAGTTCCTTTTCCGTCGCCGTGTTCAGATTGATTTTCTTTCCGGCGGGCGCGGCGGCCGTGGCCGCGGGCTTCGCCGCCGGGGCGGTGGCGGCCGGAGGCGCGGCGGCGGCGGGGGGCTTCGCCGGCGGGGTTGTCCCGGTGGCGGGCGCCTGCGCGAGCACCGGGCCAGACGCCAGTCCCAGAATGGCGAGCGTGGTGAGGAAGCGTTTAACGAACATCTGCGAGACTCCTTGCGGGCAAACCGTCTACCGGGCGGGTTGCCCGATGCCGTCGCATGCTATCGCACGCAATCGTGGGACAATCATGGCGAAGTTCCGGCGATTCGCGGTCATGGAATTTTCATGAATCGGCGCGGCCGCTTCGGTAAGGTCCCCGTATCAGTCTTGGGTGCGATCCAGAAACGCCCGCCACTCCCGCAGCGCCTGGACAAACACCGCCAAAGGCGCCGTGCCGGGTACCTGGCGCGCGCGGTGTAGATGCTCGATGGCGACGGCATCGCCCTCGATCGTGACGGCATAGGCATTGCCAGTATGAACCCTTGGCCCATCCGCCGCCACGGATTCCGCCGCCAGGTCCAACAGGATGCCGGCATAATCGCTCCATGAGGCTTCCTCGGTCAGGAACGCGGCCAGCCCGGCATACGCGCCCAGAATGGGGCGCGCGGCGGGGCGTCCGTCGGGCCCTGTTTCGTAGGTGAAGACCGGGGTCATGGCCGGCCGCCCCCCACGTCGGGATAGCCGGTGCGGATATGTAATCCGCCGCGCCGGTCGGTGAACCCCACGATCGGAAAGGGCCGTCCCTCCGCGTCCGTACAAGACGGCCCAGAGAGGCCGCGGAACTGCTCCTCCGTGCGCTGCCCGTTGTTATACGCGTGTTGGATGGCGGCGACGACGTCGGCCGCCGAGCATTTGTCCGGGTACATCGTCGAAATGCCCTTCGTTCCGGTTTGCCCGTCCTGGGAGATCTGGAAGCGGGTCAGGTTGTATAGCCCCGGATGGCCGGGAATCGGGCGCGGGGCGGGGGTGCCGCTGACGGTCGGGGGATTGTGCCCGCCGGGACGGCTGTGAAATCCGACCGCGAGTCCGCGGCGGTTGATCTCGCCGCAGAAGATATGCCGCAGTTCCACCCGCGGCGACCCGCCAGACTGCCCGCCAGCGCATTCGGCCCGCCCATGCCCCTGGGCTTGCGCCGCCGCTGGCCACGCCAGGATCGCGCCAAGAAGCCCGAGCGGCACGTAACGATATTTCATGATGAGAACGATCCTCGCCGCCCGGCATTCAGGCCGCTCAAACCATAGCGCGGCGCGGCGCGCGCGCAAACCGGGCTCCGCGGCGTGTCGGGCTCTGGCCGCGCGCGCCTGGAGCGCCGGATCGAGGCCGTTTTCAGGCCGTTACGCGAGGTCCCGGCGCATTAGCGTCACCGCGAAGCGCACGTCGATTTCCGGTCCCACCGCGATCCATCCCAGTTTCGCGTACAACCCCGACGCGTGCTCCGTGTGCAACCACAAAGTCCCCACCCCCTGGGCGCGCGCCGCGTCCTCCACCGCCCGAACCAGAGCGGCGGCATGGCCCAGTCCCCGGAACGCCGGATCGACGAACACGCCCGCCAGCCAGGGCGTCAGATCCGGCCGGGAGTCGAGGTCCGCGCGCGTCAGGCTGGCCGTCGCCACCGCCCGATCCCCGGCCAGGCGGACGAAGGTTTGTTCCAGCCCGGACACGGCCAGCCGGTCCGTCAGCCGCGCCGTCGTGGCCTCGATGGTCCGGCCCTTGCGGCGGCCCCATTCTTCCCACAGCCAGGACGCGACCGCGGGTATCAGGTCCGGGCGGGATGACAAAGAAACGATGGAAGCGGTCATGCCTTGGTCAACGGGCAGCCGCCCTGGCCCAAGGGGCGCCAGGCCTCGTCCATGGCGATGGTCGCGAGTTTGTCGCAGAAATCGTATTTCGATTTCGCTTCCGACGCTTTCTTGACCTGCCACAAATACATCTGGTGCATGACCCGGCCGTCTTCGCGCACCTTCACGTTCGTGTTGTAGAAATCGTTTATCGGCGTGGCCTTCATCTTCGCGACCACCGCCTCCGCGTCGGTCGTCCCGGCGGCTTTGACGGCCTTCAACCAATGATTGGCGGCGCAATAATTGCCCGCGTGCAACAGGCCGGGCACCATCCCGCCGAACTTCTCGCCCCAGCGCTTCGCGAAGGCGCGCGTGCCGTCGTTCAGATCCCAGTAGAACGAGTCCGTGTAAACCAGCCCCTCGCAGACCTTATGGCTCAACGAGTTCACGTCGTTGATCGCCATCAACAACGTCGCGAGCCGGGCGCCGCCCTTGGTCAGGCCGAATTCCGCCGCCTGCTTGATGCAGTTTTGCAGATCGGTGCCCGCGTTCGCGAATCCGATCACTTTCGCGCCAGACGCCTGCGCCTGCACCAAATAGCTGGAGAAATCCGCGGTGCCCAACGGCGCCCGCACCGATCCCAGCACCTTGCCGCCCGCCGCGGTCAAGGCCGCCGTGGTGTCGCGTTCCAGCGCCGTTCCGAACGCGTAATCGGCCGTGATGAAGAACCAGGTATTGCCCCCCGCGCGGGTCAACGCCGTGCCGGTGCCATGCGACAAGGCATATGTGTCGTAAATAAAGTGGACGCCATACGGAGAACATTGCGCCCCCGTCATATCCGACGTCGACGGACCGGTGATCAAATAAGGCCGCTTCTTCTCTTTCGCCACCTGCTGAATCGCCAGCCCGGCCGAGCTTCCCGCCCCGTCCATCAACACATCCACGCCCTGCGCGTCGATCCACTCGCGCGCGATGGTCGAGGCAATATCCGGCTTGTTCTGGTCGTCGGCCTGCATCACCTCGATGGGCCGCCCGAGAACGGACCCGCCGGCATCGGCCACCGCCAGTTCGACGCCGTGACGATTCCCGGGACCGCCGACATCGCGATAGGGTCCGCTCATGTCCGACATGATGCCGATGCGGATCGGCTTCGATGTGCTCTGCGCGCGGATCAGCGCGGGCATCGAAAGCGGCGCGGCGGCCAGACCGCCCAGTGTCAGACGGCGCGTGAGATTTCGCATCGCGGGAACTCCTTGTTAACGGCGCGAAGCTTGATTCGCGGCGCGGCGCCTTGTAGCGGAAACGGAGGAAATGAACACCCTCGGGGAACACGTTCGATGCCCACGATGCCAGGAAAAGTCGCGCTGCTGGAACTTCTGAAGCAGGAGGGCGTGAAGGTCATGTTCGGCAACCCCGGCACGACCGAACTGCCGCTGATGGACGCCTTCGCGGCGGAGCGGGAGATCCGTTACATTCTTGCTTTGCAGGAAGCGCCCGCGATGGGCATGGCCGATGGCTATGCGCAGGCGTCGGGCCAATTGGCGTGCGTGAATCTGCACGCGGCGCCGGGGCTCGGGAATGCGATGGGCATGCTGTACGACGCGCAGAAGGCGGGATCGCCGGTGATCGTGACGGCGGGTCAGCACGAGCAACGCTTCAATTTCACGGAGCCGCTGCTGTGGGCCGATCTGCCCGTCGTGGCGCGTCCATTTGTAAAATGGTCGGAGGAGGTGCGGCGGCTGTCCGATCTGCCCCGCGCCATCCACCGTGCCGCCAAAACCGCGCTGGCGCCGCCGACGGGACCGGTCTTTCTGTCGCTGCCGGGCGATATTCTGACGGACAGCGAGGACCTCGATCTCGGCGAACCCACCCGGATTTCCCACGCCTTCCGCGCCGACGCCGGGGGAATCGCCGAGGCCGCGAAAATCATGGCGCGCGCGAAATCCCCGGTGATCATCGCGGGCGACGCCGTGCCGCAGGGCAACGCGCTTCAGGAACTGGTGGATTTCGCGGAGGCCCTGGCCGCGCCGGTCTACGACGAGGGCATGGCGACGCGGGCGATGTTCCCGTCTTCGCATCCGCTTTACCGCGGCGCCCTGGTCCGTCTCCCCGCCGCCATCCGCGGCATGTTGGGTCAGCACGATCTTCTCGTTTCGATCGGCGCCGATCTTTTCACTTTGTCGCTGCCCGACGATGTCGATTCGATGCCGGACGGGATGCCGGTGATCCACCTCGACACCAATCCTTGGGAACTCGGCAAAAACTATCCCGCCAAGGTCGCGCTTTTGGGCGAACCGAAGACGACGCTGCCGGAAATGACCCAGGCCCTGCGCGCGGCACGCTCCGGCGCGGAAACCGAGGCGGTGGCGAAACGCCTGGAACACGCGCGGTCCGAGGGCGTGAGCAGCCTCGCGCGCCTGAACGCGACCGCCGAGGCGCTGTCGGAGCGTCATCCGATCCACCCGCTGGCGCTGATGCAGGCGATCGGGCGGATCGTGCCCGATAACACCGTCATCATCGACGAGACCGTGTCGTCGGGCGCGAACCTGCGGCGGTTTCTGAAAAGCGACGACCCCCAGAGCTTCTTCGGCATGCGCGGCGGCGGCATTGGCTGGGGTCTTCCGGCCGCGATCGGGGCGAAGATCGCGCTGCCGGACCGGCCGCTGGTGGCGCTGATCGGGGATGGCTCGGCGATGTACACCATTCAGGGTCTGTGGACGGCCGCGCGGGAGAACCTGCGGATGGTGTTCGTGATTATCAATAACTATTCGTACCGCATCCTGAAGCAGCGGACCAACGCGATGAAGGGACTGGCGGCGCAGGCGGACTCTTACGTCGGCATGGACCTCGACCGTCCTCGTGTCGACTTTGTGTCCGTCGCGAAGGGCCTGGGCCTGACCGCCTACAAGGCCACGACCCTGTCCGATATGCGCGATATGCTGGAGGCGGCACTGGCGTATGACGGGCCGACGCTGCTGGACGTCGAGGTCGACCGGTCCTGGAAGCCGGTGTGACCTGACGGCGGGGGAGGCGCGTGGGACCGGAGGCATCTCCTCGACTTTCGTCGGTTTGGGACCCGGCGAAAGCCGAGGCCAACTTCGCGAAACATGGCGTGACCTTCGCTCTGGCGGCGACTGTCCTGCGCGATCCGCTGGCGTTAACGATCTTCGACGAGGCGCATAGTGCGTTCGAGGAGCGTTGGTTTACGTTGGGACAGGACGCCGAGGGCCGTTTGCTGGCGGTGTCCCATACGTATACGTTGCTGGAACCGGAAGCGGTCCGGGTGCGGATTATTTCCGCCCGCGCGGCGACCCGGCGCGAACGGCGCCAATACGAGAATGAAGTGGGCTAAGGTCTCCAACAGAGGATACCGGAAGGACAGGTAAACGATGGATACGCGCACGGAACCGGATGGCGATATGCCCGACGAGATCGACTTCTCCGGCGGAAGCCGTGGCCGTTTTTTCCGTCCGAATACCAGGCTTGAATTGCCGGTTTATTTGGACGACCAAATTCAGGCATGGGTTACAACGCGCGCCGCGGCGCGTGGTGTGGAAATCGATCGGATTGTCAACGAGTTGATCCGTCAGCATATCGACGCTGCCCGGTAAGCACCTCCCCCCTCGTTTCCCGCGGACAAGACCCGCGCCCCCCGCCCTTGCTCCCCGCCGCGCCCTTGCGCACAGATGCACCGCGCCATCCGGCCGCGGGAGTTCGCCATGTCCAGCCACGACTACGTCACCGTCAATGTGTTCACCGCCGATCGCTTCGGTGGCAACCCCCTGGCCGTCTTCACCGACGCGCGAGGCCTGACGGACGCCCAGATGCAGGCCATCGCTCGCGACTTCAACCTGTCCGAAACCACCTTTGTGCTGCCCCCCGACAACCCCCAACACCACGCCCGCGTGCGCATCTTCACGCCCACGACGGAAATGCCCTTCGCCGGACACCCGAACGTCGGCACCGGCTTCGTCCTGGCCCGCGCGATGGACAACCCGCCCGAACATTTGGTCTTCGAGGAAATCGCCGGCCTGGTCCGCGTCCACATCCTCCGCGACGATACCAGGCACATCTACGGCACCCGCATCTCGGCCCCGAAGTCGCTCTCGATCGGCGACGCCGTGGAGACCGAAACCGCCGCGGCCTGCGCGGGACTGACCCCGGACGACATCCTCACCACCGCGCACGACCCGCTGAAAGCCTCCGTCGGCACGGAATTCGCGATCGCCGAGGTCGCCAGCCTGGAAGCCTTGGGCCGCGCATCGCCCGACATCGCCGCCTTCCGCGCCGCGGCACAGGGCCAGACCGGCACCCTTCGCTTCGCCCTGCTGCTGTATGTCCGCATCGACGGCGACGCGACCCGCCTGCGCGCCCGCATGTTCGCCCCGCTTGGCGGCGTGCTGGAGGACCCCGCCACCGGCAGCGCCTGCGCCACGTTGGCCGCGCTGCTCACCTCCCTGGCCCCCGGCGTCAACGTCGCCCTCAGCTACGAAATCGAGCAAGGCGTCGAAATGGGCCGTCCCAGCCTGCTGATCGCCACCGCCCGCAAAACCGGCGAGGGCCCCGTCGAAGCCACCGTCGCCGGCGGCTGCGTCCTGACGGGACGCGGCACGCTGGAGCTTTGACCCCACCTTGACCCCGCTCCGCCTCTGGCTCCTCCTTGGCGCCGCCTTCGTCACGTTCTCCGTCGGCGCCGGCTTCATGCACGCCTACACCGTGTTCCTGGTCACCTTCGTGGAAGCGTTCGGGTGGAGCCGGGCGCAGGTCTCCGTCGCCTATTCGGTCGCGCAATTCGTCAGCGGCGCCAGCTCGCCGCTGGTCGGACTGCTGGTCGACCGGCTCGGACCCCGCCGCCTGATCATGATCGGCGGGGCCACCCTCACTTTGGGCCTGCTCGCCAGCTCCCAGGCCACCGAACTCTGGCACATGGTCGTTCTTTACGGAATCGTCATGACGCTGGGGGCCAACTGCCTCGGCCTGGTCGTCTTCGTCCCCCTGCTGTCGAAACACTTCGTCCGTAACCGCGGCATGGCCGTCGCCGTCGTCCAGTCCGCCAACGGTTTTGCTCGTGCCTTCTCCGCACCCGTCACGACGCTCATGATCTCCGGCCTTGGCTGGCGCGGCGCTTATGTGTGGCAAGGCCTTTTCATGGGCGCCATCCTGCTGCCGCTGGCATCCCTGTTCCGCGGCGCCGGCGACCCCACATCCGCCAGCCGCAAAGCCGAGGCCGCCGATGGCTGGACCCTCCGCGAGGCCATCCGCACCCCCCACTTTTGGCTCCTCGCCGCCGTCTACATGTTCACCGGACTGGGCTCGTTCCTGGTCGCGCTCCACCAGATCGCCTTCGCCGTCGATATCGGCTTCGACAAACTCTACGCCGCCTGGGTTCTCGGCATGGGCGCGTTCCTGTCGCTGCCCGGCGTGATCCTCACCGGTATCGTCTCCGATTACATCGGCCGGGAACTGTCGGCGCTGCTGACCTACGGCACCTCGATCGTCGGAGTCGCCTGCGGCATGCTGATCGCCTCGCCCGACCAACACGCCATGCTCTGGGCGCACGCCTGCCTGTTCGGCCTGACCTGGGGCGCCAGAGGTCCCGCCATCACCGCCAAATCCGCCGACCTCTTCCCCGGCCCCAACCTCGGCACCATCCTTGGCGCCATTACCATCGGTGCCGGGCTGGGTTCTTCGAGCGGGTCCTGGCTCGCGGGCTACGTCTTTGACGTCACGGGATCGTACCGCGCCGCGTTCGGGCTCTCGATCTTCTTCTACGTCTGCGGAAGCGTCGCGTTCTGGGCCCTGCGGCGCCCGCCGGCGCGGCGTTAAGCGCTCACCCCATGGTCAGGCCGTGCGATCGCAAGCGGCTTGCCCATTCTAACCTTCTTCGGCCAGAGAGCGGCGTTCGAGGCATCGAATCGTAGTTACGGACTGTTTCCCAGCCCCAGAGAGTCAGGTTTCAGTGCGGTTTATGCAACGATTAAACGCAAACCGAACCCCGCCGGCCCCCAGCGCGCGCGGCGCCCCGAAGCCAGGCGCCGTCATCCCCTGGCCCCAACGCTCCACGACAAGACCGCACATTCTTGACGAACCCCCACCCCCCCCGCCACCCTCCCGCGAAACCGACCATCGGAGACCCACCATGCCGGACACCATCCCCCCGACAGGCAGCCCCCATTCCTGGCCCGCCGGCATCGACCGGGTCCCGTTCTGGCTCTACCAGGATCCGGACATCCTCCGTGCCGAACAGCGGAAAATCTTCGAGGGACCGGCCTGGCACTATCTCTGCCTCGAGGTCGAGATCGAAAACACCGGCGACTACCGCACCACGCAAATCGGCGACATGCCCATCGTCGTCGTCCGCGGCGAGAACGGCGCCATCCACGCCTTCGAAAACCGTTGCGCCCATCGCGGCGCTTTGATCGCCTTCGAGAACAAGGGCAACGCCAAGGATTTCACCTGCGCCTACCACGCCTGGCGCTACGACCTCCGCGGCAATCTCTGTTCCGTCGCCTTCCAGCGCGGCGTCGGCGGCAAGGGCGGCATGCCCGAGGATTTTCGTCTTTCCGACCACGGCCCCCGCAAACTCCGCGCTGAGTCGATCGGCGGTCTTGTCTTCGGCACCCTCGATCCCGCCGCGCCGTCTCTGGAAGACTACCTGACGCCACCGATCGCCGCGAAAATCCGCCGCGTCTTCAACCGGAAACTGGAAGTCATCGGCCGTTTCACCCAAACCCTGCCCAACAACTGGAAACTTTACGCCGAGAACATTCGCGATACCTACCACGCCAGCCTGCTGCATTTGTTTTTCACGACATTTCGCATCACCCGCTTCAATCAGGCCGGCGGCGTCACAATCAGCGAGGACGGCGCGCATCATGCCTCCGCTACCATTGGCCGTAACGAAGTCTCGGACGATGTCTACAAGCAACAAGGTATCCGCTCCGACAACGACGAATTCCGTTTGCACGATCCGTCTTTCCTCGACGCCGTCGCGGAGTTTGGCGACGACATCCAACTGCAAAATGTCGCGCTGTTCCCCGCCACCATGTTGCAACAACTGCACAACTCCATCGCAGTCCGGCAGACCGTCCCGCGCGGCACCGAAGAGATGGACCTTAACTGGACATTTCTGGGCTTCGCCGATGACACGCCGGAAATGCGCCGCCGCCGCCTGCGCCAGGGCAATCTCGCCGGACCGGCGGGCTTCGTTTCCATGGAAGACGGCTGCATCGGTGGCTTCGTCCAACGCGGCGTCCTCGCCGCGCCGGAAGAACAGGGCATCGTCGAAATGGGCGGCCGCGACGCGACCTCAATGGCGACCCGCGCGACCGAGGCGTCCGTCCGCGGCTTCTGGAAAAAATATCGCGCGATGATGGAACTGTGACGATGCCGGACACCGATGCCGCGCTGCTGTTCCGCCTGTCCGCGCTGAACACCGCCTACGCCTCCGCCATCGACGCCGGCCGGCTGGAAGACTGGCCCGACTTCTTCGTGGACGACTGTCTTTACAAAGTCACCACCGCCGCCAACCACGCCGAAGGCCTCGCCGCCGGCATTGTTTACGCCGATTCCAAGGGCATGCTGAAAGACCGCATCGCGGCTTTACGAAAAGCCAATATCTTCGAACGCCAGTCCTACCGCCACCTCATCGGCATGCCCTCGATCCTGGGCCGCGACAGCGGCGGCATACGTTGCGAGACCCCGTTCTTCGTGGCCCGGATTGTCCGCGACGGCGCCATGAGCCTGTTCGCCACCGGCCGCTATCTCGACCTCGTGCGCGACGAGGCCACGTATGGGCTTCGATTTGTTGAAAGGCTCGCGATTTGCGATAGTCAGCGTATCGACACTTTGCTGGCCATCCCTTTGTAATACCAGGGGGGCGAAAGATTGACCCATGGCAGGCCCTCTCCTCGTCATGGCCCGGCTCGATCGGATCACCGGACGTGTCAGAAGAGTGGGTTCCCGCCGAACGGGTCGGGAAACGACGAGAGAGGGGGGGAGCGTCAATCTTTGAGCGCGCTGGTATAACTCGATCCCGGTCGTGTGGGCTTCAAGACCGCGAGGTTTTTTAGGAGGTCGCCATTTTGGGAGGCAGGCCCAGCGCTGCCCCGCGATCGGGCCAATTCCGCGTGTGCGTCTGTACAAGGCGATTTATGCCCGAAAACCGGGGCGTGCATCGCGCCGGTACAGGAAGTCTCGAAAAGCCCGGCTCCGCCGCGTCGGCCGCAGAGCCGGAACTGAAATCAGGCCCCCGCCTTCAGCGGCACGCCCTTTTCCGTCATCAACGTTTCCAGTTCGCCCGACTGGAACATTTCGGTGACGATGTCGCAGCCGCCAACGAACTCGCCCTTCACATAAAGCTGCGGGATCGTCGGCCACTGCGAAAATTCCTTGATCCCCTCGCGCAAGCCGTCGTCTTCCAGCACGTTGGCGGAGGCGAAGGGCACGCCGACATGGGACAGGATCTGCACCACGCGGGCGGAGAATCCGCATTGCGGGAACATCGGGTTGCCCTTCATGTAAAGGAACACGTCGTTCCCCTCGATGTCGGACTGGATGCGTTCGGCGACGTTGGCGGCCATTGGAAAGACTCCTCGTTTCTGGGTTTCAGGTGGGGGCCGAGGTCTGCAATGCAAGAGCATGCAGTTCCCCGCCCATACGGCCGCGCAGGGCGGCGTAGACGATCTGGTGCTGGCGCACCCGGCTCAATCCTCGGAAAGCCTCGGACACCACGGTCGCGGCGTAATGGTCGCCATCGCCCGCGAGGTCGTCGATCTTCACCGACGCGTCCGGCAGAGCCGCCTTGATCAACGCTTCGATCTCATTCGCGGCCATCGCCATGCGCGCGGAACTCCCGGTTGTCGAATTAACCCGCCATCCACGCGGGGAAGAAGCTTTCGTGCAGCGCCTTCAGGTCCGCCACGGATATGGTTCCGCCATCGGGCAGAGTCAAATCCTTGCCGCCGGAGGTGCCGATCCGCATCGCCGGGATGCCCGCCTGTTCCGCCGCGCGCAGGACCGAGGCCGAATCCGGCACCGCGATCAGATAGCGCGCCTGGTCCTCGCCGAACCAGAAGGCATGGCCCGGCACATCCCGAGGGTGGGTCGCCAGCCGCACGCCGACTCCGCTCGCCATCGCCATTTCGGCGATCGCGACCAAAACACCGCCGTCTGAAACGTCGTGGCAAGCCCGGATCGTGCCATCCAGGATCCGCGTCCGGACGAAATCCCCGTTGGCGCGTTCGACCACCAGATCGACCGGCGGCGGCGCCCCGTCCTCCCGTCCCGCGATTTCCCGCAGCCACAACGATTGCCCCAGCCACCCCTGGCTGGATCCGATCAGCACCAGGTCGAGCCATGCGGGGAGGGCGAGCCCGACCGCCTTGCTCGCGTCGTCCAGCACCCCGAGCCCGCCAATCGCGGGTGTCGGCAAAATCGCGCGCCCCTCCGTCTCGTTGTAAAGCGAGACATTCCCCGACACGACCGGGAAGGCCAAAGCCTCGCACGCCGCCGCCATGCCGCGGATCGCGGCGGCGAACTGCCCCATGATCTCGGGTTTTTCGGGATTGCCGAAGTTCATGTTGTCGGTGATGGCCAGAGGTCGCGCCCCAACCGCGGTCAGATTCCGCCAGGCTTCCACGACCGCCTGCGCGCCGCCCAGTTCCGGATCGGCGAGACAATAGCGTGGCGTGCAATCGGTGGTCAGCGCGATCCCGCGCGCCAGCCCCTCCAGCTTCACCACCGCCGCGTCGGCCGCGCCCGGCCGCTTCACGGTCATCCCGCCAACGGTGCTGTCGTACTGATCCCAAACCCAGGCGCGGGAGCACAGATCGGGACAGGCGATCAATTTTTTCAGCGCGCCGGTCAGGCCGAGCCGGTCGTCGTACCGCGCCGGATTCAGCTTTTCCCGTTTTGGCGTATCGGTCGTGGGCCGTGTATAAAGCGGGGCCTGGTCGTTCAACGGCGCCAGTGGAATATCCGCTTCCAGCACGCCCTTGTGCCTGACTTCCAGCCGCCCGGTATCGGTGATCTCGCCAATAACCGCGAAGTCGAGGTCCCATTTTTCGAAAATCGCGCGCGCCATCTTCTGCCTGTCCGGACGCAGCACCATCAGCATGCGTTCCTGGCTTTCCGACAGCATGAATTCGTAGGCGCTCATTTCCGTTTCGCGCGCCGGACAGTTGTCCAGGTTCAGCGAAATGCCGACCCCGCCCTTACCCGCCATTTCGACGGAGGAACTGGTCAGCCCAGCGGC
>CANJJS010000120.1 GCA_947474705.1 Acetobacteraceae bacterium | reverse complement strand
GTCGTCATCGACCAGTGACTGACCGCCTCGGGCAAGGTCAGGGTGCGCGAGAAGTTGGCGAGGTTGTAGGCCAGGGCGTGAAGTCGCAGCCGCACGGCATTGGCGGCGAAGCGGCGGCGGGACAGACGGGTCCAGACGATCGCGTTCTTGCCCTCCTTGATATATTGCTCCGCCGTACCCCGCTGATTGTAGAACAGCGTCACCCGCTCCGGCGGCCTGGTCATGTTGGTCGCAATGAAACCGACGCGCGGATACTACTCGCCGGGGTGCCACTCGACCTTCGCCACCACCCGGCGGGGTTTGCTCCATGACGCGGCCCGATAGCTGAAGCTGGCGTAGTAGCGTCGCACATCGCGCGGTGGGCGTTCGAATGGATTGCCCTGGTTTGCCAGCGCCTTCCGGGATTTCCCTCCGGCCGATAACCCGGATGCGTTCAGCCCGTGCGCGTCCGGATGTAATCGCCCATCTGGACCAGCGCCTCCCGCCCCTCCGGGATAAAATCCGCGAAATACGGCCAGATATGGATCATTTCGTCCCAGACCCGCAGATCGACATCGACCCCATCCGCCCGCGCCCGCGCGGCGATCCGAGTCGAATCGTCCAGCAACACCTCCCACGTCCCGGCCAGGATCAGCATCGGCGGCATCCCCCGATGATCCGCGTAAAGCGGCGAGGCCAGCGGCGTTTTGTAATCCCCGCCATCCCCCATGTATCTTTGGGCGAACGCCGCGCTGCTCTCCGGCCGCACCATCGGATCCAGATCCACCTTGGTGCGCATCGACTCCCCTTCTTTCGCGAGGTCCGTCAGCGGCGACATCGTCACCGTCGCCGCCGGCAGCGCCAGGCCCGCGTCGCGTAACGCCAGCACCGCCGCGATGGCGAGCCCGCCGCCCGCGGAATCCCCGGAAAACACCAGTTTTTCCGGTTTCACACCCTGATCGTAGAGCCATCGCGTCACCGCGACCGCGTCCTCCACCGCCGCCGGAAACGGATGCTCCGGCGCCAGCCGGTACTCCACCGACAAGGCCCGCGCGCCCGCCGCGGCCGCCAGCTTCGCGACCAAATGCCGGTGCGAGGCGATGGAACCAACCCCATAACCGCCGCCATGAAAATACAGGATCGTCCGGCCCGCCTCGGCATTCGGCGGCGTCGTCCATTCGCATGGCACGCCATTGGCCTCGACCGGCGCGAAAACAACATCGGCCGGGAGTCTGAATTTCTTGCCGACCTCTTCCATTTCCTCTCGCAAGACCGCGATCGGCCGGACGCCCGGCGAAGCGCGGGCGCGCATGCGTTCGACGAGACGATAGAATTCCGGACTGGCCATGCTGGTTTCCTTTGCCGCTGTCCGGATCGAAGGCCCGCCCGCCGGGCCTGTCAACGTTGGGCCTCCACCTCGCACCCGCCCGTGCCCGAAAGGCAGGGACATACCGCTGCCGGTAGCCCGGACATGCCGGGCCATGACAATATGTGGCATGGCCGCCCCGTGAGTTCGCGCCGATGGGGCATCGCGGGCAAAGCCCAGGGTTCACCATCGCATTGGAGTCGATCATGCGCACGGAACTGATCTCGATCCCCACCGAAACCGTGCCGCTCGACGGCGCCCTCCACCGGCCCGACGGGAAAATCTCCGGCGCCGTTCTCCTGTTCCACGGCAATACCATGAATTTCTATGTCGGCGCGCCGCGCTTCCTGCCCCCCGCGCTCACGGAACTCGGCTACGCCTGCCTCGCCTTCAACCGCCGGGGACACGACATCCTCAGCATTCGCGACAGCCGCGCCGCGGAGGGCGCCGCCTTCCAACTCACCCGCGAGGGCATCGACGACAACGCCACCGCCGCGCGCTGGATGGCGGCGCAAGGCTTCCCGCCCCCGGTGGTCATCGGCCACAGCAACGGCGGCATGCTCGCCGTCCCGCACATCGCCGCCCACCCCGGCACCCCCGCCGCGGTGCTGCTCTCGGCCCATGGCGGCGGCAAGGACGGCGTCCGCGCCTCCAGCGCCGCGGGCCTGATGGCCGCGGACCGGTTGGACGCGTTGACGGAACAGGCCCACCGCATGGTCGCCGAAGGCCGCGGCAAGGAGCTGATGCTCATGCCGGGCTGGTGGTATGTTATTTCCGCCGAGAGCTTCATCGACCGCGCCAACGAAATGCCGTCCACCCTGGACCTCGCCCCAAAAATCCGCTGCCCGGTCCTCTACATCCGGGGCGACCAGGAAAGCGCCGCCACCTACCCCGCCGAAGCCTTCCAGGCCCGCGCCGGCGGCCCCTGCGAGGTCCAGATCGTCCCGAATTGCGACCATTTCTACAAGGGACGCGAGGACACCGTCACCGGCCGCGTCGTCTCATGGCTTCGAAAAACTCTCCCCGGGACGGTCTGACACCAGCGGCACCAGCACCAAAATCGCCAGCGTGGACGCCGTCGAGACCAGGATCAGCGGCGCCATCCGCCCGCCGAAAACATGCTCGTACAAGGCCGCCCCCACCGTGTCGGCCAGCGGATGCGCGAAGTTGATAATCGACATCATCGCCGCGAAGGTGAACCCTTCCGCCCGTTTCGGACAATGCGCCGCGGCGAGGCTGAATGTCGCGGTATTCGCGATCATCCCGGCGACCCCGCCCGTGAAATAAATCGCCACCGCCGAGATACGGTCCACAAGCCCGAGATACGCCAGCGTGCTCGCCGCCCCGAACAACAGCGACAATGTCAATAGTTTCCGCGCCTCCACGCGCGCCAGCGCGTAACGGTAGATCAACCCGCCGGCGACCCAGCCCAAGGCCGTCGCCGCCGAGAGAAATCCAATATATCCCTGCGAAAATCCCAATTTGTCCGTCAACTCGAAATACAACGGCGTCCCGAATCCCGGACTGAAATAATACAAAAACAGGAATCCCGCGATCAACCACAAATCCCGCGATCCAAACGCCGCCAGCAACGCCCGCCCGCCCGCCGCCAGGCCGGCGCGGTCGATCGTCGCGCGCTCCTCCGCGACCAGGCCCAGGACCGGAATCAGCGCCAAAGGCGCCACCCCGGCGATCAGGGCCGCCGTCCGCAACGCCGTCTCGGCGGCCAACCGGCCGGTCAGCCAGCCGCCCGTCAGCGCCGCGGCGACGGCGGCGATGTTGAACCAGATCCACTGCTGGTTGACGAACACCGAGGTCGCGTTCAGCCGCTGACCGTTTTCCACCAGCAGCGCCCCGCACACCGTGCTGGCGAAGGCCATGCCGATGGACACGCCCACCAAGGCCGGCACCAGGCCGGCGTTGCCCGCGAACAGCCCGACCCAGAAAAACGCCGCCGAGGCGCATAACGCGGAAAGCAGCAGATACGGACGCCGCCGGAACCCGCCCAATGGCAGAAAATCCGAGATCAATCCGTAAATCGGTTTGACCACCCATGGCAAATCCACCACCGCCAGCGACGCGGCGATCTCCAGCGGCCCCCAGCCGCGCGTTTCCTTCAGAAAATACGTCAGCGGCTGCCCAATAATGCCGCTTTTCGCCTGGCCCAGCCCCTCGACGGCATAGACCACGGCGAAAAACAGCATCAATCGGGTCGTGCCTTCCCGGGGAAGGCCGCCCATCCGGTCAGAGGCCGTTGGGATGTTCCTTGAAAAACGCCGCGTCCTCGGGCTTGACCTGGAAATTGCCGTTGGTCGGCCAGTCCTTGCTTCGCGTCGAGAAATCGTCGCCATAGCGCACCCGGAACAACAGGCTGCGCTCGGGGCCGTTCACGTATTCGTGCAACTCTCCCCGGGGATGCACCACGAAACTGCCGGGGACCACCGCCACGTCGCCCGTGGGCGTGCGCATCGTGCCACCGCCGGAAAAGCAGAAATAAATCTCCGTCGCGTTGGGATGCAGATGGTTCGGGCTGACCTGGCCCGGCTCCCAACAGGCGACGGTGACATCGCCTTCGCCAACCTTGCCAAGGATCTTCTCGACGTGACGTTCCGGATTGAAGATTTTTTCGGCGCTGAGATCGAAGACAAGCATCGCGGTTCCTCCCTGGTGCGAACCAGGCCAGTATAGCCGGTTGTCAGCCGGTTGCACCCCAGGTACCCTCTCCGCGACACATTGAGGGATCGGCGACATGTTCAAATCCGCGCTTCTGGCCATGGGCCTCGCCGCCGCCGCGCTTCCCGCGGCCGCCGGCCCCAACGACATCCTGATCGGGCTCGACCAAAAAGTGACCTACGGCCCCGACGGCGCCGTCAACGGCGCCCCCGGCAAGGACGAGATCCTGATCATGGACATCGCCAACCCCGCGAAGCCCACCATCCGCGCGCGCCTGCCCTTGATGAACTCGCTGCTGGGTCCGCCCACGAACCTGCACATCACGCCCGACGGCAAACTCGGCCTGGTCGCGAATTCCGTCGTCAACACGCCCGACGCCAACGGATACAAAGTCTCGCCCGACGACCGGCTGTTCGTGATCGATCTGACCGCGCAACCGCCGAAACTCGTCGACACCGTCGCGGTCGGCAAGCAGCCCTCGGGCATGGCGATTTCCAAAAAGGGCGATCTCGTGTTGATCGCCAACCGCAACGGCAAGAGCGTGTCGGTGCTGTCCATCGTCAACGGCAAGGTGACCGCCATCGGCGATGTCGCGTTCGAGCAGGAGGCCGCCGCCGTCGCCATAACCCCCGACGGCAAACGCGCCTTCGTCTGCCTCAACCTCGCCAATCGCATCGCGGTACTGAATATCGACGGTCAGAAAGTCACCTACGACAAGACGATGGATATTCCCGTCGCCTTCAATCCCTATAACGTCGACGTCACCCCCAACGGCAAATTCGTCCTGGCCGCCACCACCGGCGCGGGCAAAAACAACGGCGACGCCATGGTCGTCATCGAGGCCGGCGGACCCCACCCGCATGTCGTCGACATAATGACGCCCGGCACCGCGCCCGAGGGGTTCGCGATTTCCCCCGACGGCAAATGGGTCGTGGCGGCGCTGCTGCTGGGCACCGGCGCGAAGCAAAGCGACTGGTTCAAGACCAAGACGGGCGAGGTCGTGCTGATGTCGCTCGATTCCGCCACCGGCGAGCTGAACATCCGTCACCGCGCCAAGGCCGGCGGTTTGCCGGAAGGTGTCGCCTTCAGCCCGAAAAGCGATTACGTCTATGTCGGCAATTATTTCGACTCCGACCTCCAGGTGTTCAAGATCTCCGGCGAGCGTCTGAACCAGGTCGGGCCGAACATGAAACTTGGCGGCCAGCCGGCATCCATGCGCGCGCTGGCCCGCTGATCCGCCGGTTCGCGTTTTTCCTTGGCTTTGCGCTGGCGGTCTCCCCGCCGGCGGCGGCCGCGGAGCGGGTCGTTTCGCTCAATCTCTGCACCGACCAATGGCTGATGCTGCTGGCGCCCGAACGGATCGCCGCGCTTTCCCCGCTCGCACGCGATCCCGCGCTGTCGTATTTCGCGCGTGAAGCCCGGCGTTTCCCGGTTGTCCGCCCCTCGGCCGAGGCCGTGCTGGCGTTGCGCCCCGGCCTCGTCCTCGGCGGAAAATTCGGCGCCCGCGCCACGCTGTCGTTGTTGGAGCGAGCCGGCGTTCGCGTCGAACGTCTCGACGTCCCCACCGATTTTCCGTCCCTCCGCGCCGGGCTGCGCGCCGCCGGGGCTCTGCTCGGCGTCCCCGAGCGCGCCGAAACCGCGATCGCCGCGATGGACGCCGCGATGCCGCCGCCCGTTTCCCCTCCCAGCCCGCCCATGACCGCGCTGGTCTGGCGCCCCCGTGGCTGGACGTCGGGTCCGGGCGGCATGATGGACGCCGTGCTACGTGCCGCGGGCCTGACCAATGCGGGCACCGGCGCGCGGGCCGGCCTGGAGGCGTTGACGCGGCACCAGCCGGATATCTTGATTATCGGGGAAAGTGGCGCCGGGGTCTCGCTCGCGACCGAGATGCTCCGGCATCGCGCGGTCCGGAATGTTCCGGTTCGATTTTATTCCGTAAGTTTGGAGATATGCCCAGGTCCGTGGACGGTGAGGACGGTGGGGGAAGTGGGCGAGGGCGGGGAACGGCCACCGCGCGACCCCACCTTTCCTACCTACGGTGGCCGTACATCCACGGAATGAAAATTCGAACTCAGGCACAACATCTCCTCGTCATGGCCCGACCCGTTCGGGGGACCAGGAGCGGCACAGTCCCGCCTTTTTGGCACTCCCGGTGGCCCGACCAGGCCGGGCCATGACGAGGAGAGTGCGTGCCAGATCGCGGATTTTCATTCCGCGGATGTACGGCCACCGTAGCCTTTCCCGCGCCCCACGCCGCCATAGGCAACCGCCCGCCCAGACGCTAACCACCTTCCACCGCCATGACGGGCGCGCGGGAGCCACCCATGAACCACCGTCCCAGCGCGGTTTTTAACACCGCGACACGTCCCACCGCCGCCCTCGCCGCCGCCGCGCTCTGCGCCGGCGGCGCGTCGCTGCTGGTCGGCGAAGGCTTCCTCGGCCCCGCGAACTGGCTGATCCTGAGCGAAATTCGCCTGCCCCGCACCCTGCTGGCCCTCGCCATCGGCAGCGGTCTGGGCCTGTCCGGCGCCGTGCTGCAGGGCGCGCTGCGTAACCCCCTGGCCGACGCCGGATTGCTCGGCATCACCCCCGCGGCCGGGCTGGGCGCGATGATCGCCTTCTATTGGGGCCTCGCCGCCGGATTCCCGCCCGCCCTTCCGGCCGGCGGGCTCATCGGCGCGGCGATCGGCCTCGCCTGCCTGCTGGGCTTCAACGGCCGCCGCCTGTCCGGCCCCGCGCTGATCCTGACGGGAGTCGCGGTCTCCGCGCTGTCCGGCGCGGCGATGTCCCTGGCCCTGACCCTGGCGCCCAACCCCTTCGCGCTGGCGGAGATTTCCTTCTGGTTGATGGGCGGGCTGGAGGACCGCGCGCTGTCCCACGCCGCCCTCGCGCTCCCCCCTATCGCCGCCGGCGCCACGCTCCTCCTCCGTCTGGGCGCCGGTCTCGACGCCCTGACTTTGGGCGAGGACACCGCCGCCTCCCTTGGCCAGGCCCCGGCACGCACGCTGTACCTGGCCGCGATCGGCTGCGCCCTGACCGCCGGTGCCAGCGCCGCCGTCGCGGGCGGCATCGGCTTCGTCGGCCTCGCCGTGCCACATCTGCTGCGCCCGGTGTTCGGCCAAAGACCCTCGGCCCTGCTGCTCCCCTCGCTGCTGGCCGGTGCGATCCTGCTCACTTTGGCCGATATCCTGGTCCGCCTGACCCCCTTGCTGCTGCCCGTCTCCGCCAACCCGCCCTTGGGCGTGCTGACCGCGCTGGCGGGCGCGCCCTTCCTGGTCCGCATCGCCCGGCGAACCGCGCCATGACCGGCCTGCGCGGCTTCAACCTCTCGCTCGGCGGCCGTCAGGTGCTGCACGGCATCGACCTCGCGCCCGCCAAAGGCGAGTTCCTCGCCCTTTGCGGTCCCAACGGCGCCGGCAAAACCTCGATTCTGAAAGCCCTCGCCGGCCTCGTGCCCAATTCCCCGGGACCCGACCCGCGCCGCACCGGCTATCTCGCCCAAAACAGCCAACCCACTTGGGCCCTGACCGTCGGGCAAGTCGCCGCCCTGGGCCGCATCCCCCACGGCGACACCGACGAGCGCCCGATCGCCGCCGGGCTCCGCCGCTGCGGCATCGAGGCCTTGCGAAACCAGCCCATCGACCGCATCTCCGGTGGCGAAGCGAGACGCGCCATGCTCGCCCGCGTCTTCGCCACCGAGCCCGAAATGTTCCTGCTGGACGAACCCACCGCCGACCTGGACCCCGCCGCGGCCCATGCCATCCTGCGCCTGCTGCGCGACACCGCCGGGCAAGGCGCGTCCGTGGTCGCCGTGCTGCACGCGGTGGAACTGGCGGCGGATTACGCGCACCGCGTCGTGCTGGTGGACCAGGGCCGCATCGCCGCCGATTTGTCGGCCAAAGACGCCCTGGCCGCCGCGGCGCGCGTCTTCGGCATGCGCATGGGCCAGGGACCCCGGCTGCTGCCCGCGACATGACCGAACGCCGCCTGCTCCTGACCGCGGCGGTCTCCATCGCCTTGCACCTGCTGGCGGCTTTGGCTTTCGCGCTGCTGCCCCGCGCCAGCGCGCCGTGGGTCGAGCCCTCGCGCCCCACCGCCTCCGTCGAACTGGTGATGGAAGAGCGGAAGGGCGACGCCCGCCCCGATGTCCCGCCGCCTCCACCCGCGCCAGCGCGGCCGGACGCGCCCCCGCCGCCCCCTCCATCGCCCGCGGTCGAACCGCCCGCCGCCAAACCGCCGGCGGCCGAGTTTGTGCCTCCCCCGCCGGAACCCGCGCCGGAACCCGCGCCGGAACCGTCCGTGCTGGAGCAACCCCGCCCCGAACAACCTCGGCCGGAGCAGGCCCGAACGGAACAACCTCCGCCGGAACAACCCCGGCCCGAACGGCCATTGGACACGCCCCCGCCTCAACCGCGGCCAAACCCGGCGCCGGAAAAGCCAGCGCCCCCCACCATCTCCCTGCGCGGCACCGACAGCCCCAGCGACGCCATCGCCCAAGGAGACCATATCGTTCCGGCCTCCCCGGACGCGGTCTTCCACAACCGCCCGCCGGAATACCCGCTGGAGGCCGCGCGGCTCGGCCAGGGCGGCGAGGTCTTCCTGACCATCCACATCTCCCCCGGTGGCAAAACGGCCGCGGTCGACGTGACCCGCAGCTCCGGCTACATCCTGCTGGACCGCGCGGCGCGCGAGGCCGTGCTGCGCTGGCGGTTCCTGCCCGCCGTCAAAGACGGCCAGCCGGTCGAGTCCGCCATGACCATCCGGTTCGTCTTCGACAACAAATGAAAGGACACGGCATGGTAAGAATCGACCGGGTGGTTACGCGCGGAGGCGACGGCGGCATGACCTCGCTCGGCGATGGCGCGCGCATCCCCAAGGACTCCCCGCGCATCGAGGCCATCGGCGCCGTCGACGAAACCAACGCCGCCATCGGCTGGCTCCGCGCCGCGCTTATCGCCCCCCTGGCCACCCCCCTGGCCGCCGATCCGCCGGACCTGCTGGAGATCGACGCCATGTTGTCGCGTATCCAGAACGACCTCTTCGACCTCGGCGCCGACCTCTGCGTGCCGGGCGAGGGCGGCGACCGCCTGCGCCTGACCGAGGCCCCGTCGTTACGCCTCGAAACCGAAGTGGAAACCATGAACGCCGGTCTGCCGCCTTTGACCAGCTTCATCCTGCCCGGCGGCACCGAACCCGCCGCCCGCGCCCACATGGCCCGCACCATCGCCCGCCGCGCCGAACGCCGCCTGATCGCCATCGCCCCCCGTCATGATCCGGCCCAACCGGAGCGACAGGACGATGGATCGATTGTCGCGATGGCCGGACCTGTCCCAACCGCCGAAACGGCTGCGCCCCCCCCTCGTCATGGCCCGGCTCGACCGGGCCACCCGGAGCGGCAAGACGCCCCTTCAATCGTCGCGGCCGCGGGTCTCAACCCCGAGCTACTGCGGTATTTAAACCGCCTGTCGGATCATTTGTTCGTGCTGTCCCGAGTGCTAAACGGACGCGGCGCCCAGGACGTGCCGTGGCAACCGGGAGCGAACCGATAAGCGGGAGATATGCAAAGGGCCGGTCCCTCGCGGAACCGGCCCTTCGTTCAAGCGCCTTGCAGAAGCCTCAGCGCACCCGCGCCATCGCGTTCAGGCATTCGCCGAACCGGTTGGAAATGGCGTTGGTGCCCGCCAGGTTGGCCTTCCAGTCCTCGACGTCGCTGTCCGGGAAGCGAATGTAGAGGTTGCTCCCAGCCGCGAATTCGTTAACCCAGGTCGCGATTTCTTTCTTCGCGATCTGGAATTCCAGCGCCGCGTCCCCGTCGCTCATGTGAAACGCCGTCGCGCGCACGGTCCAGGGAGTCTCACGATCGAACTGCATCTTGACGTTGATCTTGGTGCCGTCCTTCACCGTCCAGGACTTCTTGCTCAACTGCACCGTCAGATGCTCATTGTCCTGGAAATACTTCACCCCGAACCAGCGCCCGCCACCGGACGTGGACACACCGCACATCATGCGGTTGTTGTTCGACGTCCCGCCAAACGCGCTCCAGCCACCCGCCGTAGCGAATGTCTTGACTTCGGCATTCGCGCCACCGGCTGGCAGAGCCAGCGCGCAAACCACCGCCATTGTCGACAATATCCGTTTCATTGCCTATATCCCCCGGGCGATTACAGCCATGACTTCCAGTTGTTCCACTCAGACCTTGCCACCTTCCTGGGCCCTTTGCAACAATCGCCTGACGGAAATGGCGAAAACACGGCGAACCAAAGGCCGATTCACGATATTAAGGCGGGTTGTGCCGCCGGAGCAAAACACAACCCATTCGCGTTACAATATGAAACGGCTCAGATCGCCCTTCTGAGCCAACGGCGCCACCTTCTCCGTCACATACGCCGCGTCGACCGCGATCGACTCCCCGGCACGATCCGTCGCCGTGAACGAAATATCCTCCAACAACCGTTCCAGCACCGTATGCAACCGCCGCGCCCCGATATTCTCCACGCGGTCGTTGATATCCGCCGCCAAATCCGACAACGCATCCACCGCGTCGTCCGTGAACGTCAACGTCACCTGCTCCGTCCCCAGCAACGCCGTATACTGCTTCAACAGCGAGTGCTCGGGCTCCACCAAAATCCGCCGCATGTCCTCGCGAGTCAGCGCCGACAGCTCCACCCGGATCGGCAACCGCCCCTGCAACTCCGGCAACAAATCCGACGGCTTGGCCAAATGGAACGCGCCCGAGGCAATGAACAACACATGATCCGTCTTCACCAGCCCATACTTGGTGTTGACCGTCGTCCCCTCGATCAACGGCAACAAATCCCGCTGCACCCCCTCGCGTGAGACATCCCCGCCACGCATCCCGCCTTCCGAACTCCGCGCGCAAATCTTGTCGATCTCGTCGATGAACACGATGCCGTGATTCTCCGCGTGCGCCACCGCGTCCTTCGTGAGTTGCTCGTTATCCAACAACTCATCCGCCTCTTCGGCTTCCAGAACCTTCCGCGCCGCCTCCACCGTCAGCCGCCGCTTCTGCTTCGGACGGCTGCCCATCATCCCCTTCATCATCTCCGTGAGGTTGATGACCTGACCCGGCGGCATCCCCGGCATGTCGAACTGGCCAATCGGAGAACTCACCGCGTCCGACAACTCGATCTCGATTTCGTTCGTCTCGAATTCGCCGTCCCGCAACCGCCGCCGCCATTTCGATTTCGTATCGGCGGTCGCGTCCTTGCCCACCATCGCCTCGATCAACCGGTCCTCGGCATTCGCCTCCGCCTTCGCCCGCACATCCCGGCGAGACGTCTCCCGCAACATCGTCAACGACGCATCGACCAGATCCCGCACAATACTCTCGACATCCCGTCCCACATAGCCCACCTCGGTGAACTTGGTCGCCTCCACCTTTAAAAACGGCGCCTGCGCCAGCTTCGCCAGCCGCCGCGCGATCTCCGTCTTCCCGCACCCCGTCGGCCCGATCATCAGGATGTTCTTCGGCACCACCTCCTCGCGCATCGCCTCCGGCAAATGCTGCCGCCGCCAGCGGTTCCGCAACGCGATCGCCACCGCCCGCTTGGCGTCGTTCTGGCCCACGATGAACCGGTCCAGCTCGGACACGATCTCACGCGGGGAATACGTCGGGACCTCCATCAAATCGACTCCACGATCACATTGCCATTCGTGTAAACGCAAATCTCCGACGCGATCTTCATCGCCCGCCGGGCGATCTCCTCCGCGCCCAACCCCTCGATCCCCATCAACGCCCGCGCCGCCGCCAGCGCGTAATTCCCGCCCGAGCCAATCGCGATCACCCCATCCTCCGGCTCCAACACATCGCCATTGCCCGTCAGAGTAAAACTCCGGTCCTTGTCCGCGACCGCCATCATCGCCTCCAACCGCCGCAAATAGCGGTCGGTGCGCCAGTCCTTCGCCAGTTCCACGCAGGCGCGTTCGAGCTGGTTCGGAAACCGCTCCAACTTGCTTTCCAGCCGCTCCAGCAACGTGAACGCATCCGCCGTCGCCCCCGCGAACCCCGCGATGACGTTGCCGCCATGCCCGATCCGCCGGACCTTGCGCGCGTTGCCCTTGACGATGGTGGGACCCAGACTGACCTGGCCGTCCCCCGCCATCGTCACATGCCCATCCCGCCTGACGCACAGGATGGTTGTGCCATGCCACCCGATCGGGTCGGCATCGGAGATCGATGTGTTTCGCATGGGAGAACCAGATGGCCCGTCCCGGCGCGCCACGCAAGACCGGCGGGCGAGCGGGGAGGGAGGGAAACTGCCGGCGGGGACGCGGCGGGCCAGCGGAAGCCGACGGCGGGATGTGGCGGGGGACGACGGTACGTGAAGATGACAGGGAAGGGCGGTCAGTGGCGCCAACCGTTCCACAATCGTCATGGCCCGGCTTGACCGCGCCACCGGGCGCGGCACCCAACCCCCTGGGCCTGGCCATCTTTCGGATCCCCAACGAAGAATTTTCAACCGCGGATGCACGCGGATGCACGCAGATTAAGAGGGGATTGCCCACGGACGGAGCCCCGCGGGAAGTCGTCCGCGCCCGCGCCACCCGTGTCCACGAAAAAGCATCGTCAATCGCCGATGCACGCGGATAGGAGCGGATAGGGCGCGGTCCGCGGGCAATCCCCTCTTATCTGCGTGCATATGCGTGCATCCGCGGTTGAATCATTCTTCCCGGCCCATCCCCACGCCCCGGCCCCTCCCACAAATCCCCCATTTCAACCCCCACCCCATCCATGCCAAACTCCCGCACCGGCAAAAGGCGCCCGCGTTGACCCAAAACCGAAGCATCTTCATATCCGCCGTCAGCGGCGAGTTCCGCGAAGCCCGCAAATCCGTCGCCAGCGCCCTCCGCCTCCCCGGCAACGACGTCCGCGAGCAGAGCGATTTCGGCGCCGACCCAAACGGCGAAACCCTGCTCGACAAAATCCGCAACTACATCGCCGACTGCGACCTCGTCGTCTGCATGATCGGCGAGCGGTCGGGCGCCAAACCCACCCAAATCGAGGCCGCCGCCTATCAGTGTAAAACAGCGTGCAAACCTTTCCAGATTCCGGGGGTAAACAGCGTCCAATAGTTTCCACCCCGGTCCGTGCGATCCTCCGGCGTTTATGCTGGAGAGTCTGGGGTGTTGTACATGGATACGATTGCCGAAATCCGCCGCCGTCAT
>CANJJS010000119.1 GCA_947474705.1 Acetobacteraceae bacterium | reverse complement strand
GCGGTGCTGTCGTCTCCGGTCGGGCTACGCCCTTCCTACGACGACAGCACCGCAACGAGATTCCCATCCTGATTGTCGCGCATTCCCATCTTGATTGTCGCGGGACAGTTCGCGCGATGTCCGCCACGGTTCGGTCTCGAACCATTCACGCATCAGTGCCGTCACCGTCACGAACGGGTCGGGACGCCGGCGGCTGCGGCGGACCTTCTCCTTCGGTTTGCTGGTCGGACGCACCTCGCCCTCTTGCCACGCGGTGCGCAGCCCGGAGAGGAATTGCTCCATCGTCGGCGCGGTAGGCGCCACCGCTTCGCCCAAGGTTGGACGGTCGGCGATATCAACCAGCTCTTGCTGGGCCACTCGGATCGATTGCAACAACCGAACAGGATCCACGGTGGCGTGGATCGCCGTCACCTGGCGCCGGACTTCCTCGCTGGTTCGGACATCCGCCAGCAGCCGCTGATAAGGCGTGGCCGGTGGGTGATACTTTTTCTTGACTTTCGGGCCATCGCGGGCTTTTCCGGCGAGTTTGAAGGACGGTTGGAAGAAGTTCACGAACAACCGTAACGATGAATACAGCCGCGCCAGGGCCGCCGCCGCCTCCAGCCCCTCGTAACGCCGGTACCCCACGGTGCGTCTGACCACGGCGCCGTTCTTCTGTTCGACCCAGGCCTGGTCGTTCTTCCGATAAGGACGGCAGCGCGTGAACACCAGCCCCGCTTCCTCGCAGTAGGTTTTCACGGTCTCGTTCATGAAGACGCTGTCGTTGTCCGTGTCGAACCCGAGGAGTACAAATGGCATGCGTTTCCGAACCTCGGTCAGGACTTCGGTTAGCAAATGCTGCTCCCGCACCAGCAGGGGCGCGCATTCGGTCCAGCCCGTCGCGATGTCCGTCAGCGTGAGGGTTTGCACGAAGCTGCCTTTCGCTGTTGGCCCGCTGTGCGCCACCAAATCTGCCTCGACGAATCCCGGCGCCGGATTGTCCCAGCCGTCAAAAGTTCGCACCGGAGCGTTGCGCCGGATCGCGGCCGATGGTGGCGCGTTACGGCGCTTTCTACCGCCTCCCGGTTCCCGGGCGTCACGCAGCGCCCGATCGATCGTGGCGGCGCTCATCGCTTCCAACCCCGTGCGAACCTCGGGCGCGAGCTGAAGATGGCCGTGCCGTTCCATCGCCTCGACCAGGATCGGCACCAGCGGCCGCAGCCGCTTGCCGCAAACACGATCCGAGGCTTCCCAGATCACGATCAGCGCTTCTCGGGCGGCCTCATTATATAAGCGTCGCCCGGGCCGGGGGCCGGACCGGCGCCCAGCCTGCCCGGCGCGAAGAAGACGCATCGCATGCTTGCGATGTAAGCCGCTCACCGCCGTGAATTCGTCCAGGATACGCCCTCGTTCCATACGGCTGCTCGAAGCGTAACGCGCCGCCAACGCAACCACCAACTCGTCTCGTGTCGCCATGCTGATCTGCCCCATGTTCGCCCCCGATCCACACCGGTGGGGAGCAAGTTAAATGAGGCAACGGGTCAACTCAGGGGAGCGTTTCAGGCGAGGCAATGCGACGGTCCTGTTCGGCGGCGTGCAGTGTTTTTTTTAAAGGTGATACGATGGCGGGCGAAAAAACGCCAAAGACAGGAGATACTTTTCGTCAGGCCGTGTGCCGCGAGCAACCGGAGCCGGATTTCGGACAGGGTCAGGTCCGGCTCAGCCTTTACAAGGGCCAGAAGCCAGTCTTTGTGGGCCTCCAAGGCTTTCGATTTATGATCGCCTCCACTCGGTAGGGCGGCGCAACTGCCCTTCGAGGCGAGGCCGCTGACCCACCGGATGACTGTACTGATCCCAACCTTGAACTGACCGGCGGCGCGCCGCCGGGACAGCCCCTCCTCAACCGCGGCGACAACACGCTCCCGGAGATCATGGGAATAGGCGGCAGCCATGGTTCTCTCTCTGACCTGTGGTCCGGCCAGATTCGCAAGGCGTTCCGATTCCCGAAAAGCCCCCATCAGGCGATTCGATCAGATCGGATACCGCTCTAAGTTCACGGTGCAAAAATCAGCCGACCAAGCCAGCCCTCTGTTCTTCAGGTGATCGGCAACCACTTTCTCTGATGACGATGCAACACGACTTGGGCTGCCGCGCCGTAAGCCTCGATTTTCTCGAACCGATCTAGGCTGTCCAGCAAGACCGAGAAATTCATCAACGTTCCTTGCAGAAATTCGACGGGTTGGGTCGACTCCTCGGCAATGAGCTGCAGCGGGACTATGACCAAGTTGTGGTGCGGCAGCCCCGCAATCTCGTGACTGAGCTCCGAAAATCTGACATCGGCGATCACCATATCCCTCGACGCTACCTTGCGCGGAAAGTCTTCTAGGCTCGAAACGAGGTGCAAGATCGGCTTGCCTTGTAGAGAATTGACCCGAATGATGGAGTAAAAGGCGCCAAAGCCAACCTCCCCGCGCCGGTGGTAATCCTCGCATATCACAGACACTGCATCTTCGAACTCGTCCGGGATCCAACCCGAACGATGGTTCTGCAGGTCGCCATATTCTATCGCTCCCCATTCACTCGGCACTTCCGAAAAATGATGAGGCATAAAACCCAGAGGGGTGAACACGACGACCTGCACCCGCGCCACACGCCGCGCCTGCCGCAATAACTCCTGGCCGGTATCCTTCTCGAGATGTTCTATGACATCGAGCAGGAAGACGGTGTCCACGCTGCGATCCAGCGCATTTTGCAGGAAGGTCTCTCCGAATTCGCGGATAGTTAGTTTCTCCGGAAACATGCTGACCAGATGATCGGCATAAGGCCTCCAAGGCTCGATGAGAGCGTGAACCGCACAATTCAGCAAGCGTTGCGGTCGCAGGCCGGGACCGATATCGTAACAGCTTGCGGAAGGAGCAAGTAAGCCGGCGGCGACGTGATGAATATCCGCTGCTTGGCACAGGATGCGTTGGTCAACCTCGACATCAGGAACAGACACGCGGAGCGCTCGCGAACCATTCAAAAAATAGCGTATCTGTGCGACCTGGATACTCAAAAGCCGGTTCTGCTCCAGGAGATCTTTAGTAGCCCCGTTCATATTCCATCCTCGATTAGACGCTTCAACGGCACGAGTTCGGCCTCGTCCGAAAATTCGCGCAAAACAAGCTGGGACGCCGCGTCAAAACGCTTACTCGCCTCGGCATAGCCGCAGAGATCGATCCTCCCCATGAATGCATCAAAATCCCCCGCCAAGCGCATGTTACAATAAAATTCGGCATACTCCCGGGCCAGAAATGCATGCACTCCGGAAAAGTCCGGGGCATTGCTGAGGATGGGTAGTCCGGCCGCCATATAGACTCTGACCTTGGAAGGAAAGGACAAGCGCGCGGTCTCCTCGAAACGAGCTTCGACAGGATAAGGAAGAAGGGCAAGCTCCCACTTCGATACACTTTCGATCAAGGCATCCCGATCAATAAACCCATGCGCGACAAAACGACATCCGACAATCTGCGGAGCCTGCCCCGAGCCGAAATAATGCACGACTAGGCGCTTCCCGCATGCGACCGAGTGCTCGATCAAGCGGCCCACTATGGCGACCAACTCTGCGCTGGCATAGAACTCCCCAAGAAAGACAGCATGCAACACACCAGGTTCGCGGAGAGCGAGTAGGCGCCGTCCCTTGAGCAGACGCGCCTCGATAAAGTTGTCGGCACGGACGGCGGTCTTCCCCTCAGTGATCAACTTGGCCTGCCAAACTGCACTGGGCACAACGTTCAGGAAAGCTCGTGCCTCAAACCTTCGCAGCAGGCCCTTTATCCACGTTTGGTATGCCCGAGGGAGGGTGCGATGCCCCATCCACCAACTCACTGGATCCCATTGATGCAGCACATAGGGGCGCCCGGCCATGGTTTGGGCGATAGTGTAGCAGACCATGGGGCGATCGCCTTGCAGCACAAACCACAGACGATCACCGCCACGGCGCCGCAACTCGCGTCCCAGACGCACACCGACGCACGCCACTTGGCCAAGCTGCAATAGGCCGTCGAACAGGCGCCCCAATCGCCGTCCACGTCTGACCAGGGATTGCAGGGCGCGGGCTATGAATTCAAAGACAGGCCCTTGCAAAATCCGGTATTCGCCGACGATGGTGCAGTTGTTCGGAATTGAAGCCGGCGGCGGGAGCCCTAATTGATTGAACCAAAGGAATTGGAAGTGGGCGTCCGGCATGCCCGCCATGATCCTGGCCAACACCTGCCCTCCTGTATAAGCGGGATCAGGCGGAACGTCGCCGACCATTACGATAGTCATATTCTTCATCGTAGATCTTCCCTAGCCCTTCCCCGAAGGCGTCCATTGAAAAGCGCTTAGCCGCATATGCGACACGCGCGTCGCGCTGCCTCGCATGCTGTCGACTTCGCAAGATGGCCGCCTCCAGCGCGTCCGAGAACGCCTCTTCGTCATACATGGCACATACTGCGGTGGAGGGAGCGCCGACCAATTCCTCCAATGCAGTGCCGTAGGTGACGACCGGACAGGCGCCTGCAGCCATCGCCTCAATTGCCATCAGGCCAAATGCCTCTGCCTTGGACGGCATAAGAAAAAAATCCATCGCGGCGTAATAGTTGCCAATCTCACGACCCCACACCCATCCAACATCAATGACCTGACATGTTGCGGCGAGGTCAGCGCAAAGCCCCTTTTCCTGGAAGGTCAAGATGGTCAATGGGAACGTGGGGAAACGGCTCTTGAAGCGCCGCAAAGCATGCAGCACGAGAGGAAGCCCCTTGTAATCCGACCAGACCGCACGGAAACCAACCACGACATTGCCCGGCGGGACGCCGAGCGCAAGCTTGGCTTTCGCCGGATCAAACGTCTCGGGCGCCTCAACGCCGAAGGGCAGCACACGCAGGCGCACGGAGTCGCGATACAACGACCGTTCCACGATCTCGCGCATATAATCGGAAGCGACGACGACCAGCGGATCAATGCGTTTGACCGCCTCGACCTTCTCACGCAGGTTCTGAGCGCTGCGGTCTCGGTGCACGGCGAAGTGGTATTTCAGGTTTGGACAAGTCGGGCATCCGATCTCGAAACGATCACAACCGAGTGGATAGATGCAGTGGCCGTTCATCATGTACGGATCATGCCAAGTCCAAACGACAGGCTTTTCTCCAGCCAGACGAATCCAGTCGGCCGGAGAGAGGTAATCTTCGTGCACGATGTGGAAATGCAGGAGGTCAGCTTCAACATAGAACGGCAGGCGCATGAAAGCTGAAGCGTTCGCGTAATACCCGTTGACGTTCCCACTGATGCGCCCGATCCTGGCAAGCAAGCTGGTCACACTCCGGTTCAGTGAGCCTGTCGCGCACGCCACCACTTCCTTCGACTCGGTCCGCTCCGACCAACAGGCTAGTCGCGAGCGCCAGCCATGGCGCAGAATGACATCGTGTGCGTCAAGGTTGTTGAAACGCCGACCGATCGCGTCATGCTTGGAGATGTTGAGCGCCTCGCGCATCTTAATAAACCTCCCGCGTTAAATTCCCGCGTTTGTCGCGCATATTGCGCTTGCGCCAAAGAGCGCTGTGCGGCTGCTCTACCGTCACCTGCTTGGATGGGCGTGGATCCTTGGTGTAGTAGTAGAGAATAATGGAACGCCGCGGCTCGTCGGTCGGGAAATTCACCGGGTCGGGAAGACCGTGATAGCTCTTATCGTGGGAATCAAAGATGACCAGTCGGTTGAACAGGGGGGCTATCTTTTTCAGGCAGTTTTCCCCCTTCTCGTCATAAACACCAAACTCTCCGCCCCAGTCTTCCTGCCATCCCGGGTTAAGGTAGACCAACGCATTCAGACGCCTATTAAGGCCTGTTGCGTCATGGTAGTTGCCATCGACGTGGACATCAAGCAGACCGCCACGATTGGTCACGTTCAGGCCGCCGCCGGAGTAATACGGATCGGGAACGATCTTGGGAATCCCCATGATCGTCGACATAGTTCGCAGGAAGGTGGCGCTGTTCAATATGCGCACAGCATCAATGATCCCATCCGGGATATCAAATTCACCCTGCCAGCGAGTCCGGAACTTGATTTCGATGTCCGCATCGTTGGCGTACTCCCAGGACTCGTCGTCGACCTCCGGAAATCGTTCGAGGCAGAGCTTGGCGAGCGGCTCGGGAAAAAAATCGTCGATGACCACATGCGTGTACGGCTCGGTGAACAACTCAATGCCGACGCGCGCTGTGAGTAACTTCGCGCAAGCGGTCTCGGAAAACGCCTTAAGCTCTTTTTGGCTGAAACCCATAATCCCTTCCTTTCCATTGGATCTCATAGCGGTCTTTGTTGATATGGCCACAGACCGATGGCTCCGAGGATCATGGCGGTTGAACTCGCGGCCTGATCCATCGCCTCCAAGGTCCGGCGCCATCCGAGATAGTTCGGCAGGTTTTTCGTGGCGACGCCGTGGAAGCGGCGAAGCCAGCCTGCTGCCGTTGCGACACGGTCAGACCACCGACCCCGCCAAACCACGCTTCGAATGCCGTCGCTTCCATAGCCGCCCCCTTGTCAGCACCAGGTTAGTCGATATCAACGAATGACGCTATAGGAGCCCTTCCATTTTCATCACGTCCCTGGTCATGCTGGCGCACCTCCTGGGACCGGTCATACGAAATCACTGGGCCATCGAGAGTGTGCCGCAGAGGCACACGGAAAGGAGTTCAGGATGAACTGACACCGTGTGGTCAAGCTGCGTGGAAGATGAGGGCAGGCCCCTCGGGATCGGCCTTCAGGGGCGGGTCCCAAACCACTCCAGGCGGCTGCGGTTAAGAGCCGTGGTCGTGGAGCGCTGGAGCAAAAGTCCGGGGATCACCTCGGGCAGGTACGTGTTGGTGAGACGAACGTAAGTGAACCCTTCGATGACGCGTCGTTATCCAGAGAACCGTCGTCAAAACCAGGAGCGTCTCGATCCCCTGGGCCCAGCCCGCCGGGAGCCTGATGATTGGGCGGGCGGCGACCGGCGTATAAGGGGCGTGACACCAACACAGGCTTTCGCGCGGAACTGCGGGAACCAGTGGCTTCGATGGCAAGGGAGAAGCTCAAGCGGCGAAAACCGTGAGGCGAGAATACCGAGGCGAAGCACTGGGGCAGACCGTTCCGTATTAGTGATGAAGGCCGGTAATGCGGCTGGAGCGAAGGGGACGGGTCAGGCTCAACCCCTTATTATATTCCTTTTCCTCCTCGGTCAGCTCGCCATCTTTCGGCTTCTTGTACGGATAATCGATGGCTTTATGTTCATTGCCGTACCCCTGATACGCGCTGTCCCCATAAGCCCGCGCGCCTTTGGGCAGCTTTGGACCCTCGCGCCGGACGGTCAGGTCGTGATCGCTGCCGGGATGGGACGGAGAAACGCTCGCGATGCGGCCCTTTTTCGTCACGATCAGTTCGGTCTTCAGCGTGTGGCGCTTTTTTCTTGCCAGAGTAATGCTTCTTTTGCACCGCGTCATCGCCGGGGCGCTGGATGGGCTGCTCCGTGCAATCGATGATGATCGCTTCGGCTTCGCTCCGGCTGATGCGCGGTTCGCGCTTCACACCGAACATGGGCGCCGCGAGTTTTTCGAGCCGTTTGATCGCCCGGCAAATCGCGCTCTTGTCCACGTGGTAAAAGAAACCGACGAACTCCTGGGTGACGTAACACCGGTAGTAGATCAGCATGATCAGCAGGTGGTCTTCCAGCCCGCCGGTTTCCCAGGGGCGGCCGGATTTGGCCTTCTGGCCCTGGAGTTTGTCCCAGGGTTCGCGGAGTTTTTCCAGCATCGCGTCGAACGTGGCGACGCTGACACCGGTCAGGCGGCGAAAGCTGGCGGTTTGCCGTAAGCGGGCGGCGGAAAAAGCCAGGGACATCGGACAGGCACCTTCGCTGGGAAGGTTTCCTTTCGAGTCGATGTGGGCCGTGACCGGTCAAGACCCTATGTGGGGGTCAGCCAACCGCCTGGCGAATCGCAGCCATGCACTTTCGCAACCGGTCTAATAAGGGGTTGAGCCGGTTTCGTGTTCGCGTCGAGCACAAGATCGGGCAGGTCAAACGATTCCGGATCGTATCCGACCGGTTCAGAAATCCCAGGCGGACACATCATACCAAGACGTCGATTATCGCCGGGATCGTCAATATGGAATCGGGGTTCGATGCTTGCTGAATGATGGGCCGCGGAAGGAGGCCGGACCGCGCCCAGATTCAGACCACACCCACAAGAACGACTTTCGCAACAGGTCTACTGATTAATAGATAACGCTGGCACGCTCTGGGTAGAAGGGCGATATCGACGCGGTGCCGCCTGACCCGGCGTCAGGAACTGGCGTCAACGTATCGCGCCACGACGTCCCGCACCGGTCCGTCGGCGCGGATGCGGCCCTTGTCGAGCCACAGGGCCCGCGTGCACCACTCAATGAGAATGGCATTGTTATGGGTCGACAAAACGAATGTATCGGCCGACCGTACCATCTCCTCCATGCGGCGCCGCGCCTTTTCCAGAAACCCGGCGTCGCCCGCGAGGAACCATTCGTCCATCAACAAAATTTGCGGCCGGATCGCGGTCGCGAGCGCGAAGCCGAGGCGCACGACCATGCCGGCGGAATAAATCCGCACCGGCAGATCGATGAAGTCCGACAATTCCGCGAACTCGATGACGTCGTCTTCCAGTGCCTTCAATTGCGGCTTGGACAAGCCGTTGTACAAGCCGCGCAACAAGATGTTTTCCCGCCCGGTCAATTCCAGGTTCATCCCCAGGCTGGGGTCGAGCAGGGCGTTCAGCGTGCCATTTACGCGCACGGTTCCCGTCACCGGCTCATAAATGCCGGCCAGGACTCGCAGCAAGGTGGTTTTTCCCGCGCCATTTGAACCGATCAAACCCAGCCGTTCGCCGCTTTTCAAGCTGAAATTGATGCCGCTCAGGGCGCGAACCATCACGCGGTGCTGCTTGTCCTCCGCGAGACGGCCGGAGGCGGCGGCAATCAGGAGCTTCTTTAAACTGCGCGAATTGCCGTGATACAATGGAAACAGGAGAGACAGATCCTGGACCTCGATCATCGTGCCAACTGTCATAATCTACATCCAAAACGCGATTCGTCCGCGGGCCCGCAGGAAGAAGCCCCACGACAGGCCGCACAGGACGGCGCTGTAACCCAGGGCGCCGGCCCAAATGGACAGCGGTGGGATCTCGCCCAGAAGAGGCCCCCGGACAATTTCCAACAGATCGAAAAACGGGTTGAGCGGCAACCATCTGGCGTGCACGCCGAGCTGCTCGGGCTTCCATATCACGGGCGTCAGGAAGAAAGCGATCTGCATCACGCTGTTAACGATGGGCATGATGTCCCGGAACCGCGCGCAGACGCCGCCAAGGAGCATGGACAGCGCGAGCGCGTTGGCGATCCAGAGCGGCAAAGCGAGGACCACCACTAGGGCGTTCGCGCCCGGCCAGATGCGCAAGAACAGGAAAACGGCCACGATCACACAAATATTATGTGCCAGCACAAGGACATTGCGCATCAAGATGCGAATGGCGAACATGAAAAAGGACATCCGAACGGACCGGATCACCGCTTCCGCTTCCGTGAACACCGCGCAGGACTCGCTGACCTGTGTCGCCAGAAACGCCCACAGCACCTGGGACAGCGCCAAAAACGGTAGGTACTCCCGCAGTGACATCTTGAACAACGCGGAGTACAGAACCCCGAGCGATGCAACCATCACGCCGGTCGAGATGGTCAACCAGAACGGCCCCAGCATCGAACCGCGGTAGCGCAAGCGGATGTCGAGCCACGCGAGGGACCAGGCGAGACGCCAAAGCCGCAGCCCCTCCCGCATATCCGCGATCGCGAACCGATGGCGCGACGCCAGGGTCATACGCGATGAGGCCTCGAACGTCGAATTCGGTGTGGTGTCTGTCATTCTGGGAGACGTATGCAGTGCGCGAGTCCGGTTCGTCAATCGGGGAACGGCCGCGCTGGCGCGGCGGCCGTGACGCTGCCGCCCAGATGCAGCGCCTCGCCGGCGCCGTCCAGGCCATGATCGATCAAGGCCGAAAAGGCGGCCTCCAGGGGATGATGTTCCACGCGTTGGGCCATGGTATCGATTCCTTCGTGGGGGGGCCACTGCACCTCCACCTAACCACTCTCTCCCTATGTCGGCTGGTTGAAAAATCCCAGGTTCCGCGCGGTTTTGCGGGACCGGCCTGATACTTCGGAATCGGAACGACCGCCGGATTTTCTCTCTGACGGGCAGTTTCTCTCCGGACCTGTTGACTTGGCCGATTGAGTCTACAAGGTATTTTTCCTTTAATTTCAATCGACTGCTAACCAGGCCCATTTGAAAAGTTGGAACTTGGTCTGCCTCACCCATGAGGCCCCCATCGCCAAATCGCTCGTCGTGTCCCAGACTGTACAAGCGGAAAAACTGTGGATCGCCCGCACCAGACACCTCGCGCGTGTACGCGAGGCCGACCGGCCCGCGCGGGCAACGCGAACCGGCTGGCGTCCGTCAATCAGGCCTCATGGATGTCAAATTAAACCATGGTTGTGATCGGCGAACAGTTGTTGAAGATCATGCGTATTGCCTCCCGGAAGTCGCGCCGGTACGAGTTTCGCCGGTCTCCTGGAGATCGTGTTGCGTCGCGGCGCAAAGCGGCACAATCTTCAGCTCTGGTGGACCACCGGCAAATCGTCCGGGTCCGCCGGAACAATAAGGGTTCGATCCGGGAAGGAGGGATTTCATGAATGTCGCGATCACGCGCCCCATTGTCATCGATCCGTATGGAACGGCGCACCCCTGCGCGACCTGCGATGCCCGGCAGGCAAGCATCTGCAACGCCATTCCCGACGCTGATCTGGCGCGTCTGGCCAGCGCCTCCGTCGGTGGCATCGCGAAGTCCGGAACAACCTTTATCAACGAGGGCGATCCGGCCAGCGCCTTCTTCAATGTCACCAGCGGGATCGCCAAATTATACAAGCTTCTTCCAGACGGACGGCGTCAGATCACGGGCTTTGTTGGAGTGGGGCATTTCCTCGGCCTCGCGGTTTCGGATACCTATTCCTTCAGCGCCGAAGCGATTGACACCGTCCGCTACTGCCGATTCTCACGCGCGCGGTTGCGGGAAATTCTCGATGATTTCCCGCTGATGGAGCAGTGTCTCCTGAAGGTGGCATCCAGCGAACTGGTCGCCGCGCAAGAGCAGATGCTGCTTCTGGGCCGCAAGACCGCGCGGGAGCGAGTGGCTTCGTTCCTGTTGACGCAAAGCCGTCTTGGCTCCGCCTGTCAGAATCCATCCATGCGCTTTGAACTGAAGATGACCCGTGCCGACATCGGCGACTATCTTGGTCTCACGGTCGAAACCATCAGCCGGAACATGACGAAATTGCGGACTGTTGGCGCTATCGACGTCGCCGACAACACCACTATCGTGATCCGTGATCGGCCCGCGCTGGAGGGTCTCGCTGACGGCACGCGTCAGGGGCCGTAGCCTGGCGAGTTCTCAAGGGTCCGGTAGGTTCTCCCGGCAACCCCAACACTCCGCCCTGGATCGCGGCCGACGGCTTCGGATGTCTCTCGTCCCGTCAGACCACGGTTCCGCAGATCCTGATGGCAAAGGGCCCAGGCGAAGATGACTATCCGGCGCCGGAAATCATCAGCCGCTGCTCCCTCCACTCCACTGGAAACGCCGCCATCAACACCGGCAGCGTCGTTTCCGGCGCCAGCACGCTCAGCCGCGGCCCATGGCCGACCGGGGGATTCGTTGAACTCCACCGCCGCGGGGATTTCCCCGATACTCGCGACGGTATCAGGACGCCTCACCGGATTTGATATCCGGCGCCTCTACGATCCGGCGAAGCGTCGCAATCGTCAGACGGAACATCACCGCGGATGGCACGACGGCCGCGTAAATGGACTCGGCGGTCGGGAAAAGTTGGCCTTTGGGGAGGTCCGAGCCGCAGGCCACGTAACTATTGAACGCCTGACGTTCGATGTGCGCGACGGTCTCGTGAGCGTCCCTCGCCCAGGTGAGAGCGACCGGATCCCCTGGGGCGCGTTCCGCCACCTGGCCGGGCAGTGCGATTTTAACCACGGCCGTGAACTCCATGAGAGTCAGTGGCCGGGCAAGATCGTCCAGATGACGGAGCAAGGTCCGGGCTTCGTCTTTCACATGCCGGGGAACTCCGTCCGGCATTGGAGCGGGAACCATTTCGAGTGGCGACGGTGGCACGGGCAGTCCAGAAAAGCACTCGAAATACCGTGCGAGCGACGCGCTCATCGGTAGCGAAAGCAGATCCTCGAGGCATGGCTCATTCGGGTCGACCGGATCGCCAGGCGTTAGTTCATCGAACATTGAGCATCTCCTTGGATGAATCGATGGGCTTATTGCGAGAACCGCCGCGGCGCGGAGGCCTCGGCGAGGACGGCGCTCCGGCAGGGTCCGCGTTGTTCTGGATAAGACGATTTTGATGGTCCCACTCCGCCGGAAACGCCGCCATCAACATCGGCAGCGTCATCTCCGGCGCCTGCCGTCCATCCAGAATGGCCTCCACGATTTCCGGCTCCAGCAGCGTCAGCCGCGGCACCCGGCTGACATAGGACACGTTGATCTTCTGCTTCGCCGCGATCTTCCGGATCGTAAACGTCCGGTCAGCCCCGCGCCGTCGCGCCCTTCCGCTCAGCCGGCGCGCGGTGCGGCGTTGAGCTTTCGGGAGCAGACGCTCGGTTCGCAACCATTTTTCCAGGATCTCCTGGAACGCGCCGAGCTTTGGCATGGGCTGCCTGGCCCGGCGATAGGCCGGTTCGCGCTGTGTCCGGCAATGCTTGCGGACCGTGGGGCGGGATAACTTCATGTCGCGCGCGATCGAGCCGATGCTCTCCCGGCTGACCAAATGACGGCGGCGGATTTCGGCGATCGTATCCATGTTCAACACCCCAGACTCTCCAGCGTAAACGCCGGAGGATCGCACGGACCAGGGTGAAAACCATTGGATGCCGTTTACCCCGGGAATCTGGAAAGGTTTGCACGCTGTTTTGCAATCCTGGCGTCCTACAATCCGCACGCCGCCTGCCCCGTGTTGCGGCTCGCCTACCAGGGCCTCCGAACCCAGGAGGCACTCCAACTCGATTGGCGCTGGGTCGATTTCAACCGCCGGACAATCCACCTGGTCTCGACCGAAACAAAAGCGCGCCGTGGCCGCACGATCACGATGCACCCCCGGGTCGATGCGATGCTGTTCGGCATGTGGTCCACCGCCGCCAGACCGGAGATCGGCCGCGTGTTCCTGAGTTCCAGAGGCCAGCCCTATGCCGACACGCGCGGCCGCGGCGACCAGCAGCAAGGCGGCAACCCGCTGGCACAGGTTCACGCGACCGCATGCAAGGCGGCGGGCGTGACAGGCTTTCGCGTGCATGACTGGCGCCACGATTGGGCAACAAGAATGGTCTGGGCCGGTACCGATCTTCCGACGCTGATGGAGATCGGCGGTCGGGCCAGCCCGCGCATGGTCCAGCGCTACGCCACCACGTCGGCGGATCGCATGGCCGAGGCGATCTGGCGTCTCGCGTGACTGCCCAATCCGTGCCCAATTCGATGGGCAAAACCGGGCCAAATCTGACCGGATCCGTCCTGGCCTGCCCGGCTCTGTCCGACTCAACTCATTGATATTCTGAGAAAAAATGGTGGGCGCAACAGGGATTGAACCTGTGACCCCTACCGTGTCAAGGTAGTGCTCTACCGCTGAGCTATGCGCCCCACCGTCGCGGGAGGCGGGTTTCTAACCGCACTCGGCGCGCCAGGCAAGCGGGGTTTCGACATTTATTACCGTT
>CANJJS010000118.1 GCA_947474705.1 Acetobacteraceae bacterium | reverse complement strand
GTGTCGCCAATCATCGCCGAAAGCCGATGGAGTCCGGCGTTCGGTGGCGGGGCGCCGATCGGGTTAATGCCAGCCGTTTTGTGATAATACTGAATAATCCTGGCTTCCAGCTCCCGCGTCACGGGCTCGTCCGCGCCGATTTCCGGGCTTTGCTCGATTTGCGTCATCGTCAGGCGAATGGGCACGACGCTCGTGTCGGGATCGGGCGCGCCAAGCACGGAAACGGGCACAAGAACCCGCCCCGCGGAGAGCCAGCCGCCAGTGCCCACGCCGAGCCAGCGGATGGTCCAGTCGCTGTCCTCGAAAATCAGATCGTTCACAGTGCCGGCCTGGCCGTCGGAAGAAGCGATGGCGTATCCGGCGATCGTCGAAGCGTTCCAAAGCATGATTGCATGTTCCCTTCCGATGCGCACGCGGACCGCGAGGTGCGCGCAATGTATTCGTTCGGTGTTCGGGAAACAGGATCGGAAATTACTTAGGGCGCGCGCGAGGCCGCGGGCGTTACGATCCCTGGCTCAGTGTCAGCAAAGCCCGCGCTGTGTCCTCCGGGACGGTCCCGGACGCGCGCACCGCGTCGGCGGCGCGCTGCCCCATCTGGGTGCGGGCTGCGGGATCGGCGAGCATGCCGCTCGCGAAGGCGATCAACTCCGGCACATCCGCGACGATTTCCATCGCGCCCGCACCGCGCAGCAGGGACACGTGGTCGGTGAAATTGCTTGTGTGCGGCCCGGCGGCGATGGCGCACCCCAGACGCGCCGGTTCCAGCGGGTTCTGCCCGCCGCCGGGCGCGATCAGGCTGCGGCCGACGAAGGCGGCGTGGCACAGGCGGTACCACAGCCCCAACTCGCCCAGCGTGTCGGCGATCCAGAGGCCGCCGTCGGGAGGGCCTTCTCCCGCCTGGCGTCGGGGTGCGTTCAGGGCTTTGGCGATTTCGCCGCCCCGGTCCGGATGGCGCGGCGCGACGATGGTCAGCAGGCCCGGATGGCGCGCGGCCAGCGCGTCATGGGCGACGCGGATCAGGGGTTCCTCGCCGGGATGGGTGCTGGCGGCCAGGAAGACCGGCCGGTCCCCGATCCGGGCCGTCAGGCGGGCGAGTTCGTCCGGATCGGCGGGCAGCATGGGGGCGGCGAGTTTCAGGTCGCCCAGAACCTCGACGTTCGGGGCGCCCAGCGCGTGGAGGCGGGCGGCGTCTTCCGGGCCGCGGGCGAACACATGGGCGAAGCGGCCCAACACGAAACGGGCGGCGGAGGGCAGGCGCGACCACGCCTTGAAGGACCGTTCGGACATCCTGGCATTGATCAGCATCGCCGGGATGCCGCGGTCGTGGCACGCGGTCAGGGTGTTTGGCCACAATTCGCTTTCCACGAACCCGGCCGCGTCGGGCCGCCAGTGGTCCAGGAATCGGCAAACCCAGGAGGGGACGTCGAGGGGGACGAAACGGTGGAGGACGTGGTTGGAGAGGCCCAGGGGCGGCAGCCTTTGTTCGAGCAGGCGCGCCGAGGCGACGGTGCCGGAGGTGAGCAGCACGCCGGTTTCCGGGGACAAGGCCGCCATCGCGGACAGCACGGGCAGCAGCGACATGACCTCGCCGACACTGGCGCCGTGCAGCCAGATCAACGGGCCGGGCGGGCGGCGGCTGGGATCGACGCCGCGCCGTTCGCCGATGCGGGCCGCGATTTCCTTGCCCTTTCCGGCGCGGATACGCAGCATGACGCGCAGCATGGGCGCGGCCAGCGTCATCGTGCCCCACCAGAACGGACCGGCGGCGGAGGTCAAAGCACGGGGTCGGCGCACAGGCGGTCGGCGCGGTCGGCGGCGGCGTTCATCGCGGCGGCGATAAGGGGCAGAGAGTCGCGCCAGGCCTCGCGCGGGACGGAAATGGTGGGGCCGCAGACCACGACGCCACGGCCGAAGGGCAGCGGTATGGCCATGCGATCCCAGGAGTTCAGCGCGATCCGGCGGGAGGTACGAATGGCGCATGGCAGAATCGGCACCTGCGCCAGGGCCGCCAGTTGCGCCATGCCTGGCGCGGCCTGTCGTCGCGGCCCGCGCGGACCGTCGGGCGTGATGCCGATCATCGCGCCCCCTCGCAGCAGGTCGAGCAGGCGGCGGAGGCCCGCGGCGCCGCCGCGCGAGGATGATCCGTGCACCGGCTCGATCCCGAAGGACCGGACGATCTGGCCGATCAGGCGGCCGTCCCGGTGCTGGCTGACCAGGGTATGGATTGGCGCGGCGGTATAATCGGGCGCGCGGCGAGCGAGCATGCGCAGGGCCGGCATCAGCGGCAGGAACTCATGCCAAAAGGCGCAGACGGCGGGTGCGCCGCGCCGGTGCGGCGCGAAGTTCTCGGCGCCGTCGAAGGTCCAGCGATTGGTGCGCAGGACGAGGCGCAGATAGCCCGAAATCAGAAACGCCAAGGCGCGGCGAACCGGTGCGGAGCGCGAAAGCGATTTCATGATCGTTTTGTTAACATGGGCGCGAAAAGGGGGGAACGGGTTACCGCCGGTCGACGCTGAAACGTCCCGCGCCCATCGCCATGACCTGCAGGAACCCGCCGGCCATGCACAGGTTCTTCATGAAGTGAATCATCTGCATGCGATCCGCCGGCTGGTAATGCGCGACGAACGCCGTCGCGACGCACCAGATCGCGAGAGTCAACGCGGTCCAGCGGGCTTTCCACCCGATCAGAAACGCGATTCCGACGCCGATTTCGACCAGCAGCGTCACGGCGTAGGCGGGACCGCTGAGTTGCGCGCCGAAATATTTCGTCATCGTCGCCATGGTCGCGGCGGGCGCCATCGCTTTGCCGTAACCGCCATAAATGAATATGGCGGCCATCAGCGCACGGCTCAGCAAAAGCGCCCACTGCATGACGGACTCAGCCTACGATTTCGATGCCGGCGAAAAAGAACGCGATCTCGGTGGCCGCGTTTTCGGCGCTGTCGGACCCGTGTACGGAGTTCGCCTCGATGTTCTCCGCGAACAGTTTGCGAATTGTGCCCTCGGCCGCCTGCGCGGGGTTGGTGGCGCCCATGATGTCGCGGTTGCGCTGCACGGCGTTCTCGCCTTCCAGGACCTGGACCACGACCGGGCCGGAGGTCATGAAGGTCACGAGATCCCGGTAAAACGGCCGCGCCGCGTGGACGGCGTAGAAGGCTTCCGCCTGCGCCGTCGTCAGGTGCATACGCTTCTGCGCGACGATGCGCAGGCCAGCGTCTTCCAGCACCGCGTTGACCTTGCCGGTCAGGTTCCGCCTTGTGGCGTCCGGTTTGATGATCGAAAAAGTACGCTCGGTCGCCATGATCTCTCCTTGCGGGCGTTAAGGCCCAGAGTATTCGGTCAGGCGCGGCGTGTAGACGGTTCCGGCGGCGGTCGGCAAGGGCTCTGGAATCGCGGTTCGCCGCCGAACGGAAGAAGGACGATGGGATGCCGCGGATGAAACGCCGATGACCGCGTGGCTGACGCGAATGACTGTCTGGCTGCCAGGTCCCTTGCGCGCGGCGGCGACGGAACAGCGGATTCATCTGCTGGCGCAGTTCGGCATGTTCGGCGCGGTGGGGCTGATCGGCTTCGTCATCGACACCGCGACGGTCTACGCGCTGCGGCATTTCGTGGGATTGTACGTCGCGGGCTTCGCGGCCTATTTCACGGCGGCGACCGGGACGTGGTTTTTCAACCGGCTCTGGACATTTCGCGGGCAAGCAGGGACCGCGCCCTGGTATATCCAGTGGGCCCGGTTCCTCACCGCCAATCTCGGCGGTTTCGCGATCAACCGGGGGCTTTACACGGTGCTCGTGACCTTCGTGGACGCGGCGGCGCGGGACCCCGTCATCGCCGTCTTCGCGGGCGCCCTTGCCGGCATGGTGCTGAACTTCAACCTGTCCCGGAAAATGGTGTTCCGCTGACCGGCGCGGCTTTGCTTACCCGGTTCGTTGTGTGTTCCCCCGAATCCGGACCCCGGCACTGAAAACCGGACGGGCGAAGTACAACGGCGTTTCGCGTTAACGGAAAACTTACCAATTGGGACTGAGATGGCCGCGCGTTCAACCGAACCCGCGGTGGTCACATGCCGGACATCTCTTTCGCGACGCGCGACCGGACTTTCAATGCGTTTTCAAACCGCGTGGAACACCTGTTCCAGGCGCCGCCGGTTTGGCGGCCCAGATCCGGGCCCAGATCCGGACCCGGATGGCGGCCCAGACTCGCGCTGCCGCCGGCCTGGCGGCTCGACGCGCGGGGGAGGGCGGTCAAACGCGTGCTCGACATCGCGGTGGCGTCGATCTGCCTGCTCCTGGCGCTGCTGCCCGCGCTGCTGCTGATGGCCGCCATTCGCCTGGAAAGCCGCGGCCCGGCGTTGTTCCGCCAGCAACGGGTCGGGCTGAACGGGGCACTGTTCACGATGTACAAATTTCGTTCCATGCGGCAATGGAACGACGTCCCCGGCGAGCTGCGCCAGGCCACCCGCGGCGATCCCCGGGTCACCCGGCTCGGCGCCTGGATGCGCCGCCATTCGCTCGACGAACTCCCGCAACTCTTGAACGTTCTGTTGGGCGACATGTCCATCGTCGGGCCGCGCCCGCACGCGCCGGGCACCCGCGCCGGCGGGCGGTTGTTCGAAGACGTGACCCATCGTTACGCCGCGCGCCACTGCGTGAAACCCGGCATGACCGGCCTCGCGCAAGTCCGCGGATGGCGCGGGGAAACCGACACCGAGGAAAAATTGCTGCGCCGCGTCGAGTGCGACCTCGAGTACATCGCCACCTGGTCGGCGCGGCTGGACCTGTCCATCATCGGGCGCACGGCCGGGACCGTGTTGCGCGCCCATAACGCATACTGACCGGAGTCACATCCATGACGGAAACGATATTCCGGTTGTCGCCGGTCGCGTTGGAACATCTGGCGGCGCGGGCGGCGCTGCCACGGGAAAAAGCGGACTGGCGGGCGGATGGCCCCGCGCAACGGCGGGGCACGCCCGCCGTGGCCGTTCTGATCCCCTGCTTCAACGAGGAAGCCGCCATCGCCAAAGTCGTCGGGGATTTCCGCGCCGCGCTGCCGGCGGCGGAGATCTACGTCTACGACAACAACTCCACCGATCGCACCGCGGCGATGGCGCGCGCGGCCGGGGCGGAGGTGCGGATGGAGCGCCTGCAAGGCAAAGGTCATGTCGTGCGCCGCATGTTCGCGGATATCGACGCCGATATCTATGTCCTGGTCGACGGCGACGACACCTACGACTCCGCCGCCGCGCCCGCGATGGTCCGGCTGTTGCGCGAATCGCGGCTGGATATGGTGAGCGCCGCCCGGGTCATGCCGCAAGCCGTCGCCTACCGCCGCGGACATCGCTTCGGTAACGCGGTGCTGAGCGGGATGGTGCGCCGCGTTTTCGGCGGCGGCATCGCCGATCTACTGTCGGGATACCGCGTGTTCAGCCGCCGTTTCGTCAAATCCTTTCCGGCCCTGGCCAGCGGCTTTGAAACCGAAACCGAGTTCACCATCCACGCGTTGACGCTGCACATGCCGATCGCGGAAATGTCCGCGGCCTATCGCAATCGCCCCGAGGGTTCGGTTTCCAAGCTGCGCACGATCGCCGACGGGCTACGCATCCTGCGCGAAATCGTGACGTTGATCGAGCAGGAACGCCCGCTGGGCTTCTTCTCTTTCGTCATGGCGATCCTGTTAAGCTCGGCCCTGGCGCTCGGCCTTCCGGTGGTGATCGCGTTCCTGCACACGGGCCTGGTGGAACGCCTGCCCACCGCCGTCCTGTCCGCGAGCCTCGTGCTGCTGGCGTTCCTGGCGCTGGGATGCGGCCTGGTGCTGGACGCGCTGGCGCGGGGGCGGAAAGAGTTTCGGCGGCTGGCCTATCTGGCCGTCCCGGTGCGCTGAGCCATGGCGATCCGCCACGTCGCCGGCGCCGCCGGACCGCCCATCGGCGAGTACGACGCCGATATCCTGATCCTGGCGCTCGACCGGGCCGAGGAAACGGTCGCGGCGATCCACTCGGCGCTGGCGCAAACCGGGGTCTCGCGGCACGTGACCGTGCTCGATCAAGGCTCGCGTCCCGAGGCGCTGGCCCGCCTGGCGGCGGCGGTCGACCATCGGCCGGACGCGACCCTCCTCGCCTCCTCGCGCAATCTGGGCGTCGCGGGGGGGCGCGATCTGGCCGCGGGTCTGGGACACGGGCGGACGATCGTCGCACTGGACAACGACGCGGTGTTCGACTCGCCCGAGACCGTCGCCCGCCTGGCACGGGCCCTGGCCGCGGAGCGGGATCTGGCGGCCGTTGGCTGCCGGATCGTCGTCGATTCGACGGGCGACGACGATCTGACCTCCTGGGGCTACCCGGCCGCATTGCTATCCCGCGCCAGCGAGACCTTCGACGCCGCCACCTTCGTCGGCGCCGGCCACGCGATCCGGCGGACGGCCTGGGACGCGGCGGGCGGATACGACCCCAGCCTGTTCTTTTGCTGGGAGGAGTACGATTTTTGTCTGCGCGCGATCGCGCTGGGATGGCGGATCCAGTACCGCGGGGATATCGCGATCCGCCACAAGGTCAGCCCCGAACGCCGCGTCGCATGGTCCGGCGCCCGTTGGTTCCACTTCGTCCGCAACCGCATCTACATCGAACGCAAATGGGGTGCCTCCTGGGCCGCACTCGCCCCCCGCATTCTGGGCTACGCCCTGAAGGGCGCCCGGAACGGATGCTTCGCCGAAACCCCGCGCGCCATCCTGGCCGCCGCCCGCCTCGCCCAGGGGTTGGGGCGGGCGGATATGCCGGCCGCGGGCCGGGCCTATTTGCACCGAACGGACACCGCGCACCGGGGCGGCGTCGCGGCCCGGATCCGGCGCGATGTGTTCGGCGTGCTGCCTGGGCATCGTCCTTCCGCCGCCCAGACAGCGGAATCCTGATCCGGCAGGGCGGTTGGTGCCGCCGGGTCAGACGCCGGAGGCACCGCCGGTAAGAACCTCGTTCGCGGAGACATGACGCATCCCCAACGCCATCGCCACCGCGGCGTGGGTCACCTGCCCGGCGTGAATGTTCAGGCCCTCGCGCAGATGCGGGTCGTCACGTAGCGCCGCCATCGCCCCCTTGTCCGCCAGCGCCATGACGAAGGGCAACGTCGCGTTGGTCAGGGCATACGTCGATGTCCGCGGCACCGCGCCCGGCATGTTCGTCACGCAGTAATGCACCGCGCCCTCCTCGACATAGGTCGGGGCGGCATGGGTCGTCGGCCGGCTGGTCTCGAAACACCCGCCCTGATCGATCGCGATATCCACCAGCACCGAGCCCGGCCGCATGCGCCGGACCATCTCTCGGGTCACCAGCTTCGGCGCCGCGGCGCCGGGCACCAGCACCGCGCCAATCACCAGATCGGCCGCGATCACCGCGCGCTCGATGGCTTCTTCCGTCGCGAACAGCGTCGTCGCGCGCGCGCCGAATTGCAGATCGAGTTCCTTCAACCGCGCGATGGAGCGGTCGACGATAATCACCTAGGCCTCCAGCCCCGCCGCCATCCGCGCCGCGTTGGTGCCGGACACCCCGCCGCCCAGCACGACCACCTTCACGGGCGGGACGCCGGGCACGCCGCCCAAAAGAATGCCGCTGCCGCCCTGTTCGCGCTCCAGACAATGCGCGCCGACCTGGATCGACATGCGGCCGGCGACCTCGCTCATCGGCGCCAGCAACGGCAGCGCGCCATACCGGTCCGTCACGGTTTCGTAAGCGATGCAGGTGGCGCCGGAGCGGAGCAACCCTTCCGTCTGCGTCTTATCGGCGGCGAGATGCAGATAGGTGAACAGGATCTGTCCGCGCCGCAGCATCGCGATCTCGGCCGGTTGCGGCTCCTTGACCTTGACGATCATGTCCGAGGCTTCGAACACCGCCGCGGGTGTCGCCGCGATCTCCGCCCCCGCCGCGCGGTAGGCGTCGTCGCCGTAACCGATGCCAAGGCCCGCGCCATGCTCGATCATAACCCGATGCCCGTGACGGGTCAGTTCCCGCGCGCCCGCGGGGGTCAGGCCCACGCGATATTCCTGAATTTTGATTTCTTTCGGCACACCGATTTTCATCGCACGCTCCTGACGGACCTCTGGCATATGGTCCGTCCGCGCCGCGTTTCACCCCCCGCGCGCGCTTATGTCCTGGGACGGAACCGGTCCGCCGCCACCGCGCACAAGGCGCCGCAGAACATCAACAGCGCCATCCCCCGCGGCGTCCCATCCGTGAGCAGCCCGACGAACAACCCGCTGGAGGCACCCAGCGCGAACTGCATCACCCCCATCAACGCGGCGGCCGAGCCCGCGTTCGCCGCGTGGCGCTGCAACGCCCCCGCCGCGGTGTTGCCGTTGGAAAACCCCTGGCAGCTCAACGTCACGAAAATGGGCGCCACGATCGCCCACAACACGTGAACCCCGCTGAAACTCAGCAACACCAGCGCAAACGTCGCGCACAGCGACACCCAGGAAACGACCCGAATCATCGTGAAAAGCCCGTAGCGCGGTAACAGCCGGGCGTTGATCTGCGATCCCGCGATCAACCCGCAGGAGCACAGGCCGAAAATCAGCCCGAACCCCGATGGCGACAGCCCAAAACCCTGAATGAACACCGGCGACGACCCGCCGAGATAGGCGAACATGCAGAACGTCGACGCTCCGCCCATGATCGCGTGCGTCCGGAACACCGGTTCGCGCAGGATCGATCCGTAACGCGTCACCACCCGCGCCAGGCCGACCTTGACGCGGCGGTCCTCCGGCAGGGTTTCCGGCAGAAATCGCCACGCGAAGAACGCGCAGGACCCTCCGTACACCGCCTGGAACCAGAAAATATAGCGCCAGTCGCCCAATTCCAAAAAGATCGCGCCGATGCTCGGCGCCAGGATCGGCGCCACGCCCATCACCAGCACCAGCCGCGACATCAAAATCGCCCCGCGATCGCCGCTGGCGAGGTCGCGCACCACCGCCCGGCTGATCACCATGCCCGCCGAGGCGCCGATCGCCGCCACGAACCGCAGCACCGCCAAAGCGGATAAAGTCGGCGCGACGGCGCCCGCCGCCATCGCCAGCGCGAACACCGCGAAGCCGATCGCCAACGGCCGGCGCCGCCCATACCGGTCGGACAGCGTCCCCTGCATGATCTGACCCACGGCGAGACCCGCGAACCAGGCCGCCAGCGTCAGTTGCGCGGTGCCGGGCGCGGTGCGGAAGCTGGCTTCCACCGCCGGAAACGCCGGCAGGTACATGTCCGTCGCCGCCGGTCCGACGGCGATGAAATAGCCCAAAAGGCGCGGCAGCCAGGTGGGGAAGGTCTTGTGGTCCGCGTCCGGACGCGCCGGGAGGGGGGCAATGCTCATGATCTCGTCGCGCATACCGCGGCGCAGCATCGGGCGCGAGGGGCGGGCGGACATCCCTGCTCCCCGTTTCCAGCGGAGCAAACGGCGCGGTTTCGCCAGGGGCGGCGCTTGACCGGACCGCGCCGCGCGGTGCGAAATTCGCCCCGGAGGAACGACGTGATTCGCATGAGTGGCCGCCTGCCGATGGCGCTGACGATCTGGGCCCTCGGTTGCGTGCCGGCCCGCGCGCAACCGGCCCAGATCGCGGGGTATGTCAGCGCGATCGACGGCCGCATGGCGGAGTGCGCGATCCTCCGCGCACGCAAGGAAATCCCCGCCCGATTTTGGACCGACCTGATGGTGGGCGACCAGATTGTCGCCAAGGGCGATTGCCGGATCGAGATCATGCCGCGCGACGGGCCGCGCCGCTGGTTGGTCATGGCCTCGAACTCGCCGGCCGCGATGACCGCGCGGGCGTCGCGCGCCGTCCCGCTGCCCAAGGGGCTGGAGCCGATCGGACTGGCCTTGAGCCAGTGGAACGATGCCCTGCAACCGCCATTGCCGCCGAAAACCCCCCCGCCGCCGCCGCGAAAACGCGGCCAGCCCGCCCCCGCGGCCGCTCCGCCTCCCACGCCACCCGTCGCCAAGGCACCTCCGGCCTCTCCTTTGGCCTTGCCGCTGACCGGCGGCCCAGGCCGCCAGCGCATGGTCGCCGCGCCGCGCCGGTTCAACCTGGCCTGGACCGGCGGGAAACCGCCCTTCACGGTGCTCCTGGCCGGGCCCGGCGGACAGCCGTCCTGGTCGTTTCAGATCGGCGAGGAGCGCGTCGTGTCGACCGCCATCGCGCCTCGGCCCGGCGCGTACGAGGTCCGCGTCGCCGACGCGGCCGGCGCGACGGTCCAGGCGGAATTCGATATGATCGACGCGGCCCCCGCGCTTGACGCCCCGGACCTGAGCGGACTTCCGCCCGGCATCGCCCGGGTCCTGAGCGCCGCGCGCCTGTCCCATCGCGATGGCGGACTCTGGCGGCTGGAGGCGCACGCCCGCCTCGCCGACGAAGGCCGGGACAATTACGCCGCCGCGCTGATGGCGGCCCGCCTGGTGGCGGGCCTTCCGTTGCCCGACCCCTTCGCGCCCGCCCTTTCCATGCCAACCGCCGCACCGCCAGCCGCTTCACCGGCGGCGTCCGCGCCCATCGGCGCCGGACCGGCGCGATAGGCGTTCGTCAGGCGATCCGCGAAGATTGGCGCATCGATCGGTGGCAAAAGACTCGTCACCGTCCGCCCATGGGCCGGACCATCGGGAGCGGCGCCTCGCCATCCGTGCCCTGCCGCTTCCCGTGGCCCGGACGGGGCCGAGCCACGAGGTTGTCAGGCCCGCACCGTATGTCGAGAAAGACCGGCGCCAACCGCTTCGCCCCCAACGGCTTCCCCTCCCGGCTCTGGCAAACGCCGCACGCCGCACGTATATGAAGCCGCCGGGACCGCTGGGACACACCGTATGATTTCTTCTTTCCGCCGTTATCTGGAGACGTGGTACGTCCGCGCCTTCTTCCTTGTGATGGTGGGCTCGTTCGTCCTCTGGGGCGTCGGCGACATGCTCCGCGTCGTCGGCACCTCCACCTGGGTTGCCCGCATCTCCGGCGCCTCGATCGAAGTCAGCTCCCTCGAAACCGAGTTCCACCGCGCCCTCGCCACCGCCTCCCGCGACCTCCCCGCCGGCCAGGAAGCCTCCGCCGCGCTGCGCCGCGAAGTCGGCGAACGGACCTTGCAGCGCCTGATCGCCGAGGCCGCGATGCGGAAAGAACTCACCGATCTGCGCATCGTCGTGCCGGACGCCGTGCTCGCGGAAGCCACCCGCCTGATGCCCGTTTTCCGCGGCGCCTCCGGCAACTTCGACCGCTTGCGCTTCGAAAGCCTGCTGCGCGCCAACGGCCTGACCGAGTCCGCCTTCCTGGCCGGCATGCGCGACGACATCTCCCGCCGCCAGTTGCTGGAAGCCGTCTCCGCCGCCACACGCGTGCCGGAAGCGCAGTCGAACCCGATCTACAAAGCGCAGTTCGAAAAACGCTCGGCCGACCTCGCCACCTTCCCGATCGCCGCCATCCCCGAACCGCCAACGCCCGACGAGGCCACGGTCCACCGCTTTTACGACAACCACCCGGACCTCTACGCGACCCCCGAATACCGCACCGTGAAGGCCGCGCTGCTGTCCACGCGGCTGATGGCGACGGAAATTTCGATCTCCGACGCCGACGCGCGGGCTTATTACGAAGCGCATCTGGCCGACCACTCGACCATTGCTCGTCGTTCGGCCCAGGTGATCTCGGCGCCAGAGGAAGGGGCGGCGAAGGCGCTGGCGGAGACCTGGCGTGGCGGCGCCGACTGGGCCGCGATGGAAGCGGCGGCGAAAACCGCGGGCGCCGTCGCGATCTCCCAGGACGACGCCACCGAAAAGCAATTCCCCGATCCGGACCTGGCGAAGGCGGTCTTCGCGGCGGAACCCGGCACGGTCTCCGAACCCATCAAGGGCCGCCTTGGCTGGTTCGTCGTCCGCGTCGGCAAGGCCACCGCCGGAGGCACCACACCCTTCGAAGAGGTCAAGGACAAAATCCGGGAGCGCGTGTCGATCGAAAAAGCGCTCGAAATGGTCTACGACAAAGCCAACAAGGCCGACGGCGCCCTCGCGAACGGCACCGCGCTCGATACCCTCCCCGGCACTCTCGGTCTGGGCTGGTTCGCCGCCGCCACCGACAAAAACGGCTACGGCACCGACGGATCGCCCGTGCCCCTCCCCGGCGAGAACGAACTCCGCGCCGCCGTTCTGGCGTCCGCCTTCGCCAGCCCCAAAGGCGAACCGCCGCATCTGATCGAGGTCGCGACCCCCTCGACCGGCGGCTCCGGCTATTACGCGTTAATCGTCGAAGACATCGTCCCAGCCGGCATGAAACCCTTCGAGGCCGTGCGCGACGCCGCCGCGGCCGACTGGCGCGCCGAACAACGCCGGAAAGGCGCCGAACAGGCGGCGGCGGCGATGCTCCAGGCGATCAAGGACGGCAAAACCTTCTCCGACGCCGCCCGCGACGCCGGGATCACCCCGCGCCTGTCGCCCGTCGTCGCCCGCTCCACCCCCGATCCCGGCCTGCCGCTGGAAGTCCATCGCGTGCTGTTCGGCCTGAAACAAACCGAACCGACCATGGTGGAAACGCCCGAGGGCTTCGTCGTCGCCATGCCCGTGGAAATCGTCGTCCCCGACCCGGCCGCCGACCCCGCCGGATACCAGCAACTGCGCGCGGCGGTGTCGCGTTCGATCGCCAACGACCTCGCCACCACATTGTCCGAGGCCGTCCGCCTGCGGTCCAACCCCCGGATCAACCAGACCAACTTCGACCAGGTCGTGCAACCGTGAGCCCCGGATACCGTCCATGAACGTCTCAGTCCCCCCCGGCTTCACCGCGTTCCGTTCCGCCTACGACGCCGGACGCGGAAGCCTCGTGTGGCGTCTGGGCGTCGCGGATCTGGAAACCCCCGTCGCGGCCTACCTGAAACTCGCGCACGGCCGGCCCAACGCCTTCCTGCTGGAAAGCGTCGAAGGCGGGACAACCCGCGGCCGCTACTCCGTGATCGGCATGGAACCGGACCTGATCTGGCGCTGCCAGGACGGCAAGGCCGCCATCAATCGCGCCGCCCTCTCCGCGCCACACGCCTTCGTGCCGGAAACGCGCGCGCCACTCGACTCACTGCGCGCCCTGATCGCCGAAACCCAGCTCGACGTTCCCGCCAGCCTGCCACCCATGGCGGGCGGCCTGGTCGGCTATCTCGGCTACGACATGGTCCGGCAGATGGAAAAACTGCCAGAAAAGAACAAAGACCACATCGGCGTGCCGGAAGGGCTGATGACCCGCCCCTCTCTGTTCGCCATCTTCGACAACGTGAACGACGAACTGACCCTCGTCGCCCCCGTCTACCCCTCCCCCGACCTTTCCCCCGACGCCGCCTGGGCTTTGGCCCAAAACCGCCTCGACGAGGCCGAAGCGGCGCTGGACCGGCCGCTGCCGAAACAGGCGCCGCCTGTCATGCTGCCCGACCCGCCGCCGCCCACGTCGAATTTCTCGAAATCCGACTTCATCGCCGCGACCCTGCGCTGCAAGGACTACATCGCCGCGGGGGACGCGTTTCAGATCGTCATCAGCCAACGCTTCGCCGTCCCCTTCGCGCTGCCCCCCTTCTCGCTCTACCGTGCGTTGCGCCGCATCAACCCCGCGCCCTTCCTGTTCTACCTCGATTTCGGCGGCTTCTCCGTGGTCGGCTCCTCCCCCGAAGTCCTGGTCCGGCTGCGCGACGACACCGTCACCATCCGCCCCCTGGCCGGCACCCGCCGCCGCGGCGCCACCCGGGAAGAAGACCTGGCCCTGGAAAAAGAACTCCTCGCCGACCCCAAGGAACGCGCCGAGCACCTGATGCTCCTCGACCTTGGCCGTAACGATGTGGGCCGGGTCTCCGCCATCGGCTCGGTGAAAGTCACC
>CANJJS010000117.1 GCA_947474705.1 Acetobacteraceae bacterium | reverse complement strand
GGTGCCGTGACCGGAACCGGTCACGGCACCACCCCACCCACAGGGCACCAATCCCGGGGTTCCAAGGGCGAGCCCTTGGCGGGTTCGAAGGGCGGAGCCCTCGCGGGGTCCGGGGCAGCGCCCCGGTACTTACGCCTCCCGAACGTATCGCCGTGTCAGGATACGCAGGTGGTCGCGAAAATGCGGCCGCAGGCGGCGTGTCCAGGGGGTATCGGCGCCGTGTTTCCACGCGTCGGTCATGGTGACCTCGGGCGATTCGAGGTGGTAGAGCGCGACGTAGCGGTGCGATCCCGTGGCGTCCTTGAAGCGGCGGGCGCGGATGGCGCCGGGGACCTTGGACAACGCGGGGATGTGTTCGGTGTTGTACCAATCGTTGAACTCGTCCTCGTAGGCGGGATCGATGTTCATCGCGTTGACCAGCAGTCCGCCGCACCCCGCGGGCGCGACCGCGTCGCCGGGCAGGATCTGAGTGCCGTCGTGGCGCATTAGCCGTTGGGCGATTTTGCCCACCCGCTTCGACCAGATCGAAAGATTTTCGTACGCGATGGCCTTGTAGGCATCGGACTGAAGCACATCCAGACTGTCGAGCTCGTAGCTGGCGACCGCGTGTTTGGGATTGGCGACGGAAATCCAGCGCTCGCAGGTGCCGAAGCCGGGAACGCGCTGGCGTTCCGGAATATGTTCCAGGTCGTACCAATCGTGAAACTCGTCCGCCTGGGCTTTCGTATAATCGAACGCGACGAGAAGCAGTCCTTTGGGCATGTGGGAACTCCAGTGAAATCTATTGAACCAGGATGGGACGGTCGCCTTCGACGATGATGCGCCACAACACGCGGCTTTCGCTCCGGTCGTAGTCGCCGTGCGCGCGGTGCAGCGTGGCGCGGTCGTCGATGACCAGGACGTCGCCTTTGCGCCATTGGTGCGTATAGGCGATACCCGGCTCGATTATACGGTCCAGCAGGTCTTGCAGGTAGGCGCGGCTGTCGGCGGGGGTCATGCCCTCGATATGTTTCGTTTTGGTGATGTGGAAGTAGACCGCGTCGGACCCGTGCACCGGGTGCGTGCGCACCATCGGATGAACGATCGGAACACCGAACTTTTCCACATCCTCGGGCCGCGTGTCGTCGTGGGTGTCGTCGAGCGTATTGACGGTGCGCAGGCCGCGCAATTTGGTCCGTTCCGCCTCGGGCAGCGCCAGATAGGCGGCGCGCATGTTGGCGACGGAGGTGCCGCCGCCCTCGGACGGAATCTCGACGCCGTAAAGAATGGTCGCGGCGGGCGGCTTTTCCCGGTTGGTGTGGTCGGTGTGCCAGGCCTCGGCGGGCTTCTGGCCGTTGCGATGCCAGACCAGGCCGATATTCGGAAAATCTTCCATATTGTGCTGAGAATAATGCTGCCGCATCGGCGGGCCGAATACCTCGGCGGCGGACAGATATTGTTCGGGGGTCAGCGCCTGGTCCCGGAACACCAGCGCGAGATGATCGCCCAAAGCACGCGTCAGCGCCGCCCGGTCAGCCGCGCCAACGGGCTGGCTCAGATCGATCCCGGCGATCTCGGCGCCGAGCGATGCGGCGAATGGTCTGACTTCGACGGCCATGGCGTCCTCCGTTCGTGGTTGCGCCAAGGCTAACCCCGATCGGCCGAAACGCGAAACCGGGCTTGTCCGGATCGCCGCCCATGGCCAGGATGCCGGGAAAACCAGGAGAGTCCGCGCATATGTCCACGCCGCTGCCCAACGATCCCGCCGAGGCCATTCGCCGCATCGTCGCCGACATCGAACCCGGCCTGATCGAAATCCGCCGCGACATCCACGCCCATCCGGAACTGGGGTTCGAGGAAGTGCGCACCTCCGGCGTCGTCGCGCGGGAACTGGAACAACTCGGCATTCCCCATACGCGCGGAATCGGCAAAACCGGCGTCGTCGGTCTGATCGAGGGCGGGCGGCCCGGACCGGTGCTGGCGATTCGCGCGGATATGGATGCCCTCCCGATCCTGGAAAAGACGGGGCTCCCCTTCGCTTCCACCGTCGAAGGCAAAATGCACGCCTGCGGCCACGACATTCACACCACGACGCTTCTGGGTGTCGCCACGGTCCTGAAACGCCTGGCACCGTCTCTGGCGGGCACCGTGAAGCTGGTGTTCCAGCCGGCCGAGGAGGGAATCGGCGGCATGGCGGCGATGATCGCCGACGGGGTCATGGACAATCCGAAGATCGACCTCGCGCTGGGGTTCCACAACCAGCCCGGCATGGCCGCGGGCACGTTCGGCTTCGTGCGCGGGCCCGTGCTGGCGGCCTCCGACCGGTTCGAGATCGTGGTACGCGGCAAATCCGGCCACGCCGCCTATCCGCACACCGTGGTCGATCCGATCGTCGCGGCGGCACACCTGGTCACGCAGTTGCAGACGGTCGTGTCGCGAGAGGTCGATCCGATGCATCCGGCCGTGGTCACCGTGGGCATGCTCGCGGGCGGCACAACGCATAACATCGTGCCCGACAGTTGCGTGGTGAAAGGCACCGTCCGCACCCTGCACAAGCGCGCCCGGGACATCGCGCAGTCGGCCATCGAACGGCTCTGCGCGGGCCTCGACGCGTCCATGCGGACGAAGTGCGAGGTCGTGTATCGCCGTGGCGTGCCGGCTTTGGTGAACGACGACAAGATGCTGGACCCCACGGTCGCGGCGGTGCGGGCGCAGTTCGGCGACGACGCCATCACCCAGCGCCAGCCGCAGATGGGGGGCGAGGACTTCGCGCTGATGGCGGACCTGGTGCCGGGGTTCCAGCTCTGGGTCGGGTCGTCGCAGCCCGGCCGCCGCGATGCCTTGCACAACTCCGCCTATCAGCCGGATGAGCGCTGCATCGGGTTCGGCGTTCAGGCTTTGTCGCGGGCGGCGCTGGAAATACTGGCCTGATGCCACAGGCCGGGCAATCGCTGGAATGAAGGGATTATCTTCCGGCGCGGCCGCGGGTTAGATGTCTCCGAGTCCGCCTCGAATCTCATGCGCGACGCGCCGATCGCCGAACCAGCCGCATCACGCGCGCGGCAGGGAGAAACGCCATGGCCAACCCGGCTGAAGCCTCCGGATGGCACAAGGTCCGCCATTCGCCTGTGCCACCCCAAGGCTGGACGATTCCAACCAGCCTGTCATGCTGCCAGAAGGGGAGGGCGAAACACGCCCGGACGCGAACCGGAGAACGGCCATGAACAGACGCGATTTTCTACGCACCGCCGCATCCGTCGCGGCGCTTCCGGCACCGGCCATCGCGCAAAACACGCGCGCCAAAACCCTGCGGGTCGTTCCGCACGCCAACCTGACATTGTTGGATCCCCATTTCACCACCGCGCTCATCACCACCAACCACGGTTGGGCGATCTACGACACGCTCTTCGCCACCAACGCGAAGCAAGAAACCCAGCCGCAAATGGCCGAGGGCTACACGATCGAGGACAATGGCCGCACCTGCCTGATCGGCCTGCGCGAGGGTTTGAAATTCCACAACGGCGAACCCGTCCTCGCCCGCGACTGCGCCCAAAGCCTCCAACGCTGGTCCGCGCGCGAGGCGCTGGGCCAAATGGCCGCGAAATTCATCGAGTCCTGGGGCGTCAAGGACGACAAAACCATCCGAATCTCCCTGAAACGCCCGTTGCCCATGCTGATTCCGCTGATGGCGAAAGTCGGCGCCACCGTGCCCTTCATCATGCCCGAACACATCGCCAAAACCGATCCGTTCAAACAGGTGACGGAAACCATCGGCTCCGGCCCCTTCAAATTCGCCAAAGACGAGTTCGTCGCCGGCTCCCGCGCCGTCTACACCCGCAACCCAGATTATCTCCCGCGCAAGGAGGCCGCCGATTGGACCTCCGGCGGAAAAGTCGCGCATTTCGACCGGGTCGAGTGGCATATCATCCCCGACGCCGCCACCGCCGCCGCCGCGTTGCAATCGGGCGAGGTCGATTGGTACGAACAGGTCCAGCCCGACCTCGTTCCGCTGTTGAAAGCCAACGCCAACATCCGCGTCGGCTACGCCAACGCCACCGGTTACAACGGCATCCTACGCTTCAACCACATCCAGCCGCCGTTCAATAATGTCGCGATTCGCCGGGCCGTGATGATGGCGGTGGACCAGACCGACCACATGTCCGCCGTCACCGCCGCCGATCCCGCGTCGTACCGGATATGCAAAGCGGTGCTGCCCTGCGGCACTCCGGACGGACGCGAACTCGGCGCCGCCCAGATGCAAGGCGATCTGAACAAAGCGCGCGCCGCGCTGAAAGACGCCGGCTACAACAACGAAAAAGTCGTTATCGTCAGCCCCTCCGACTTCCCCACCATCGGTCCTCTGGGCGACGTCACCTACGACCTGCTGCGAAAGCTCGGGATGAACGTCGAAATCGTCCAAACCGACTGGGGCACCGCGACCCAGCGGCGCAACAATCGCGAATCCGTCGAAAAAGGCGGCTGGTCGATCATCCATACCTGGGGCACCACCTCCGCCATCGGCAACCCGATCGCACAGTTCTTCCTGCGCGGCATGGGAGATAAAGGATGGGCCGGCTGGTTCAAGGACGATCTGATCGAGCAACTGACCGAAGACTGGCTCCTCGCCCCGAACGACACCGAACGCGCCGCCATCGCCGATCGTCTCCAAACGCATGCGTTTCAGGTGGTGCCCTTCGTGCCGCTCGGACAGTTCCAGGTACGCGCCGCCTTCAGCAAATCGCTCGCGGGACAGATCGAGGCGACGGGCGTCTATCCCTGGAACGTCCGGCGGGTGTGACGCGCCGCCTCACCCAAACGCCCGCCGATCCAACGGCGGGTAAGGCTGCTCCAACCCATCCACCGGAACATTCCGCCCATTGATCCAATGCGCCCGCGGCGAGGCCACGAAAACAATCGCGTCCGCGACCTCCTCCGCCGTCCCCAACCGCCCCATCGGAAACCCGTGCTTCACGTAATCCTCGTAATATGCGGGCTGTGCCATCCGGTACCGGTCCCACCCATTCCCCGGCACCAGAATCGAGCCCGGCGAAACCGTGTTCACCCTGATCCCGTAAGGCACGAACTCCAACGCCCACCGTTCCGTATCGAAAATCAACGCCGCCTTCGCCGCCCCATACTGGCCCGACATCGCCAACTGCGGCACCCAGCCGGAAATCGAGGCCACGTTCACCACCGCCGCGCCCTCCCGTCCTTTCATCGCCGGCAGCGCCAGCCGCATCATCCGCACCGTCTGCAACAAATTGACGTCCAAAACCTTCCGCCAATCCTCGTCGGTACTGTCCGCGATCCTCGGTCCACCCCCACCGCCGCCGACATTGTTCACGAGTACATCGATCCCGCCGAACGCCGCCACGGTTGCCTCGACCGCCGCCGCCGCGCCCTCGGGAGTCACGATATCCGCCGCATGAACCACCGCCCCGGCGATCGCCGCCCGCGCCTCAGCCAACGTGTCCAGGGAACGCGCCGTCAGCATGACACGCGCGCCTTCCGCCGCGAACGCCTTGGCCGCCGCCAGCCCAATCCCCCGGCTCGCGCCAGTGATCAGAACGGATTTACCCTTCAATCGCAGATCCATCAGTGCGGCTCCATCCAGACATTTTCGAAACGCGGGAAATTGTAAACACTGTTCACCATCGGCACGATCCCATGCACCGCCGGTTTCCAGCAGGTCGCGACCTTGTTGTGATACAGGATCGGCCTTGCGAGGTCCTCCTGCAACCGGCGATCGATCTCCCAGACCAGTTTCTTGCGGGCTTCGACATCCGTTTCCATCGATTGCCGGTTGAACAGAGGCTGCAACTCCTTGTTGCAATACTGCGTGAAATTCCGCGCGGAGCCACAGCCGTAATTCTCGTAAAAATTCTGATCGGGATCGTCCACGGCGCCGCAGGTGATGTTCGGCCCGATCGTGTAATCCTTTCGCGTGATCTTCGGAAACCACGCCGCCGTGTCGATCGGCACCAGCTCCGCGTCGATATAGATATTCCGAAGTGTCTCCGTCAGCAGCACGCCGGGATCGCGATGCGTCGGCACGTTGCGCGCGTTCACCGTCAGTTTCAGCCGGTTGTCGGGCCCATACCCGTGCTTCTCCATCAACTTCCGCGCCTCCGCGCGGTTCGCCTCGACCGTCCCGGAATAACCCGGCAACGAGGCCTGCATTTCCCGCGGCATCCCCCAGCTTCCCTCCGGCGCCGGCTGCATCGCCCCGCCCACCAGACCGTGACCCTCCGTCAAAATGTCGATGAAGGACTGCCGGTCCAGCGCCAGTGCCAGAGCCCGCCTGATATCGGGATTGTCGAACGGCGGACGTTCCCGGTTCACGATGACATTCACCGCGCAATTATTCGCCTGCAACCGGCACACGGACTCCGGTGCCTGCGACTTGATGTCCTTCATCAGCGCCGGAGTCATCTCGTTCGGAAATGTCATATCGACCTTGCCGGTCACGAAGGCCAGCACGGAGGTGGAGCGGTTGGGAATGATCGTCCACTCGATCCCCTCCAGATACGGCCGGTTCTCCCGCCAATAGGCGGTATTTTTGGTCAGCTTTATGAATTCGTTCGTCCGGAACTCCACGAATTTGAACGGACCCGTCCCAATCGGATGCCGCCGCATCTCCGCCAGCGGCACATGGCACGGGTAAATCGCCGAGTATCCCGCCGCCAGCAACGACAACATCGCCGGCTGCGGCCGCCCCAATTGGAACCTGACCTGGAAATCCCCCTCCGGCACCACCTCCTTCAGATTATGGTACCATCCGCCCCGCGGATTGTTCCGCAACGCGGTCGCCGAGCGCCCCAAAATATAATCCCACGTGCATTTCACGTCCGCCGAAGTAAACGGTTTCCCATCGTGCCACTTCACCCCCTGGCGGAGCACGAAGGTTAGCGCCGTTTTGTCCGCGCTCCACGACCACGACGACGCCAGCTCGGGTTCGATGTGTTCGGCGGTGTTGCGCGGCTCGTCCTGTTTGAACAACACGAGATTATTGAAAATCGACATGAACGGCGCCGTCACCGAATCGCTCGACTCCTCCAATATCGACGGACTCCCTGGGCTGTCCCGGTGTGCCACGCGCAATACGCCGCCGTGTTTCGGTTCCCGCGCCACGGACAGTGACGCCCAAATCCCAACCCAGACCGCCGCCAACAGCGAGATTTTCCAAAACCGGCCCATCCTCGCGCCTCCCTTGTTTCGGCGATGGTAACCGCGGCCCGGTGAAATGGAACAGAGGCCGGGTATTGACGCGAGGCGGATTTCGCCAATCTCTGTCCGCGTTGCATGCGACGATGGAGCCCCCGCCTTGATACGCCTTATCGCCGTCACCACGGTTCTGCTCGCGGCGGCGTTGGCCGGATGCGGCCCCAGCTATTCCCCGGACACGTATTCGCCCAACGCCGCGCAGCAGGCGAACAAGGTCGATCCGGGGGTGATCGCCGGGGTGCGGCCGGTGAAGATCAGCGCCCAGGGGACGGTGGGCGGGGTGACGGGGGCGACCGCGGGCGGGGTGGCCGGGGCCCAGGTGGGGGCCGGCGCCACCAGCGCCTTTGGAGCGATCGGCGGCACGCTGTTGGGCGGACTGATCGGCGTGACGGCGGAACACGCGGTCAGCGACGCCGACGGCTTCGAATACATCGTCCGCAAACCGAATGGCGAGCTTCTCAGCGTTACGCAAAAGGACAAGACCGCGTTGCCGGTCGGCCAGAAAGTTCTGGTCATCGCCGGACCGCAGGCGCGGATCGTGCCGGACTACACCGTCCCCACGGACCCGCCGAAACCGCCGCCTGTCGATCTGCCGCAGCCCTGATGAGGGTTCAGGCCGGAGGCGGTTCCTCGTCGGGCTTCCACGCCGGGCCTTTCAGTTCGACCGTGTTGCCTTCGGGGTCGACGGCGTAAATCGACGGGCCCTGACCCTCGGCGCCGTAGCGCGAGACCACCGGGCCGGTTTCGACCCCGTGGTGTTTCAGATGCGCGAGGATTTCCTCCGCGTCGAACGGCTCGATCCGCAGGCAGAAATGGTCCAGGTTCCGCGCTTCTTTCCCGGGCGCCGCGCCGCCCCGCCGCCCCAGCTCGCCGTCGATCGGCACGAGGTCGATCAGCGCCGTGCCCGCCCGCAACTGATACAGGCCGAGCGCCTCCTGAATTTTCTCCACCGAACACCCGAGCACATTGATATAAAACCGCATCGTGGCCTGAAGGTCGCTGACCCGCAGGACGAGGTGGTCCAGGTTGCTGATCCGAAGCATGCCGGTTTCTCCTTCGAAACGGCGATCAGACCATGGGCGCGGGGATGGGGGAAGAGGCGATGTGGCTCGCGTGGACCGCCGCCGTGGCGGCGACACTATACGGATGCGTGTTGGCGGGTTTGTTCCTGTTTCAGCGCCGCATTCTCTATTTGCCGGATCGCGAGCGGCCCGATGCGGCGCGCGCCGGTGTGGCGGGCCTGACGGAAACCCGTATCGCGACCGCGGACGGTTTGTCGTTGCTGGCCTGGTATATGCCTCCGGCGGCACCGGACGGGTTTGTCGTGCTGTATCTGCATGGCAACGCCGGTCACCTCGGGCACCGTGTCTGCCGCTTCGCGCCCTTCGCGGCACGGGGATGGGGGGTGTTCATGCCGGAATACCGGGGGTTCGGCGGGAATTCTGGACGTCCGACGGAAGCCGGTTTGCATTTGGACGCCCAGGCCGGATTGGCGGCATTGCGGGCGATGGGGGTGACGCCCGAGCGGATTTTTTATTGGGGGGAGTCGCTGGGCTCTGGCGTCGCCACGCGCCTCGCGGTGTCCGATCCACCGGCGGCATTGTTTCTGGAAGCACCCTATACCTCGATCGCGGCGATGGCCTGGCGGCGCTACCCCTTTGTTCCGGTGAACTGGCTGTTGCTGGACCGGTTCGACACGCTGGCCGCGTTGCCGCGGGTGAGCGCGCCGGTTCTGATCATGCACGGCGCGCGCGATGCGATCATTCCGCCGGCCATGGGCAAGGTTTTGTTCGACGCCGCGGCCGGGCCGAAGGAACTGTGGATCGCGCCCGATGGCGGGCACAGCGATTTGACCGATTTCGGTGCCGTGGCGGCCGCGGCGGATTTCGCGCGGCGCGTGGTCAGCGCGGCACCGGCATCCCCCTGACCCGTTCGCCGAACCACGCCTGCGGCTCCGACGGCCGGAATCTCATCGCGAGTTCCCGTGCCGCGACGCAGGTCCGGATCTGCGTGTGCGCCTCCCGCCAGGTCGGCGCGCGATCCATCGCCTCCAGCAGGCACCGGTCGTAGAAGGTGTACTGGTATTCGGCGCTACAGCCGAAGGACGGCCGGTCGTCGCGCGCGGCGGTGAGCACGATCCGATTCGGCCGCGCCATCGCGCCGCGCGCGAAATGGCCGGAGAAGCAGCCGGACAGAATAGCGACCGTCGGGGCCTCCCCGCATCCGGCTTCGAGCGCGGTGTCCAGCGCCGCGGGGGTCAGAACATCGCGCGAGGGCATCAGCGATAACCCGGTCCGGTAGCCGCCATGCGAGGTCACGAACACCAGGCATCCCTGGCCGGCCGATGGGCGGAGGCCGCCGATCGCGTTCAGTACCTGGTCGCGGCCCGCGATGCCGGCGCCCGACTCCTCCGCGACCCGGCGCGAGGCGGTCAGCCGCCGGATTTCCGGCGTTTGGGCCCTGGCCAGCCGTGCGCGCACGGCGCCGGCCGCGTTGTCGAAAGCGGGCACGCTCGCATCCCCCGCCACCAGGACAGCGCGATAGCGCAGTCCGGCCATGCCCGGACCATCCAGTGGGGAACCGCAGGCCGCCAGGAGCAAAGTCACACCGACGATGGCGAGGCGCGCCAATAAGGTCATTCCGGATCCTTCCGTTCGGTGGCAGCGTAAGGCGAGGGGAGGGCGCCCCGCAATTGGCGATTTGCACGCCCGATCTTGGCCCCGGCGATCCCGCGTTATATGGTGCCCGCGTTGTCAATCGGGAGAAAACGTCAATGGCCGAAGCCTATATCTGCGATTACACGCGCACCCCCATCGGCCGTTACGGCGGCGCGCTGCGCGATGTCCGCACCGACGATCTTGGCGCGATCCCTCTGCGCGCGCTGATGGCCCGCAATCCCGGTGTCGATTGGGAAGCGCTGGACGATTGCATCATGGGCTGCGCCAATCAGGCCGGCGAGGACAATCGCAACGTCGCCCGCATGGCCGTGCTGCTCGCGGGTCTGCCGACGTCCGTGCCGGGCGGCACCGTGAACCGGCTCTGCGGCTCGGGTCTGGACGCCGTCGGCACCGCCGCGCGCGCGATCAAGACCGGCGAGGCCGATCTGATGCTGGCCGGCGGCGTCGAGAGCATGACCCGCGCGCCCTTCGTCATGGGCAAGGCGACGGAAGCATTTTCGCGCAGCAGCGAAATCTACGACACGACGATCGGCTGGCGCTTCGTCAATTCGCAAATGCGGAAGGTTTACGGCACCGACTCGATGCCCGAAACCGGTGAGAACGTCGCCGAAGCCTTCCAGATTTCTCGAAACGACCAGGATGCCTTCGCGTTCCGCAGTCAGCAGCGGGCCAAGGCGGCGCAGGATAAAGGATTCTTCGCTCAGGAAATCACCCCGGTCACAATCAAGGGGCGGAAGGGCGACACGGTCGTCGACACCGACGAACACCCCCGTGGCGACACCACGTTGGAAATGCTGGCGAAGCTGAAGACGCCGTTCCGCGATCCCGGCACGGTGACGGCGGGCAATGCCTCCGGCGTTAACGACGGCGCCGCGGCGCTGATCCTGGCCTCGGAAGCCGGTGTGAAGCGGCACGGCCTGACGCCGCGGGCACGCGTCGTCGCGATGCAGACCGCGGGCGTCGAGCCGCGGATCATGGGCATCGGGCCCGCCCCCGCGGTCCAAAAACTGCTGGCGCGTCTGGGCATGACGATCGACGAGATCGACGTGATCGAACTGAACGAGGCCTTCGCCTCCCAGGGCATCGCGGTGCTGCGCCAGCTCGGCCTTCCCGACGACGCCGCGCACGTCAACATGCACGGCGGCGCCATCGCTCTCGGCCATCCCCTGGGCATGTCCGGCGCGCGCCTGGCGCTGACGGCCGTGCACGCGATGGAAGCCTACGGTAAGAAACGCGCGATCGCGACGATGTGCATTGGCGTCGGCCAAGGCATCGCGGCGCTGATCGAACGGGTCTGATGTCTCGACGCTCCCCGGTGCACGCGCACCGGGGAGCGTTTCGATGTCCCCGGCACCGCCAGATCGTGGCGGTGCCGGTTTCGTTTTACAGCGCCGAGAATTGCCCCCCCGACATCGCGCCCAACTGGGTCGAGGTGAAGGCGGCGATCTGACCGGAGGTCAGCGCGCCCAGTTGCGTGGTGGTCAGCGCCACGATCTGCGCGGTCGTCAGCGCCGCGATGCCCGCCGTCGTGAAGGCCGGCATCTGCGTTGTCGTGAACGCCGCGATGTCCGCCGTCCCGATCGCCGCGACCTGTGCCGTGGTAAAGGCGGCCACATCCGCCGTCGACAAGGCCGCCGTCTCCGCCGTGGTCAAAGCCGCGATGGCCCCGGTGGAAATCGCCGCGATCTGGGCCGTGGTGAAGGCCAGCACGTCGGCCGAGGACAAAGCCGCGAACTGCGCCGAGTTGAAGGCCGCCACCGCCGCCGTGGTCAGGGCCGGCGCCTGGGTTGTGGTCAAAGCCCCCACGGCCGTGGTGGTCAAAGCCGCGACCTGCGCCGAACTCAGCACCGCCACGTCGCCCGTCGTCAGCGCCGCCACCTGCGCCGTGGTCAGCACCGCCACCTGCGCCGTGGTCAGCGCCTTGACCTGCGCCGTGGTCATCGCCGCGACCTGCGTCGATGTCAGCGCCGCCACCTGATCGGTGCTGAGCGCCACGACCTGCGCCGTGGTCAAGGACACGAGTTGCGCCGTGGACAGGCCCGCGACCTCCGCCGTCGTCAAACCCGCCAGCGCCGCCGGTTTCAGGGCCGCGATTTGCGTCGAGGTCAGCGCCCCCATCGCCGCCGTTCCCAGCGACGCGATCTGCGCCGAGGTCAGGCCGCCGATCCCCGCGGTGCTGAGCGCCGGCGTCTGCGTGCTGGTTAAAGCCGCGATGTCCGTCGTCGTCAGCGCCCCCACCTGGGAGGAACTCAACACCGACACTTCCGCCGTCGTCAGCGCCGCCGTCTGCCCGGTGGTCAGCGCGCCAATCTGCGCGGTGGTCAGGGCCTTGATCTGCGTCGAGGTCATCGCGGCGACCTGCGTCGATGTCAGCGCCGCGATCTGGTCCGTGGTCAGCGCCGCGACCTGCGCCGAGGACAATGCCACCAACTGACCGGTGGTCAACGCCGCGACCTCCCCCGTGGTCAGGCCGCTCAGCGCGCTGACCGTGAAAGCGGCGAGCTGCGTGGAGGTGAACGCGCCCACCGCGGCCGAACCCAGCGCCGCGACCGCGGCCGAATTCAACCCGGCGATACCCGCCGTGCCGAAGGCCGGGGTCTGCGTGCTGGTCAGCGCCGCCAGCTCCGTCGTCGTCAAGGCCGCGACCTGCGACAGGCCGAGCACCGCGATATCGGCGGTGGTCAGCGCGGCGACCTGCGCGGTGGTCATCGCCGCGATCTGCGCCGTCGTCAGCGCCTTGATCTGCGCGGTGGTCATCGCCGCCACCTGCGTCGAGGTCAACGCGGCGATCTGGTCGGTGCTGAGCGCCACCACCTGCGCCGTGGTCAGCGCGGCCAATTGCGCCGTGGTCAAACCCGCGACCTCCGCTGTCGTCAGACCCGCCAAAGCCGCCGGCTTCAACGCCGCCAGTTCCGTCGAGGTCAGCGCCCCCATCGCCGCCGTGCCCAGCGCGGCGACCTGCGCCGAGGTCAGACCGCCGATGGCCGCCGTGGAGAAGGCCGGCGTCTGCGTGCTGGTCAGCGCGCCGACATCCGTCGTCGTCATCGCCGCCATCTGCGCGGACCCAATGACCGCGATCTCCGCCGTCGTCAGCGCGGCGACCTGCGCGGTCGTCAGCGCCGCGACCTGCGCGGTCGTCAGTGCCTTGATCTGACCCGTCGTCATCGCCGCGACCTGGGTTGAGGTCAGCGCCGCGATCTGATCGGTGCTGAGCGCCGCGACCTGCGCCGAGCCCAGCGCCGCCAACTGCGCGGTGGTCAACGCCGCGACTTCTCCGGTGGTCAACCCCGTCAAGGCACTGACCGTGAAAGCCGCGAGTTGGGTGGAGGTAAACGCGCCCACGGCGGCCGAACCCAGCGCCGCGACCGCGGCCGAATTCAACCCGGCGATACCCGCCGTGCCGAAGGCCGGGGTCTGGGTGCTGGTCAGCGCCGCCAGCTCCGTCGTCGTCAACGCCGCGACCTGTGCCAAACCGAGCACCGCGATCTCAGCAGTGGTCAACGCCGCGACCTGCGCGGTGGTCATCGCCGCGATCTGCGCCGTGGTCATCGCCGCCACCTGCGTCGAGGTCAGCGCGGCGATCTGATCGGTGCTAAGCGCCACAACCTGTGCCGTCGTCAAAGCCACCAGTTGCGCGGTGGACAATCCCGCGACCTCCGCCGTCGTCAGACCGGCCAAAGCCGCCGGCTTCAACGCCGCCAGTTCCGTCGAGGTCAGCGCCCCGAAGGCCGCGGTCCCCATCGCCCCAACCTGCGCCGAGGTCAGGCCGCTTATCGCCGCGGTGGTAAAATTCGGGGTCTGCGTGCTGGTCAGCGCGGCCATGTCGGTTGTCGTCATCGCCGCCAGTTGGCCCGATCCGAGCACCGCGATATCCGCCGTCGTCAGCGCCGCGACCTGCGCGGTGGTCAACGCCGCGACCTGCGCCGTGGTCAAGGCCTTGATCTGCGCCGTGGTCATCGCCGCGATCTGCGTGGACGTCAGCGCCGCGATCTGATCGGTG
>CANJJS010000116.1 GCA_947474705.1 Acetobacteraceae bacterium | reverse complement strand
TCGACCGCATTACCCACCACTGCGACATCCTGGAAACCGGGAACGATTCCTTCCGCTTCAAGCAGCGCAAAAAACAAACGAAATCGGGCTGACCAACTGGAAACTTTTGGGCGCTGTGACCTGGAAACTATTCAACGCTGATTGACACTGGAGCGGCTTTTCATGTCGCGAGAACCTCGTCCATCCCAAAATTTACAGTTACGTGTCGCTGATATACTGCTGCCTCTAGAGTCCTCCGCGCGGTCACCCAACGGCGATTCTGAGCGCATCGAGGAGATAAAATCGTTGGTCGACGTCATCGTCGACGATCTCGCCGTTCTGAGATTGCGGCAAATTTGGATGACCATCGAAAATAATCTTTCCGATTACGATCGGTTGAAGCCCAGGAACCGGGATGCCACAAGCGTTGAGGCCTCGGCGGCGGCGGCGGAGGCGACGCGATAGGCGAACACCGCATGGCGACACGCGACTGACGGGCGAAAGCGCCGGTTGGACCAGGATCCAACCGGCCTTCGCGTTTCACAGGTGCCTGCGTTATCCGCCAAATACTCCGCTTCGACCGCAGTGCCGCCATCATTCGAGAAACCATGTCTCCCGCCCGTGTCCGTTCGGCACGCGCGGGCGCCCGGATGGACCGTGTGGTTGTCGCGGATGGCTTTCATGCCAGACCTCATCGCCGATACCCGTCGAAGTCCCTACTTCCGCCCGGTCCCAAATTCGCGATACCATCCCTCACGCGCAGCCCACCCAATCGGCGGGAAACAAAGACCAGGGGAACAGCGATCATGGAAGCAGATTACGTCATCGCCGGCGCCGGTTCCGCCGGTTGCGTTCTCGCCAACCGCCTCACGGAAGACCCCAGCGTCAACGTCATCCTGATCGAGGCCGGGGGCCGCGATTACAACCCGCTGATCCACGTCCCCGCCGGCTTCGTCAAAATGCTCGACCATGACACGCTGACGTGGAAATACCGCTCGGAACCCGATCCCGGCACCAATGGACGCGCCATTGTTTATACCCGCGGCAAGGTGATCGGCGGGTCCTCCTCCATCAACGGTCTCGTCTATATCCGCGGACAACCGGAGGACTACGATCACTGGGCGCAACTCGGCAACCGCGGCTGGTCCTGGGACGATTGTCTTCCTTTTTTCAAGGCGGCGGAAAACTGGGAAGGCGAGGCCACCGAAGTCCGCGGCAAAGGCGGTCCCCTGTTCACCTCCAAAATGGACCGCTCCCCCATCTGCCAGACCGTCATCGAGGCCGCCGCCCAGATCGGCCTGCCATACCGCGAAGACGTCAACGACCTGAAACCCGGCGACGGCGAAGCCATCGGCTGGTGCCAGCAAACCCGCGGCGGACACCGCAGAGCCAGCGCCGCCCGGACCTACCTCCATCCCGCGCTGAAACGCCCCAACCTCCAACTCATGACCAAAGCACAGGTCCAGAAAGTCGTTTTCGAAGGCAAACGCGCGACCGGCGTCGCCGTCTCCCGCGCCGGCGGCCCAATCGAAACGATCTCCGCGCGCCGGGAAGTCATCATTTCCGGCGGCGCGATCGGATCGCCGCACATCCTGCAACTCTCCGGCGTCGGCGACCCGGATCATCTCGCGGGCCTGGGCATTCCGCTCGTGCACGAGTTGAAAGGCGTCGGCCGCAACATGCAGGATCACTTCCAGGCCCGCGTCTCCTACCCCGTCGAGGGCATGGCAACCGCCAACGAAAAATCCCGTGGCATTCCCCTCGCGCTCGAAATCGCGAAATGGATGTTCACCGGCAAGGGCATGCTCAGCTACAGCCCCTCGCTGGTCGCCGCCTCGGTGAAAGTGCTGGAAACCTCCGCCTCCCCGGACATGCAAATCACCTTCGCCCCCGGCAGCTTCAAGGACGGACAGATCGGCGAACTGGAGGAAACCCCCGGCCTCAGCGCCGGCGCCTGGCAAATGCGGCCGCAATCGCGCGGCTATGTCGAGGCGCGGTCCGCCAACCCCAACGACATGCCCGCCATCAACCCGCGCTATCTGTCCGACGAATCGGACCGCCGCGCGCTGCTGGGCGGCCTTCGTTACGCCCGCCGCATGTTCGACGCGCCCGCGCTAAAACGTTACGTGAAAGACGAGAGCCTGCCCGGCCGGGATATCCAGACCGACGACGAATTGCTCGACTACGCCCGCCGCTACGGCGGCACCTGCTACCACGCGAGCTGCACCTGCATGATGGGCCAACACGCGATGGCCGTGGTCGATAGCCAGTTGCGCGTGCACGGGCTGGAGGGGCTGCGCGTGATCGACGCCTCCGTGATGCCCGCCGTGACCTCCACCAATACCAACGCGCCGACCATCATGATCGCCGAGCAAGGCGCGCGCTTCGTGAAAGCCGCCGCCCGCCAGCGCCTCGCGGCATGACCTCAGGGTAATCGGGCGGGGGAATTTAAGCGCCGGGGCCCTGCCCCGGACCCCGCGAGGGCTTCGCCCTTCGAACCCACCAGGGCGGGGGCCCCCCGCCTTCGCAGGGGCAAGCCTGGACCCATTTAATTGGGGGAGATGGAGAAGGGGGCCTACTCGGACGTTGCAATCGCCTCGCATGGCCCCCTTCTCCATCTCCCCCAACCAGACGGCATCCAAGGCCCTGCCTTGGTGGGGGTTGAGGGGGCAAAGCCCCCCACGGGGTCCGGGGCAGGGCCCCGGCGCCTGTATTTCCTCGCCCAATAGTCCAGGCCCCGCCGCCGGTGTTCCCGGCGGCGGGTGTGTGGTAGGGGGCGGCACCCGCGTTGGGACGAAAGGACACCTCGATGGCAGACGGTCCGGGCGGTTCCGCGGGCGTGGCGGGCCCAACATGACGACGGCGTCTGTTTATGCCTCTGGCAGCATCGCCGTTGGCGTCGCGGTTCTGGCGCTGAAAACCGCGGCCTGGTGGGTCACGGGCAGCGTCGCGCTTTATTCCGACGCGCTGGAAAGCATCGTGAACGTCGCCGCCAGCGTGTTGGCCCTTGCCGCCTTACGATTCGCCAGCCGGCCGGCCGACGCCAATCACCCTTACGGCCACGACAAGGCGGAGTTCTTCGCCGCGGTCCTTGAAGGCGTCATGATCGTGATCGCCGCCCTGTCGATCTTTCGCGAGGCCTGGCACGCCTGGCTTGCCCCCAGGGATTTCGCGCTTCCGGCGATCGGTCTCGCGCTCAGCGCCGTCGCGACGCTGATGAACGGCGGCTGGGCCTTGGTCCTGCTGAGGGTGGGTAAACGCCTGCGCTCGCCGGCGTTGGAGGGCGACGGGCGGCATTTGATCTCGGATGTCGTGACCTCCGTGGCGATCGGGGCGGGGTTCGGGCTGGCGGCGCTCATGGGCTCGCGCCTGCTGGATCCGCTGCTGGCGGCCGGTGCCGGTGTCTACGTGCTCTGGGCCGGCGCGTCGCTGATCCGGCGGTCCGTGGGCGGGCTGATGGACATGGCGCCCGATTCGGACACACTGCGCCGGATCGAGGCGATCGTCGCGGCGAACAGCACCGGCTCGCTGGAGATCCACGACCTGCGGGCTCGCCACGCCGGCCGCCTGACGTTCCTGGACTTCCATTTGGTGGTGCCGGGCGGCATGACCGTCCGGGACGCGCATGCGATATGCGACCGGATCGAAGCGGCGCTGATCGCCGATATGGATCACCTCGCCATCGTCATCCATGTGGAACCCGAGGAAAAAGCGAAACGCGACGCGCCTTTGGCGGGGACCATCGGGTGAAGCGGACCGGCGCTGGGGCGCTGCCCCAGACCCCGCGAGGGGCTTTGCCCCCTCGACCCCCACCAGGGCGGGGGCCCTGGACCCGATCGATTTTGGCCGGTTGTTAAGGGAGGGCCTTCCACGGACGTATCGACAGCCTCGCATGGCCCTCCCTTAACAACCGGCCAAACCCCGGGGTTCCAAGGGCTCGCCCTTGGTGGGGTCGAGGGGCGAAGCCCTCGCGGGGGCCGGGGCAGCGCCCCGGCGCCAACCCGTCACACCGAACGTTCCCCGATATGGCTTCCCGCCGCCGGGCGCGCTATGGTCGGCGAGAGAGGGAGAGTGCCATGACCGCTGTCAGTGCCGCCGAACCAGAAGATCTCGACCAGCTCTCGGACGATGCGTTCCGGGCGCATGTGCGTGGCTGGATCCGGGCGAATTATCCGGCCGAGATTCGCAACCCGCCGAGCCGGTTGCATTTCAACGAAAACAAGCCGTGGTACATGGCGCTGGCGAACCAGGGCTGGCTCGCGCCGAACTGGCCGAAAGAGTTCGGGGGGATGGGGATTTCCGCCTCCAAGCAGTTGATTTTCCTCGAGGAAAAGGAGCGCCACGGCTGCGCGCGGTTGAACGACATGGGCATGACCATGATCGGCCCGTTGCTGATCCGTTTCGGCCGTCCCGAGCAGCAACAGCATTTCCTGCCGAAGATTCTCAAAGGCGAGCACATCTGGTGCCAGGGCTATTCGGAACCGAACGCGGGCTCCGATCTGGCGTCGCTGCGCACCTCCGCCGTGCTGGACGGCGACCATTGGGTCGTGAACGGGCAGAAAATCTGGACCTCGCTGGCGATGGACGCAAACTGGATTTTCCTGCTGGTCCGCACCAATCAAAAGGCGAAAAAACAGGAAGGCATCAGCTTCCTGCTGGTTCCCATGGACACGCCCGGCATCACCGTGCGCCCCATCACCAACATCGATATGGCCGACGAGTTCTGCGAGACCTTCTTCGACAATGTCCGCGTGCCCAAGGAAAACATCGTCGGCGATATCGACAAGGGCTGGACCATGGCCAAGGCCCTGCTGGGCTTTGAGCGAATCGGCTCCGGCTCGCCGCGGCAGGCATCCTACGCGCTGAAACGGCTGAAAACCCTGGCGGAACGCATGGGCGTCTGGGACGATGGCGAATTCCAGTTGCGCTTCACGCGGCTACGGCTCGACCTTGAAGATCACAAGGACCTTTACGAAACCTTCGTCGAAAAAGTGCGGCGGCGGGAGGCCCTGGGTCCGGATGTTTCGATGCTGAAAGTGCATCAGACCGAATTGTTCCAGAGAATCACCGAAACCATGATCGACATCGCCGGCGAATACGCGGGCGGTCTGGGGCCGATGGAGGGCAACCAGGAACTCAACCCCGCCGGGCTGTTCCTGCAATCCCGGCCCGCGTCGATTTACGCCGGATCGAACGAGATCCAGCGCAATATCCTCGCGAAAAACGTGCTGGAACTGCCGGGCTGACCGGGCAGCGCCGTGGCCCATGGGCCACGGCGCCGGCCCGCTTTCAAGGGATACGAGCCGCATGAGTTGGCTGACCGAAGTCATCCGTCCGAAGATTCGCGGCCTGTTCGCGCGCCGCGACGTGCCGGACAATCTGTGGAGCCAGTGCGCGGCCTGCCAGCGCATGATTTTCTCCAAGGACCTCGAAGCCAACATGAAGGTCTGCACGGATTGCGGCCATCACATGCGCGGCACGGCGCTGGAGCGGCTGGGCTGGACCTTCGACACGGATGGTTTCACCCGTATCGAATTGCCGAAGGCCGTCGCCGATCCGCTGAAATTCCGCGACACCAAACGTTACACCGACCGGCTGAAGGAAGCGCGCGAGAAAACCCATCTCGACGACGCCGTCGTGGTCGGCCACGGCACCATCGGCGGTCAGAACGCGGTCGTTCTGGCGATGGAATTCGCCTTCATCGGCGGCTCCATGGGCGCGGGTCTGGGCGAGGCGGTGGTCGCGGCGGCGCGGCTCGCCGTGCTGCAACAGGCGCCGCTGATCGTGTTCACGGCGTCGGGCGGGGCGCGGATGCAGGAAGGCGCCATCAGCCTGATGCAAATGCCGCGCACCGTCATCGCCACGCGGCTGGTGAAAGACGCCGGCCTGCCCTTCATCGTCGTCTTCACCGACCCCACGACGGGCGGCGTCTCCGCCTCCTTCGCCATGTTGGGCGACATCCACATCGCCGAGCCCGGCGCGCTGATCGGCTTCGCCGGCGCGCGGGTGATCGAGCAAACCGTGCGTGAAACCCTGCCGGAAGGCTTCCAGCGCGCCGAATACCTGCTTAAACACGGCATCATCGACATGGTGACGAAGCGCGGCGACATGAAGGACACGCTCGCGCGCGTGATCTCGTTGCTGCGCGTCAAGGAACTTCCGGCGGCGGCATGAGCGCGGTCGAGGGACGGATCGACGGCATCGTCGCGCGGCTGCACGGGCTGCATCCGAAACTGATCGATCTGACGCTGGATCGGCTGCGCGTGCTGCTGGCGAAACTCGGGAATCCCGAACGGAGACTGCCGCCGGTCATCCATGTCGCGGGCACCAACGGCAAAGGCAGCACCTGCGCGTTTCTCCGCGCGATGGCGGAGGCGGCGGGTCTTCGCGTCCATGTCTATACCTCCCCACATCTCGTGCGATTCAACGAACGCATCCGGGTCGCGGGCGAACCGGTCGCCGACGCCGATCTGATCGCGACAATGGAAGAGGTCGAGCGCGTCAACGCCGGTGCCCCCATCACGGTGTTCGAGGTGATCACCGCCGCGGCCTTTCAACTTTTCGCCACGGTGCCCGCCGATCTCTGCGTGCTGGAGGTCGGTTTGGGCGGGCGCGGGGATACAACCAATGTCGTCGACCGGCCCGCGGCCTGCGCCATTACCTCGATTTCGCTGGATCATCGGGAGATGCTGGGACCGACCCTCGCGGCGATCGCGCACGAAAAATCCGGCATCATGAAACCCGGCGTGCCGCTGGCCATGGGGCTGCAACCCGGCGACGTCGTCGAGGTTCTGGAACGAGACGCCACCGCCGCTGGCACGCGATTGTTCCGCCGCGGCCAGGAATGGTCGATTAAGGCGCATGCGGAAGGGTTGCGTTACGCCGACGCGGCCGGGACGATCGAACTGCCGTTTCCCTCGCTGGCGGGCGCGCATCAATTCGACAACGCGGGTATCGCGATCGCGGCCTTGCGCGCGGCGCTGCCGGGGATCGGGCCGGACGCGATCGCGCGCGGGATCGCCACGGCGGAATGGCCCGCGCGCATGCAGCGCCTGACCGGCCGATTGGCGAAGTCTTTGCCGCCGGACTGGGAGTTATGGCTGGACGGCGGACATAACCCCGGCGGCGGCCAGGCCCTGGCGGACCACATCGCGACGTGGACCGGCCGTCCGGTCCACGCGATCGTCGGCATGAAGCAGGCCAAAGACACGGCCGAGTTCCTTCGCCCGATCGTTCCGCTGGTGTCCTCGCTCTGGGCGATCGCCGAAGCGGGACAGCACAACGCCTTGCCGGTCGAGGCGATCGTCGCCGCGTCCGGCGGGCTGGCCCGTCCGGGCCCAACCGTGCTGGACGCGTTTGCGAAGTTGCCGCGCGAAGGGAAACCCGCGCGGGTGTTGATTTGCGGCAGTCTTTATCTCGCGGGCGAGATCCTTAAACTGGACGCGGCATAAAGCCGCGTCATTCCGCCGCCGCCGCGTAGGCTTCCAACGGCGCGCAGGTGCAGATCAAATTGCGGTCGCCATAGACATTGTCGACCCGTTTGACCGGCGGCCAGTATTTCGCCGCCGCGACGAAGGGCAACGGAAACGCCGCCTGTTCTCGCGTATAGGTATGTGGCCAATCGTCCGCGGCGATTTCCCGCGCGGTGTGCGGCGCGTTTTTCAACGGGTTGTCCGCCTTGTCGAACCGCCCCGCCGCGATCCCCGCGATTTCCGCGCGGATCGCGATCATCGCGTCGCAGAAACGGTCGAGCTCAGCCTTCGACTCGCTCTCCGTCGGTTCGATCATCAGCGTGCCCGCGACCGGCCAGGACATGGTGGGAGCGTGGTAGCCGTAATCCTGCAAACGCTTGGCGATGTCCTCGACCATGACCCCGGCCTCCGCCTGAAAGCCGCGACAATCGACAATGCACTCATGCGCGACCATGCCGCCCGCGCCATGGTAGAGAATCGGATAATCGTTCTTCAGCCGCGCGGCGATGTAATTGGCGTTGAGGATCGCCACCTCCGTCGCGCGCTTCAGGCCGGGCCCGCCCATCATCCGGATATAGGCGTAGGAAATCGGCAGGATCAGCGCGCTGCCGTATGGCGCGGCCGACACCGCGCCCGAGTCCGCGTCGCGCGGATCGCCCGGCAAAAACGGCACCAGATGCGCGGCGACCCCGATGGGCCCGACGCCGGGTCCGCCGCCGCCATGCGGAATGCAAAACGTCTTGTGCAGATTTAAATGACAGACATCCGCCCCGATCAGGCCCGGCGAGGTCAGTCCGACCTGCGCGTTCATATTGGCGCCGTCCATGTAGACCTGTCCGCCGGCCTCGTGCACCGCCGCGCAAATATCTCGTATCTCGACCTCGAACACACCGTGCGTCGAGGGATAGGTGACCATTAGCGCCGAAAGCTTGTCCCGGTGCGCGGCGATCTTCGCGCGGAGGTCGCTGAGATCGACATTGCCTTCCTTGTCGCAGCCAACGACCACGACCCGCAATCCCGCCATCGCCGCGCTGGCGGGATTGGTGCCGTGCGCGGAGGACGGGATCAAACAAATGTCGCGATGCGCCTCGCCCCGCGCCTGGTGCCACCGCTGGATCGCCAACAACCCCGCATATTCGCCCTGCGAGCCCGCGTTCGGTTGCAACGACACCGCCGCGAACCCTGTCGCCTCCCGCAACCATTCCGCGAGATTTCCGATCAGCGTCCGGAATCCCTCGGTCTGATCCTCGGGCGCGAAAGGATGCATGTCGGAAAAGCCCGGCCAGGTGACCGGGATCATTTCCGCCGTGGCGTTCAGCTTCATCGTGCAGGAGCCCAGAGGGATCATGGCGCGGTTGAGCGCGATATCCTTGTCCTCCAGACGTTTCAGGTAGCGGAGCATCTCGTGCTCCGAATGGTAACGGTTGAAAACACTTTGCGGAAGCAGCGGTTCCCCGCGGATGAGGTCGACCGCCGGAAACGCGCCCGCCAGAGGCGCGCCAAGCAGCGCCGCCAGCGACACCAGATCGTCGCGCGTGACGGTTTCGTCGAGCGCGATCCCGATGGCGCCGTCATCGACGCGCCGAAAATTGAACCCGGCATCGCGCGCCGCCGCCATCAGCGCATCCGGTGCAACGCATTCGACAACGATCGTGTCGAAAAAGGACGCATGGCGCACGCGATGCCCGCCGCGAACAGCGCACTCCGCCAACATGCGCGCCTGTAAATGCACACGTTGCGCAATACGGCGCAGCCCCTCCGGCCCGTGCCAAACGGCATACATGCCCGCCATCACCGCCAGCAGCACCTGCGCCGTGCAAATATTGGACGTCGCCTTTTCCCGGCGAATATGCTGCTCCCGCGTTTGCAGCGCGAGCCGCATCGCCGGTTCGCCCGCCGCGTCCACGGACACACCGACCAGGCGGCCCGGCATATGGCGTTTGAACGCATCGCGCGTCGCGAAAAACGCCGCGTGCGGTCCACCGAATCCCATGGGGACGCCGAATCGTTGCGAGGACCCGACGACGATATCCGCCCCCATCGAAGCCGGCGATTTTAACAATGTCAGCGCCAGCGGATCGGCCGCGACGATGGCGATCGCGCCTTTCGCTTTCGCGGCGGCGATATCGTCGGTCAGGTCGCGGACCTCGCCTGTCGTGCCGGGATATTGGAACAGGACGGCGAAAGGCTTTTCCGTCTCCGGTCCGCCCAATGTCAGGCCCAGAGCGCGCGCGCGGGTCGTCAGGACACCGCGTGTCTGCGGATGGACGTCGTGCGCGAGCGCGATCGTGTCCGATTTGGACTTCGACATCGCGTGCGCCATGGCCATCGCCTCGGCCGCCGCGGTCGCCTCGTCCAAAAGGGATGCGTTCGCGATTTCCATGCCGGTCAGTTCGCAGATCGATGTTTGAAAATTGACCAGCGCTTCCAGCCGTCCCTGCGCGATCTCCGCCTGATACGGGGTATAGGCCGTGTACCAGCCAGGATTTTCCAGAACATTCCGGAGTATCACCGGCGGGGTGACGGTGCCGTGATACCCCATCCCGATCAGAGATTTTTTCACCACGTTCCGCGCCACCAGCCCGCGCAGTTCCGCGAGCGCGCCTGCCTCGTCCACCGCCGGCGGCAGATTGAGGGCCTGGTTCGAACGGATTGACTCCGGAACGGCCGCCGCCGCGGCATCGTCCAGGCTGGCCCGCCCGATCGTTCGCAGCATTTGAAAAATATCGTCGTCAGAGGGCCCGATATGCCGCGCCACGAAGCGATCCGCCGCCTCCAGCGCCGTCAGTTCCGCCAGCGCGTCCATGTCAGAGCGTTTCCAAAAATTCGTCGTAGGCGTCCTGGTCCATCAGTTCCTCGAACGAATCGACATCGTCGAGTTCCAGGCGGAAAAACCAGCCTTCGCCCTCGGCGTCGTTGTTCACGATTTCCGGGTCTTCCACGATGGTTTCGTTGATTTCGGCGATCCGGCCCGCGAGCGGGGAATAGACGTCGGACGCCGCTTTGACGCTCTCGACCACGGCGCAGGCCTCGCCCGCCGCGACCTCGCGTTCCAGTTCGGGCAGTTCGACGAAGACCAGTTCGCCAAGCTGCTGCTGGGCGTGATCGGTGATCCCGACCGTGGCGATTTCGCCGTCGAGGCGGACCCATTCATGGTCCTTGGTATAGCGTGTGTCGGATTTTTTCGGGGGCATGGGAAGGGTCCTTGTCAGCGGACGTAGCGATGGGGAACAAACGGCAGCGGAACGACGGTCGCTTGCATCGGTTTGCCGCGCACCATTAATGAAATTTTCGATCCGTCTCCGGAAAAATCGGTGCGGACGTAGCCCATGGCCATGGGCCCGTTCAGCGTCGGGCCGAATCCGCCCGACGTGATTTCTCCGATCGTTTCGTTTCCGTCCGGCGTCAGGATCGGTGTGTGGTCGCGGGCGGGCGCGCGCCCATCGGGCCGGATGCCGACACGGCGGCGGACCGGACCGTTGTCGAACAGATCGCGCATCGCGGCACCACCGGGAAAATCCCACGACATTTTCCGCCGTTTCGAAATCGCCCATGTCAGGCCGGCTTCAATCGGCGACACGGTCTCGGAAATATCGTTGCCGTACAGGCACAAACCCGCTTCCAGCCGCAGCGAATCGCGCGCGCCCAGACCGGCGGGAACGACCTCCGTTTCCGCGATCAACCGGTTCGCCAGATCCTCAGCCGCGGCCGCCGCCACGGAAATTTCGAACCCGTCCTCGCCGGTATACCCGGATCGCGAGACAATCGCCGGAATGCCCGCGACCTTCGTCCGCGCGACGCCCATGAAAGGCAGAGCGGCGGCCACGGGTCCGAGCCGCGCCATGACCTTGGCCGCGGCGGGACCTTGCAGCGCCAGCAACGCGCGATCGTCCATGCGAGCGATCGGGATCGACGCGCCCATCGCCGCGAAATCGACATCCTTACGGCTGGCGTTGACGACGATGAAAAATCCCTTGGCGCCCAAATTGGCCACCATCAGATCGTCCAGAACCCCGCCCGTCGCCGTCGTGAGCAGCGTATAGCGCTGCCGTCCCGGCTTCAGGCCGATCATGTCGCCGCAGACCAGAGTTTCCAGCGCCTCGGCCGCGCCATGCGACATGGCCTGCCCCATGTGGGAGACGTCGAACAGCGCGGCCTTGTCGCGGCAGTGCAGGTGCTCCGCCATCACGCCGCCTTTGCAGCGCGCGGCCATCTCGCCCTTGAAATCGTATTGCACGGGCATCGCATACCCCGCGAAGGGCACCATGCGGGCGCCAAGCGCCCTGTGCCAGGCATCGAGCGGGGTCGTCAGTAGAGATTCGGTCACTCAGGTCTCCGCGCGCGGTCACCCCTCCGGCGGAATGCCGGCGGTTTGACCCCCCTCTGTCGCGGAACCTGAGAGATTCGGGGCACAAGACCCCTTACTCCGTCGGTGCGCCCCTCGCGTTCGCGGGGACGGCTTTCCAGAGATCCCTGTTCCCCGCGCGGTCCCTTGTGCCTGAGCGTTTCCGGGGGCCGGTTGCGCCTTCGGCGGCGAGTCGAAACCCGCTCTCTCCCGCGCCGGGTGGCTGGGACGGCGGCACCCTGCCGGAAACGGCGGCCCGCTTCAAGGACGGATTTCGGGGCCTACGGGACCATTTGGCGGAGGCGGAGAGTTTCGGGGCTTTGCCCCGGGACTTTCTTCCTCCGCCCAATCCCCCATCAGGCTCCCCGCAACCGCTCCGCGACGCGCGCGCGGCCGATCAGCGGCAGCAGGACCGCGATATCCGGGCCCTGCGCCTCGCCGGTCAGCAGCAGGCGAAGCACGGCCTCTCCGCCCTCGGGCAGGGCCGCGGTCCAGGCGGACCAGGAGTCGCTGGACCAGGGATCGGGCGGGAGCGAGGCATTCGCGGCGGCGATAGTGGCGTCCGCGCCTTCGGGGATTGGCGGAAAAATCGCCCCATCGACGACATCCCACCAATGCCGGGCCTCGTTGAGAAGGTCGATATGCCCCCGAATCGCGAGCCAGAACGCTTCCGTCGCGCCGGGCGGCAGCCGGTCCGCCACATCGGCGAAATCGCGCCGCGCCAGGACCTCCCGGTTGATGCCCGGCAGCGCCTCCGGGTCCGGCTTCCGGGCGAACTGTCGCGGGCTGAACCGGCCGCCCGCGCCGATCCAGCGGGACACGGCCTCCGCCTCCACCCCATCGGCGCGCAGCGCGCGAATGGCGAGGCGGCCGGTATCCCCCAACACAGGCAAATGCCCGAACTGGATCAGGTCCGGGCTTTCGCCGAACGCCTCCAGCAGCTCGAGGTAAACGCCGGTCATCCCGTCGCCCTCCTCGGCGCGAACGACATGGGTGATCTGGTCCGCGACATCGTCGACGACAGCTGTCAGCGTGGGGGAGGGCGTGCCGTCCGCCAGGACCAAAATCGGATCGTCGACGGCGGGGAGTTTGGCCTCGCGCCTGCCGCCGATCATATCGTTCCAGGTCAAAATCCGCGCCGATAGCCGGAACCGCCAATACGGCACCTTGCCGCCGGCCTCCGCCTGCGCGCGCTGCGCCGCCGTCATCCGCAGCATCGCGCGGTCGTATGTGGCGGGCTTGCCGCGTTTGATCCGGAATTCGCGTTTCGCCCGCAGTTCGACCTCGGATTCGAAACACGGGTAAAGCCGCCCCGTATCCTTCAGGTGCTGGATCGCGCCGGCGCAATCTCCCGGCGGCGCGATGCCGTCCCATTGCACGCCCAGCCAGCGCAGCTCGTTCAGCGTCCGCTCGTCTTCGGCGGCGGCGCGCAGCACGAATGTCCCCTTGCGATTGCGGGCAAAGGCGTGATTGGCCAAGGCCACCCGCGCCCCCGCGACCAGCAATCCGCCAGAGGGCGGGGCGATGAACCGGACTCGTGTCATTCTCCGGACTCGTCGTCGTCGTCGAGATCCATCCGCCGCGGATCGAGCGCCCGCCAGTCCCTGTCCTCCGCCGCGGCCCGATGGTCGACGAAGGTCCCCAGCTCCGCCGCGCTGCGCCAGCCGCCTTCGCCGGCATCGACGACAAGCGCGTCCTCGCCGAACGCGAACCAGGAATCGAGCACGTCCTTGGCGGACATGCCGGAGGTGCGGCAGCGCTCCACTGAATCCCGGACATAGCGGCGGGCGAAGGCGTTGGCATGCATCAAGGTCGGAAATCCGCCGATCTCCTCGACGATATTGTCCTCGGCGCCGGCCGAGAGGTCGAGGATGCGGACGCGCCAGCCTCCGTCGGGGGCGAACAGATCGCTCATTGTATCTCGGCGCCCGCTGTCAGTCCGGCCACAGTGTTCTCCACGAAAAAGGAATGGGGGGACGGGCGCCGCGCGTCCCGCCGGACGTTAGGAGCCGCGAATCGGGCGAGTCAACCGGGAATGGACGGCACGTGAGGCGCCGGGGCTCCGCCCCAGACCCCGCGAGGGGCTCTGCCCCCTCGACCCCCGCCAGGGGAACGTCCCCTGGACCGCGATCGATTTGGTGCCCTGTGGGAGGGGTGTCGCCGTGACTGTTACGGTCACG
>CANJJS010000115.1 GCA_947474705.1 Acetobacteraceae bacterium | reverse complement strand
GAATTTTCTTTTTGGCCTACATGAATATTCCGGCGTACAATGCCAAAAATACCCCGAAAAATATTTTTTGAAACGGGAATAATCCGCGCGGGCGCCTACCGCGGCGCCATTCGCAGCGCCCCGTCCAGGCGGATCGTTTCGCCGTTCAGGAATCGGTTCGCCAGAATATGGCCGGCCAGGGCGGCGTATTCCTCCGGCATGCCCAGCCTTTGGGGATAGGGAACGCCGTCGCCGAGGCTTTTCCGGACCTCTGGCGGCAGGCCCGCGACCATGGGGGTGTGGAACACGCCTGGCGCGATGGTCATCACCCGCACGCCGGCGCGGGCGAGTTCCCGGGCGATCGGCAGGGTCATGCCGACCACGCCGCCTTTCGACGCGGCATAGGCGGCCTGGCCGATCTGCCCGTCGAAGGCGGCGATCGAGGCGGTGTTGATGATGACTCCGCGTTCGTTGTCTTCCAGCGGGTCGAGATCGCTCATTTCCGCGGCGGCGAGGCGAATCATGTTGAAGGTGCCGATCAGGTTGATGCGGATCGTGCGCTCGAACGCGTCGAGTTTTTGCGGGCCGTCGCGGCCGACGACGCGCCCGGCGGTGCCGACGCCGGCGCAGTTGACCAGGATGCGGGCGGGGCCGTGCGCGGCTTTGGCTTCGGCCATCGCGGCCTCGGCGGAGGCGGAGTCGGCGACGTCGCAGCGAATGCCGATCCCGCCGATGGTGGCGGCGTGGGCTTTGGCGGCGGTGTCATTGATATCGAGCAATGCGACCTTGCAGCCGCCCGCGGCCAATAGCGCCGCGGTCGCCGCGCCCAGACCGGAGCCGCCGCCCGTCACCACCGCCGCCTGTCCGTCGAGTTTCATGCCGCTCGTCCTTTCCACCGCTTGACCGTGCGCTCGCCGGGTCGGACAAACAGGCAACGATGTCAACAGAGGAAACATCCCGATGACCGACGCCGTGTCCTACGATGCCGCTTACGCGAGCTGGCAGGCCGATCCCGAGGCCTGGTGGGCGGCGGCGGCGGAGGGCATTTCCTGGACGAAGCGGTGGGATCGCGTGTTCGACCCCTCGATGGGCGCCTATGGCCAGTGGTTCGCGGGCGGGATGCTGAACACCTGTTACAACTGCGTCGACCGGCATGTGGAGGCGGGCCGGGGGGACCAGCCCGCGTTGATCTGGGACAGCGCGATGACCGGCAAGGTCGTCACGCATACGTATAAGGACATGCAAACGCGGACGGCGAAGGTCGCGGGGGCGCTGGCGGCGTTGGGGGTCGGACGCGGGGACCGGGTGGTGGTCTATATGCCGATGGTGCCGGAAGCGGCCATCGCGATGCTCGCCTGTGCCCGGCTGGGGGCGATCCATTCCATGGTGTTCGGCGGGTTCGCGGCGGCGGAACTGGCGACGCGGATCGAGGACGCGAAGCCGAAGGTCGTGCTGTCGGCGTCCTGCGGGCTGGAGCCGGGCCGGATCGTTCAGTACAAGCCGTTGCTCGATTTGGCGCTGGAGATGTCGCCGCACAAGCCGGACTCCTGCGTGATCCTGCAACGCGAGCAGTGTCTGGCGCCGTTGACGCCGGGACGGGACCACGATTGGGCCAGCGTGGAGGCGGCCGCCTCGCCACACGATTGCGTGCCGGTGCTGGCGACCGATCCTCTGTATATTCTTTACACGTCGGGCACGACGGGACGGCCGAAAGGCGTGGTGCGCGACAATGGCGGGCACGCGGTGGCGCTGTGGCTGTCGATGAAGACGATGTATGGCTGCGACACCGGCGATGTGTTCTGGTCCGGCGCCGATGTCGGCTGGGTCGTCGGGCATAGTTATATCGTTTATGGGCCGCTGCTGCGCGGGTGTACCTCGGTCATGTACGAGGGCAAGCCGGTTGGCACGCCCGATGCGGGCGCTTACTGGCGGGTGTGCGCGCAACATAAAGTCAAAACGTTTTTCACCGCGCCGACGGCGATGCGGGCGGTCAAGCAGCAGGACCCAGAGGGCAAGCTGACGGCCCAGTACGATCTGTCGAACCTGACCGCGCTGTTTCTGGCGGGGGAACGCTGCGATCCGCCGACGGCGGTCTGGTCGCATGAAATCCTGAAAAAGCCGGTTGTCGACCATTGGTGGCAGACGGAAACCGGGTGGGCGATCACCTCCGGCTTCATGCAATATGGGTTGTTCCCTTTCCTGCCGGGGTCCGGTGGGAGGCCCTGCCCCGGCCACGATTTGCAGACGCTCGACGACGATGGGAATGTGCTGCCGCGGGGGACGACGGGCAATCTGAGCATCCGGCTGCCGCTTCCGCCGGGCTGCGGGCCGACCTTGTGGCAAAACGAGGAGGGGTACCGGACCGCGTATTTGTCGGATTTTCCCGGGTGGTACCGGACCGGGGACGCGGGGGTGGTCGATCCCTCCGGCGATGTCTGGGTCATGGGGCGGACGGACGACATCATCAACGTCGCGGGCCACCGGCTGTCGACAGGATCGATGGAGGAAGTGCTGGCCTCGCACGCGGATGTCGCGGAATGCGCGGTGTTCGGCGCGAAAGACGATCTGAAGGGGCAAACACCGATCGGGCTGGTGGTGCTGAAAAGCGGGGTCAACCGGCCGCATGCGGAGATCGAAAGCGAGTTGGTCGCGCTGATCCGGGAGCGCATCGGGCCCGTGGCCTCTTTCCGCGACGCGCGGGTGGTGCCGCGGTTGCCGAAGACCCGATCGGGGAAAATTCTCCGCGCGAGCATCCGCAAGATCGCGGACGGCGAAACCGCGCCGGTGCCGCCGACGATCGAGGATCCGGCGGCGCTGGACGAGATCGCGGCGGTGCTTCATCGGGCGCGGTGAGCGGCCGCCTGGGCGATTGGGGGCGGGAAGAGAGACCCGGGGCGCTGCCCCGGACCCCGTGGGGGGCGCTGCCCCCTCAACCCCCGCCAAGGCAGGGCCTTGGATACCGTCTTGTTGGGGGAGATGAAGCTGGGGGGCCATCCATGACGTATCAACGTCCGAGTAGGCCCCCCTGCTTCATCTCCCCCAATTAAATGGGTCCAGGCTTGCCCCTGCGAAGGCGGGGGGCCCCCGCCCTGGTGGGGTTCGAAGGGGCAACGCCCCTCGTGGGGTCCGGGGCAAAGCCCCGGGTCTTTCTTCCCGCACGCAGTTGCCCGTGCGCGGCCCCTCACCGCGTCCCGGCGACGACCCATAGCGGGTCGCCGTGCGGCGGGGTGAACGCGTGCTCGGCGACGGCGGCGAACCCGGCGGCGCGCAGATAGGACCCGACCAGCCATTGTTGGTCCGGTCCCGACAGCGACTGCCAGATCGCCACGGCCTTGGTGGGAAAGCAGCGGTTCGAAAACGACACCACGAAGGGCGCGCCGGGCCGCAGGACGCGCGCGGCCTCGCGAAACACCTCCACCGGGCGTTGCAGATATTGCACGGACACGCAGAGGCCGGCGCCGTCGAACATGGCATCGTCCAAAGGCAGGATCGGATCGAGGTTCAGGTCCTGAACGAACCATTTCGAAAATCGGGGATTCGCCGCCAGTTCCTCCGCGTTCATGCCGTGGCCAACGACGGAGGCGTAGGAAATCTCCTCCGGCAGATGGCTGACCCAACTGCTCATGAGGTCCAGGATCGCGCCGCCCGCCGGGAAGAGGTCGCGATAGACGCCGGTCACCGCCGCGATCGCGCCGTCGTCGATATGGGTGACGAAGCGCGGAAACGCATAGAATTTCGCGTCCGGCGACCGGTCCTGCTTATCGAAGGCCGCCGGCGGCAATCCCGGTAACTGTTCCATGGCCCGCCCGGTCAGGCGCGCGTGTAGGCGCGGCAGACCAGCCGGTGGCGGTTCGTAATGGTCTCTCGCACATGCGCGGGCATCGGGGTGGAGGCGCTGGCGTGTTTCCAGGCCGCCGAGTCGACCACCTCGGGGCCGGTCAGGTGGTAGAGGGCGACATATTTCGTGCCGGCCTCGCCCGAGCGGAAGCGGCGCGCGCACAGCACACCGGGCACCGCGGCGAGCGCGGGGACATGTTCGTCGTCGTACCAGGCGTTGAACGCGGCCTCGACCGAGGCGCCGGGCGTCATGCCGACCAGCAGGATGCCGCCGGCGTTCGCGGGGGCAAGCCCGTCGCCGGGGAGGATTTGCTCGCCTTCGTAGCGGAGGATGCGGTCGACCTTGCCGGTCACGCGCCTGGACCAGGGGGAGAGGTTCGCGCCACCGATGGCGCTGTAACCGGGCCCGCTCAGCACGGCGAGCGAGTCGAGATCGTAGGTCGCGAGCGACAGAGTGGGATTTTCCGCGCCGATCCAGCGCTGGCCCGTGAGAAAGCCGGGCACGCGCTGGCGTTCGGGGAGATGCTCGGTATCGTACCAGTCGTTGAACTCGCCGGCGTCGACGTTTTTGAAGTCCATCGCGGCGATCAGAGTACCTTTGGGCATTGTTGTTCCTCCTCGCGGGGTTCGCGGGCATGGCCTTGGGCCGCCGCTTTGGGGGTATTCGCGCGCGGGGGGCGCCGCCTGTCAATCCTGTTTCCCGTGGCCGCCGTTCCCCTGGGCGTCGATTGCGCGAACACCCTCATGGATTGTATGAGTTAGAAAATACAATTATAGATTGTAAATTCTGGACTTTGGGCCTGACAGGGAATAGGATAGTTTCACGTTGCTCCCCTGCTTAGAACCGCACCTCGTAAGGGCATCACAGAATATGGCATCCCGTAAAGGATCGCTCACGAAATCCGGCGTCGCGGCGCCGCGTATTACACACACTCCTAAAGCCGCGGTATCCTCCAGGGCCACGCGCCAGGAGGCGGAGTACCTGGAACTCGCTCTGCAAATCGATCGGCGCCTGGATGACCTGACAGCGCGGGCTGATCGTTTTCGCGCGAAAACCAACGGGTAACAGGAACAGGGAGGCAGTTTGTCGCCGCGACAATCCAACTGACAGAATTAGTTATTAAAATTAACATATTATTTAACGGTTCGTTATTCACGTCCATATAGTGTCGAGCTCCGACACCTGGAAGCGATCGCCATGGCCTGGTTCAGCACCGCCCTCGACCTGTTACGAAAAGTCGATCGCCTGTTGACCATTGAGGCGAAGCACGCCGATGCGATCGAAAACCTACAGGAGCGAATCTCCAAACTGGAAGCGGACCGCGCTCTTTTGATCGCCGAAGCAAATGCATCCGCGTCCGCCGCGGCGTCGGCGATGGCCGGGCATCATATGGCGGACATCGCCCGCCGCGTCGGGATTCTGGAAGAACGGACCCGAGACAAATCCCCGTCCGCCCGGAAACGGCGCCTCACGGACGAATCATAACCCCCCTCACCGCGCCTGGGCGCTCGCCTCCGACCGCGTCGCGCCGGCACGGGCCGCCAACGCCGCCGCCATGAACGCGTCCAGATCGCCGTCCAACACCGCGCCCGGGTTCGAGGTTTCCGTCCCCGTGCGCAAATCCTTCACCAACTGATACGGCGCCAGCACGTAGTTCCGGATCTGATGGCCCCAGCCGATGTCGGTCTTGGCGTCTTCCTGCGTGGCGGTGATCGCCTCCCGCTTGCGCAGTTCCGCCTCGTACATCCGCGCCTTCAACATCGCCATCGCCGTGGCGCGGTTGCGGTGCTGGCTGCGGTCGGTCTGGCACGCCACGATGATCCCGGTCGGGATATGGGTGATGCGGATCGCGCTCTCGGTCTTGTTGACGTGCTGCCCGCCCGCGCCAGAGGCCCGGTAGGTGTCTACTTTCAAGTCCGCCGGGTTGATCTCGATCTCGATCGTGTCGTCGACGACCGGATAGACCCAGACGCTGGCGAAGCTGGTCTGCCGCCGCGCGTTCGAATCGAAAGGACTGATCCGGACCAGACGATGCACGCCCGCCTCCGTCTTCAGCCAGCCATAGGCGTTGGGACCGCTGACCTGGAGCGTCGCCGACTTGATGCCGGCCTGCTCGCCTTCGGATTCTTCCAGGAGTTGCACCTTATACTCATGCTTCTCCGACCACCGCATATACATCCGCATCAGCATCTCAGCCCAGTCCTGGGCTTCCGTCCCGCCGGCGCCGGAGTTCAGTTCGATGTAGCAGTCGTTGGCGTCCGCCTCGCCCGACAACAGGCTTTCGATCTCGCGGCGTTTGGCTTCCTCGGCGAGCGTGCGCAGATTGGCCATGCCGTCGGCGACCATCGAAGCATCGTTCTCCGACTCCGCCATTTCGATCAGTTCGATCGTGTCGGCGACATCGGTTTCCAGACGCACCACGGCCTCCATGCCCGACGCGAGCATGTTGCGCTCCCGCATCAGGGCCTGCGCGGCGGCGGGGTCTTTCCAGAGGTCGGGGTCTTCCGCGCGGTTGTTCAGGTCCGCGAGGCGGTTTTCGGCGACATCCCAGTCAAAGATGCCTCCTCAGCAGCGCGACGGACTGCTTGATCTGTTCGTTGAGAGCGTCGGATTCGGCGGACATGGGTGCGTTCTTATCCTGAGACGGCGCGGGTCAATACAGCCCGCCCAGTTTGTTGTCGACTCCGCCATGCACGCCCGTGGGCGCGCGCGGCCCGCCAGGCCTGCGGTCGCTGGACCCGATCACGGATTCATTGCCTCGGTTTTCCGGCCCCGCGAAAGCAATGCGCGGCCCGGAAGCCGCCGGGAAGGTCAGCACCGGCCGGCCCTTGAAGGCCACTTCCATGAAGTCGTGCCAGATCGGCGCGGCCAGCACGCCGCCTTCCTCGTGGTGCCCCAGCGAGTAGTTGTTGTCGTGGCCGATCCAGACCGTGCCGACGAGGTCGGGGGTGAAGCCAGAGAACCAGGCGTCGCCATAGTCCTGCGTGGTGCCCGTCTTGCCCGCGATCTGGCGGTTGAAGCCCGCGCCCGCGGCCCGGCCGGTGCCGCCGGAAACCACGCCCAGCATCATGTCGATCAGCGCCCGGACACTGTAGGGGTCGGCGATCTGGGTGCGCATGTCCATGATAACAGGCGGCTTTTTCGTGTCCGAACAGGATGGGCATTCCAACGCGTGCGGCCGCCAGACGATCCGCCCGTTGCGGTCCTGCACGCTGTCGATCAGCGTCGGCACCACTTCCTTGCCCAGCACCGCGAGGCCGGCATAGGCGCCCGCTTCGCGCATGACGGTGGTTTCGACCGAGCCCAGCGCGGCGGAATACACATGCGGCAGGTTGTCGTGGAAATGGAACGCGGCGGCGGTTTTGGCGATCGCGGTCATGCCGACCTTCTGCGCCAGCCGCGCGGTCGGGACGTTCATCGAATACTGCAAGGCCGTCTTCATCGGCACGGGGCCGCTGAACTTGTGGTTGGAGTTCATCGGTTCCCAGACCTCGCCGCCGGTGACGATCTGCAACTCGGAGTTGGAAATCATCGCGTTGGGAGAGATTCCGGCCTGAAGCGCGGTGAGATAGACCATGGGCTTGAAGCTGGAGCCCGGCTGCCGCTGCGCCTGTGTCGCGCGGTTGAACTGGCTTTGCTCGAAGCTGAAGCCGCCCACCATCGCCAGCACCCGGCCGGTGATGGGGTCGATGCAGACCATCGAGCCCTGGACCGCCGGGATTTGCCGCAGGGTGACGCGGGCGAGGCCGGAGGCGGCGGGTTTCGCGGCGGGGTCGGGGCTGGCGTTGGACTGGCTGGCGTTCTGGGGGCCGGGTTTGGCCGGGGGCTCCTCGGCACGGGCCTCGATCATCACCACGTCGCCCACCTGCATCACGTCCGCGATTCGCCTGGGAACGGCGCCCAGCGCGTCGTTGCGCAGGGGACGAGCCCAGACGACGTCGGACATGGGGATGACGCCGAGACTGGGGGTGGGCGTGACGCCGCGTATGCCCAGACCGGTCAGCCAGCCGACCCGTGCCTCGGTTTCCGTCGTGTTCAGCACCACCGCGAGCCGCCAGTTCGGCAGCATCCCCGGCGTGCGCCGCACGGCGGCCAGAAGCTGGGTCCAGTCGCGGCCCGGCCCGGCGGGGTTGTCGATATGGGTCACCGGTCCGCGCCAGCCGCCCATCTTGCGGTCGTAGGCGATCAAACCGTTGCGCAGGGCCTTGTCGGCGGCGGCCTGCAACACCGGGTCCAGGCTGGTGCGCACGGACAGCCCGCCCTGGGTTGTCGCCTCCTGCCCGAACAAACCGATCAGTTGGCGGCGCACGTCCTCGGCGAACCAATCGGCGTCGGAGACGACCTGGGTGCGTTTGAAGACCGTGGGAACGATCGGCTCCTGCTTCGCCTGCGCGCCCTGTTCCGGCGTGATGACCCGGTCCTCGGTCATGCGGTCCAGCACCCAATCGCGGCGCGCGCGGGCGGCTTCCGGGTGTTTGAACGGGTTGTAGTTGTTGGGCGCCTTGGGCAGCACGGCCAGGAAGGCGGCTTCCGAGATCGTCAGTTGGTCCAGCGTCTTGTTGAAATAGGTCTCGGACGCCGAGGCCACGCCGTAGGCGCTGAGCCCGAGATAGATTTCGTTCAGATAGAGTTCGAGGATCTGGTTCTTCGAAAGGGTTTTCTCGATCCGGAACGCCAGAATCGCTTCCTTCGCCTTGCGCGCGAAGGTCAACTGGTTGTCCAGCAGCATGTTCTTGGCGACCTGCTGGGTGATCGTGGACGCGCCGGAGGGCCGCTTGCCGCGATCGCGCTGCATCAGGTTGGTCACCGTCGCGCGGGCGATCGCCAGCGGATCGACGCCTTTATGGGCGTAGAAATTCCGGTCCTCGGCGGACAAAAACGCCTGGCGGACAATGTCGGGCATGGCGTCGATCGGCATGAAGATGCGCCGTTCCGTCGCGAGGTCGGCCAGGAGTTTGCCATCGCTGGCGAAGACGCGGCTCATCACCGGCGGCTGATAGCCGCGCAGACCATCGACGTCGGGAAGCCCCTCGGCGAAATGCTCGTAGACCATCCAGGCACCGGTGACGGCGGCGGCACCGGCGACCAGCATCAGCCCCATCAGCGCGCCCATGAGGCCGCGCAGGGCGGGAAAGCTCCAATGGGAGGCGCGCCGCCGGCGCCGGCGCCGTTTCGGCTTTGGCGGCGGTGGGGCGGCTGGTTCCGGCGCGGCTTCGCGCGCCGCGGGGGCCAGGGGCTCTCCGGCTGTCAAAGGTTCGTCCATCGCTCCCAGATATGGGAATTCCGCGGCGGAGGGAACAGGGAAGGAATCGCGTCAAGCGGGGATCGCGTCTTTTTTTTCGGAAAAGCCGGCCAGGCGGGGCGCCGCGATGAAATGGAAAGGGTGTTCCCTCGCCTCTCCAGCCCGGCGCGCTGGCGGCGAGGCTTGCGATTCTCGCGCGGCGCGCGATGTAATAGGGTCGTGGGCGGCAAAGACGGCGGACCAGGGACAAAACGCATGAGCATCCAAATCGCGTTCGACAATTCATACTCTCGTCTGCCCCCTCGGTTCCATGCGCGTTTGGACCCGACGCCGGTGGCGGCGCCGCGGCTGGTGCGGGTCAACACCGCTTTGGCGGCGCGTCTGGGCCTGGATGCCGCGATGCTGTCGGGGCCCGACGGCGTGCGGATGCTCGCGGGAAATCTGGTGCCGGACGGCGCCAGCCCGCTGGCGGCCGCCTATGCCGGACACCAGTTTGGCAATTTCGTCCCGCAACTGGGCGACGGGCGCGCGATTCTGCTGGGCGAGGTCGTCGCGCCCGACGGCCAGCGCCGCGACATCCAACTGAAAGGCGCGGGGCCCACGCCGTGGTCGCGGGGCGGCGACGGGCGCGCGGCGGTCGGGCCGGTGCTGCGGGAATATTTGGTCAGCGAGGCGATGGCCGCGCTTGGCGTGCCGACCACGCGGGCGCTGGCGGCGGTGACCTCGGGACAGGCGGTGATGCGGGAAACCGCCCTGCCCGGTGCCGTGCTGACCCGGGTCGCCGCGAGCCATATCCGCGTCGGCACGTTCCAGTATTTCGCCGCGCGAGAGGACACGGACGCGATCCGCATGCTGGCCGATCACGCCATCGCCCGCCACGATCCGGACGCGGCCCATGCCGAAAACCCATACCGCGCCTTCCTGGCGGGCGTGGTCCGGCGGCAGGCCGCGCTGGTCGCGCACTGGCTGTTGATCGGCTTCATTCATGGCGTGATGAACACCGATAATTGCTCCGTCGCCGGCGAGACGATCGATTACGGCCCCTGCGCCTTCATGGATGCCTACGATCCCGCGACGGTTTACAGTTCGATCGACCGGCAGGGCCGGTATGCTTATGGCAACCAGCCGCGCATCGCGATGTGGAACCTCGCGCGGCTGGCCGAGACATTGCTGCCGCTGCTGCACGACGGCGAGGAGGCCTCGGTCGAGGTCGCCAAGGAAGTCCTGGCCGGGTTCAGCCCGGTGTTCGAGGAAGCGTATTTCGGCGGTTTGCGCCGGAAGATCGGGCTGGCGACGGCGCGGGAGGGCGATATCGACTTCGTCAACGACCTGCTGAAGTGCATGGCGGAGAACGCGGCCGATTTCACGCTGACGTTTCGCCGCCTGAGCGATGCCGCCGCGGATCCTGGCGCGGATGCTCAGGTGTTGGCGCTGTTCAGGGAGGCGGGCGCGGTGGCGCCGTGGATGGCCCGCTGGCGCCTGCGCTTAGCGGAGGAAGGCCGTGCGCCGGAGGCGGTCCGCGCCGCCATGCGCGCCGTGAACCCGTTGTTCATCCCGCGCAATCATCTGGTCGAGGAGGCTCTGAACGCCGCCATTCTCCACGACGATTTCGGGCCTTTCGAGACTCTGATGGATGTCCTGGCGCATCCTTTCGACGATCGTCCCGGCTTCGAACGCCACACCTTGCCGCCGGCACCGGAGGAACGGGTGACGCAAACGTTCTGCGGCACCTGACCTCAGCCGGTTGGGCCCGGAAATCGCAAGGTCAGCCGATTGCGGCCGTCCCGGCGTTCGTAGGCGATATCGGGACAGAAGCGCCGCATCAGGACCAGGCCCAGCCCGCCGGGCGCCATCTCCGCCGGGCCGGCGGGCGGCGGAGGCGGCACCGCCGCGGTTGGGTCGAACGCCGCGCCGCCGTGGTCGAGGATCAAAGTGGCGGCACCGGGCGCGGCGAGGAAGCGGATCGAAAGGTCCCCGGATTCGCCGGGCGGACAGGCGTGCATGACGACGTTCATCGCCGCCTCCTCCAGCACCACGTGCATCGCGTGGCGCTGGTCCGCCGGCAGGTTCTGGCCCTCCACGGCCGCGTCGAGCCAGCCGTACAGGCCCGACAGCGCCGATGGGTCGCCGCCGGTCAATCGCCACGTCGACGTTGTCGCGGGCATGTCCGGTCCGGAGATGTCAGACCCCGTCGAGCGCCACCGCGGCAACGGCGGCGGCCTCGTCGTGAAAGATCGGGATCAGGCGGTCGATGCCCGTGGCCGTGAGTACCTCTTCCACCCGCGGCACCGGCGCCAACAGGACCACCTTGCCCTTCTTGCTCAGGATGGAACGCGCACACACGACGATGCCGCGCAATCCGAGCGATGCCAGAAACTCGACGCCGGACAGGTCGATCACCACGGACCGGCGGGACCCCGCGATCACGCTGAGCGGCAGGTCCAGGTCGCGCGCGCCTTCGATGTCGATGCGTCCGGTCAGAACGACTTTCGCGACGTTTCCCGGCAGGTCCAGAACAATGGGTGGGGGCATGCGACTCTTTCATTGGAGGGGGCCGGGACGCGGCCATGTCATTCAGCGGAACCGTCACGGAATTGCAAGATTTCCACCGGGCTCGCGCGCCCGATTTTCATGACGATTTCATGATGTTATTGTGACAGGCGTCCCGCGCGCGTTTGCCTGAACGCGTCCCTCGCCGCCGACACGGCGGCTTTACGGCGCGGCCGGGCACGGCGCCTGGACATGGCATCGAACAAATCGCCATGCACGGCGTCGCGCATGGCGGAACCCGTTTGTTCCGCGCCGATCCAAATTGGCGCTACGGTGACCGTACATCCGCGGAATGAAAATCCGCTGTCTGGCACGAACTCTCCTCGTCATGGCCCGGCGTGTTCGGGTCACCGGGAGTGCCAGAAAGGCGGGATTGTGCCGCTCCCGGCCCCCCGATCGAGTCGGGGGATGACGAGGAGATGTTGTGCCTGACTTCGAATTTTCATTCCGTGGATGTACGGCCACCGTAGCCAAATTGGCGGGGGGTACCGATATTTCTCGGGCTGTCGATTCGAGAACTAGCGTCGCGACGCGCGGAAGATGGTCGCCGCCCAGAGTTTAATGGCCGGGCGACGATTGTTCAGTGGGCGATCGCCGCGGCGATCCAGGCGGTCGCGGTCCACAGGGCGAACAGCGCGCGTTTCGCGTTGACGGTGAAGGCGGGAGCCTCGTCGGCCGGGCCCAAGGCGATGCCATTGTTGAGGGAGAGGGCGGTCAGCGGAAGCCAAACGACGAAGCTGACCAGGCTGGCCAGCAGCAAGGCGGCGACGCAGGCGGCGGCGCCAAACACCGGCCAGACCGCCAGCACGGCGGCGACATGGGGCAGACCGGGATACCAGGCGCCGGACGCCTCGGGCTGGGTGGCGTCGAGGGTCCGGGGGAACAATGTGCGCATGATCGGATCCTTTGTGGGGGACAGTCTCAAATCTCCGGCCAGACGGTCAGTGCCGCCGACAGGTTGTCGTGGAAGTCGAGACCGTTGTTCGTTCGCGCCACGACACCCGCGCGGATGACGTAATCGCCGAACGATTCGTTCTTTTTCCGGTCCTTGGCGTAGTCCGCGAACAGCGGTTTCAGGTTCGCGACGATCGCGTCGCCGTCGACATCGATCGCGTGGAGTTTGGACAGGCGGGTCCCGTCGTGCGCGCCGCCCAGATAGAGATTGTACAATCCGGGCGACCGGCCCACGAGGCCGATTTCGGACATGTACGGGCGCGCGCAGCCGTTCGGACAGCCGGTCATGCGGATCGCGATCTCGTGCTCGGCGAGGCCCACCGCGGCGAGTTCCGCTTCCAGCAGGGTCACGAGAGAGGGCAAAAACCGCTCGCTTTCCGCCAGCGCGAGGCCGCAGGTCGGCAGCGCCACGCAGGCCACGGCGTTGCGCCGGAGTCCGCCCGGCTGGCCGTCGAGGCCGTGTTTTTTCAGAAGTCCCGCGATCCGGTCTTTCTCCGCCGCCGGAATATCGGACAGGGCCAGGTTCTGGTTGGCGGTGATGATGAAACGGCCGATGTTCAGCGCCGCGATGTCGCGCAGGGCGTCGCGCATCGCTCCGCCGACGCGGCCGTTTTCGATGTAGAGCGTGACGTGATGCAGGCCGGTCTCGTCCTCCGACCAGCCGAGACGGTCGCCGGTCGTTTCGAACACGAAGCCCTTGGCTTTTTCGAGTTTGACCGACAGGCGTTCGTTAACGCCCGCGATGAAGGCATCGAGGCCCATGCGGTCGATGGTGTATTTCAGGCGCGCGGCTTTGCGGTTGGACCGGTCGCCATGGTCGCGCTGCATGGTCACGACCATCTCCGCGACCTCTGGCACCTGGTCCGGCTTGCAATGGCCCAGCACGCTGCCGGACCGGGGATAGGTTTCGCGTTCCCCGTGCGTCATGCCCATGCCGCCGCCGGCGATCACGTCGTAACCCACGATTTTACCGCGCTTTTCGATCGCGACGAAGCTCAGGTCCTGCGCGAAGGCGTCGACGTCGTTGTACGGCGGCAAGGCCACGCCGATCTTGAATTTCCGCGGCAGATAGGTGCGGCCGTAGATCGGTTCCACGTCCTCGGGTCCGCCGGCGACGCGTTCCTCGCCGAGCCAGATTTCGTGCCAGGCGCGGCTGTGCGGCAGCAAATGATTGGCGATGTCCTCGGCGGTTTTGGTCACCGCGGCATGGCCCGCGCGCCGCCAGGGCACCACGGCGGCGCAGACATTGCGATTGACGTCGCCGCACGCCGCGATCGTGTCCAGCATTTCCTGGGCCAGGCCCTGGATTAATGGACGAAGGTTGCGTTTCAGAATGCCGTGGAACTGAATCGTCTGCCTCGTGGTGAAGCGCAGCGTGCCATTGCCGCGCTCCCGCGCCATCTTGTCCGCCGCCAGATATTGCGCCGGCGTCAGCAGCCCGCTGGGCACCCGCATCCGCGCCATGAAAATGAAGGCTTTTTCCATGCGCTGGCGGCCGCGCTCGGCGCGCAGATCGCGGTCGTCCTGCAAATAGATGCCGTGGAATTTCGTCACCTGCTGATCGTCGTCGGCGATCGCGCCGGTTTCCGGGATCGTCAAACCCTCGG
>CANJJS010000114.1 GCA_947474705.1 Acetobacteraceae bacterium | reverse complement strand
TCGACCGCATTACCCACCACTGCGACATCCTGGAAACCGGGAACGATTCCTTCCGCTTCAAGCAGCGCAAAAAACAAACGAAATCGGGCTGACCAACTGGAAACTTTTGGGCGCTGTGACCTGGAAACTATTCAACGCTGATTGACAGTGCTGACCATCTCCGGGCTGGTCGATCTGGGCAGCAAAGGCGTGAACGGGCGCGTGGCCTATGTCGCGCTGCGGACAGCCCAATCGTTGCTGGGCGTGATCGGCGGGGTGACGACGATCGACATGACGATCGAGGATATTTACGCGGCGGAACGTCTGGCCATGCAAATTCAGGCCACGAATTTCGTGGAAGCGGATAGTTGGATCGTCACGAACGCGCAATTCTTCACCGCGGTGCGCGCGCAGTCGACGTCCAATACGTTGATCCGGACATTTGTCGCATTATCGGTCGCGTTCGGCATCGCCGCGGTCCTGGTTGTCTCGGTGATCCAGCGGTCCAAGGATATTGGGATTTTGCGGGCGATGGGGACGTCGCGCGGCCAGGTGCTCCGAATTTTCCTGCTGCAAGGCGCGCTGTTGGGCTTTCTCGGGTCGCTGCTGGGTTCGGCGATCGGCGCGGGCGGATTGATCTACTGGCACGGCGCCGTGCGGCAGACCGACGGGACCGAAATGTTTCCGCTGATGCTGGAAACCAGCCTGTTCGTCGCCACCGCCGTGCTGGCGACGTTGACAGGGATACTGGCCGCGACAGCCCCGGCGCTGCGCGCGGCGCGACTCGATCCAGTGGAGGCAATCCGTGGCTGAGGCCATCGTCCGGTTCGAAAAGGTCTGCAAGATCTACAACGCGGGCCTGCCCTCCGAGGCGCGCGTGCTGAACGACATCGATCTGACGCTGGAGCAAGGCCAGTTCCTCGCGCTGACCGGACCGTCCGGTTCGGGAAAAAGCACGCTGCTGAATATCGCCGGACTTCTGGACGAACCGACCTCCGGGCGATTGTTCATTCGCGGACAGGATACCGGCCGCCTTGGCGACACGGCGATCACCCGCCTGCGGGGCAAGACAATCGGCTTTGTCTTTCAAAGCCACCATTTGATCTCGTCCTTCACCGCGCTGGAAAACGTCATGATGCCGATGCTGGCGGATCGCGGCTTTCCCAGCCCGGAATTCGCCACCCGTGCCCGCGACCTGCTGGCGCGCGTGGGCCTGGAGAAAGTGGCGGACAACCTGGCCACCAACATGTCGGGCGGACAACAACAGCGCGTCGCGATCGCCCGGGCATTGGCGATGAACCCGGCAATCGTGCTCGCCGACGAACCCACCGGAAATCTGGATACGAAATCCGCCGACGGCGTCTTCGAATTGATGCGTCAGGTCAACCGCGAAAGCGGCACCACGTTTCTGATGGTCACACATAACCTCGACCTCGCGCGCCGCTGCGACCGTATCGTCGATGTCGTCGATGGACGCATCGCCGCGACAGCCGCGGCAACGCCGGCGAATAAGTGCTTCGGCACGCCGGCGCGGTTGCCGCCTGAAACAAAGGCTTAGGGCTTGTTCGAGACGGTCGATCGATTCGATTATTGTCGAACAAGCCCTAAGTAGTTTCCGTCCCTGCCCTTCCCGCGCCCCCCGGCGGATAAAGCATGAAACAGACCGGTGCGATCCTTCGCGGATGCACTCAATTCATGAAATATAAGCCATGCCGGAGGCACTCCTTGAACCAAATCCTCAATCTTTCCCCTCGCTCCTGGGCCGCCCCCCCATCGCCCGTTGCCATATCTGCACCGTTCGCCGGGTCAGCGTCTGCGATGCCATTCCCGAAAATCACCTGCCCGACCTGGCCCTGTCCTCCACGGAAATCGTCGCGCGGCCCGGCACCATCTTCGTCGAAGAAGGCCAGCAGGCCGACGCGTTTTTCAACATTTCCCGGGGCAATGCCCGTATCTACAAACTTCTGCCTGACGGACGCCGGCAGATCGTCGGCTTCGCCGGACCTGGACAATTCCTTGGTTTCGCGGACGGCGAAGACTTCGCGTTCAGCGCGGAAGCGATCGATATCGTGACCTATTGCCGATTTTCACGCAGCCGCTTGCAGGCCTTAAGAAGTCGCTTTCCGGCGATGGAAAAGATCGTATTGAAAATCGCCACCGCGGAATTGATCGCCGCGCAACAGCAAATGGTTCTGCTGGGCCGCAAAACCGCGCGAGAACGGCTCGCATCGTTTCTCGCGGCCCGGCTTTCGCCGGCTGGCGGAGCACGGCATCCTGGCGAGTCCCTCATACTGCCGATGTCCCGTACCGATATCGCCGATTATCTGGGCCTGAGCGCGGAAACGATTTGCCGGACTTTCGCGAAGCTCGCGCGGGAAGAGCTGATCGAGATCGCCGGTATCTCCAGAATTGTGGTCCGCGACCGGTTCGCGCTGGAAATCCTCGCCGGACAGACCGTACCAGTCACGGAAAGCCCTCGGCGATCCGTTTCGGTGCATGGGTAGATTCCGAGTCTGGGGGCCGGAGCGCGCATGGACTACCCCAGACACAGCCAGATCGCACGGCCCGGACAAAAAGGACGCGCCGGCTTTTTTCTCCGGCGCTCGCGACATGTCCAGGCCCGCCGCGATCGTCGGCCATCCCACCGCAACAGGAGCTCGATATGTTCAAGAAACTGTACCTGGCCACCGCCTTCGCCGGTTTATTTCTGGCGCCTCTCGCCACCGTATCGCCCGCCACCGCCGCGGTCAGCGTCAAAGCCGGCGTCCTGACCTGTCACGTCGATAGCGGCTGGGGGTTCGTGTTCGGCTCCTCCCGCAACCTGCAATGCGTTTTTTCCGGCGGTGGACGTAACGAGCACTACAGCGGCACCATCTCGAAATTCGGCATCGATATCGGTTATCTGCAAAGCGGCGTGATCGTCTGGGGCGTGCTCGCGCCAACGACCAACGTGGCACCGGGGAGCCTCGGCGGAGATTACGGCGGCGCCACGGCGGGCGCGGCGGTCGGCGTCGGCGCGCAGGCCAATGTGCTGATCGGGGGTTCGAACCAGTCCCTGTCGTTGCAGCCTTTGAGTTTCGAAGGCGACAAGGGGCTTAACATCGCGGCCGGTATCGCGACGATAAATTTGAAGTTCCAGCCGTAACGGCGGTGTTTCCGCCGGCGGCGCCGCTTCGCGCCGCCGGTTACACACCCCGCGGCGGAGAATCGGACCGATCCCGACGTGATCCGCAACCGGCTTCGGCGGCACACTCGACGGTCCGAGCCGGCATTCAGGCCGCCTACACGCGATTATCATAGCGATATTGGTTATTCCCCGGCCACACACGGGATCGCGAACCACTCGCATCCCGCGCCATGGGCCGCGCGCGCATGGCGCGCCGAAAAAGTACCGCCGGAACGGTCCAAATTTCGATATCGCGCGTTAAGGGGATCATGTACGTCTCCACGCGTTGTCCCCCTCTGTCCGGCGTGTTTCTGGGCTTGCCAGCCAGCCGGGACAGTCCGCCGCGTCAGCGGCTCGATCGCCCAGGCGCGGACGAGGGAAGGAGCGGGTGCGCGATGCCGGCGGACGCTGAAGCAACTCCTGACAACGAGGACTGGTCCCACGCGATCGCCGCGGTCGCGGCGCATCGGGACCGCGCGGCGTTCGCCCGCCTTTTCGCCCATTTCGCGCCACTGACGAAATCCCTCATGCGCCGCTCCGGACTGCCAGAGTCCACGGCGGACGAACTGGCACAGGAAACGCTGCTGCTGGTCTGGCGGAAAGCGTCGCTGTTCGATCCGGCGACGGCCGGCGCCTCCGCCTGGATCTTCACCATCGCGCGCAACGTTCGCATCTCCGCCCACCGGCGGGGCCTCGCGGGCGCGCTGGCGGAACTGCCCGACGTGGACGCCTCGTTTCAGCCCGACGACTCGCCGGGACCGGAAACCCGGGTCGCCACGGCGCAGGCCGGCCGCCGGGTGCGCGCGGCGCTGGCGAAACTGTCGGACGCCCAAAGACGCGTGCTGGAATTGTCGTTTTTCGAGGAGAAGGCACATGGCGACATCGCCCGTATCCTCCAGATCCCCCTTGGCACGGTGAAATCCCGGGCACGTCTGGCCATGAGCCGAATGCGCGAATTGCTGGACGAGTTCTCATGACCATTCGACACCATCCGCCCGCCGATCTGCTGACCTCTTACGCCGCCGGCACGCTGGACCTTGGCGATCACATCGCCGTGGCGACGCATTTGTCCGCGTGCCCGCGATGCCAGGCGATGGCGGCCGCGTTGGAGCATGTGGGCGGTGCGGTACTGACCGGACTGCCGCCCATGCCAATGACGGATGGCGCCTTGGCGCGGGTAACGGCGCGTCTGGATGAGCCGGACCGGCACTCGGACCACGGAAACAAGGACCGGGCGCACCCGGGTCACCAGGATCTGGGCCGTACGAACCGAGCCCCACTTGACGGCGTGCCGGGCCTGCCTGGGTTCATGCGCCGTTACATGGCCGCGCCCTGGATCTGGGTCGCGCCGGGTGTCCGGATGCGGCCCATCCAGCTTCCGGCGGCCAGCGACTCGCGGGTGTTTCTGCTCCAGTCCAGACCAAGGACGAAAATGCTGGAACACACCCATACCGGTACGGAACTGACCTGCGTGCTGACCGGCGGTTTCCGGCACGCGGCGGGCGATTTCGGACCCGGCGATTTCGATTGGGGCGACGCGGAGGTGCGCCACGACGTCACGGTCGCGCCATCGGAAACCTGTCTCTGCCTTGTCGCCATGCGCGGCGAGGTCCGATTGCGCGGGTTTTGGGGCGCGCTGATTCAGCCCTTTATCCGGCTCTGACCCGGCTGGTCAGGCGGCGCGGCGGTATTCGATCGTCGAGCCGTCGCGGGCGGGCGCGCGCAATGCCGTCCAATGGCGTGCGGCGTCGTACCAGTTCTCCAGCGCGACCTTGCCGACCAGCGCGAAGCGCGTGGCGCGGACCGAACGTCCATCGGCGAGCGCGACCGCTTCCTCGCCTTTCGGCTGAACGATGGACTGGACGGACGTGCCATCCTGCGGATCGAACAGAGGCCGCTCCATGCACAAGATATTCCAATGTGTCAGCGGAATCGCGTTGGCCGCCATCCGCGCCGCGGCCTTGCCGGATGCCTCGACCGCGACATGATCCGCCGCGCGGACGGCCTTGACCCATTGCCGGGTGCCGTCGTCGTTGGTCTCGCTGTCCAGGCTGACGAAGGCGCCGTCGCGCCAGATTTCGCGGGCTTTCAAGACGTAGCGATAGATAACGATCGGCCCGAGGCGGACGACGATATCGACATCGATCGCCGCCTCCAGCACGGCGCCGTCCTGGCGCATGCGGATCGCGTGCTTTCCGATCGAACCGCCGTTGCGCAGCACGTCGAAAAGCAGGTCTGGGAATCGAAGCGCCGGCGCCGCACCCAATGTCAGGGCGGCGGTCCCGGTCAACAGCGCGCGGCGTGCGATCAAGATTTCGACTCCTCCGGACGACGGAACCGATACAATCCCACATCCAGGGCCCGGGCGCGAAATCCGGCCTCGCAATACGACAAATAATAATCCCATTTGCGCCGGAACCGCGCGTCGAAGCCCATCGCGGTCAGGCGCGGCCAGACCCGGTGGAAGCGTGTCCGCCAATCCGCGAGCGTGCGGCCGTAGCTCAGGCCGAACGTCTCCACCCCGTCCACGGCCAGACCGGCGGCCGGGGCATGGGCGCGGATCGCCCCGTCCGTCGGAAGCATGCCGCCGGGGAAAATATGGCGCTGAATGAAATCGGTCCCACGCTCGTACGCCGCGTAACGATCCTCCGCCATGGTGATCGCCTGCACCGCCGCGATCCCGCCTGGGCGCAGACGATCGTGGAGCGTGCCGAAATACATGGGCCACCACGCCTTGCCCACGGCCTCCAGCATTTCAATCGAGACGATCCGGTCGAAGGTGCCGCCAGTATCGCGGTAATCGCGCAACAACAGCTCCACCGATCCCGGCGCGCAAGCCCCGGCGATGGTTTTCCCCGCCAGGTCGAGTTGCGCCGGGGAGAGCGTGAGGCCGGTGACGGCGCAGCCGTGCTCGCGCGCCAGACGCGCGGCCAGCCCGCCCCAGCCGAAGCCGATTTCCAGCACCCGCTCCCCGCCCGACAGGTTCAACGCGGCGATCGCCATGTCCTGTTTGGCGGTTTGCGCCTGCTCCAGCGTCGTATCGGCGGCGGCGTAAAACCCGGAGGAATAACTCATGCCCGGATCGAGCCAGGCGGCGTAGAAGTCGTTCCCCAGATCGTAATGGGCGGGAATGTTGCGCTGGCTGCCGCGTTTGGTGTTGCGCCGCCGCAGATGCGACAGCCGGTGAATCAGGCGGGACAGCCGCGCCCCGTTCATCGATGGGATCATGGCCGCGTGATTGACGGCGGCGAGTTCGATCAACGCCGTCAGATCCGGGCTGGACCAATCGCCGTCCATATAGGCCTCGGCGAAACCGATATCGCCGTCCATCAGCAACCGCCAGGCGGCGCGCCACCGATACAGGGTCAGACGCGCCACGGGACCGGGACGCGCGCCGGTGCAATGGATCGTCTCGCCGGACGGGGTCTGGATAACGATCTGACCGCGATCGATCTGACGGGCAAGGCGCACGATGAAGCGCCGCGCGAGCGACAGCCCCATCGGGGGCCGGGCCGCGGTGGCGGCGGTAAAGGTCACGGTTCCCGGCATGTCGTATCGATTCCTCGTGCCATGTTCATGGAGGCGGCGCGTGCCCGATGCTGACCGCATGCTTCGGGGGCTCCGGGCTCGGGTGAAACCGCAATCCCTTGAACCACAGACGCGCGCCCTCCCAATGGATGCCGGCAACGACTTTCAGGGTCAGCAGCGGTGTCGTCAGGAAGACGCGCAGCAGCGCCGCGTCCGTCAGTTCGTGGCGCCGCGCGGCCATCGCCGCGACGATCAGCGGTCCGTCCTTGTCGCCGCCGCGGATCGCGAGGCTGACCCGTTCGTCAGGCACGTGGACGCGGAAATCGTAGCGCATATCCATCCCCATGAAGGGCGAGACATGCAACGTCTTGGCACAGGATTGATGGATCGCGGTGGGATCGGCGTCCGGCGCGACCGGGATCAGATAGGTATGGCGCCCGCCGAACGTGTTGTGGACTTCGTGCAGGATCGCCGCCAGCGCGCCGGAGCGGTGGTGGCAGAACCACACGCTGATCGGATTGAATCCGTATCCGAGGACCCGTGGCATCGCCAGCAGCCGGATCGGTCCGCCCGCCGTATCGATGCCCGCGCGCGCCAAATGCGTCTCCGCCCATGCGCGCAGAGAGGTGCCCGTGCCGTCGGCGTGATCGGCCTCGCGAAAAGAAAACAGGTTGAACCGGCGATGCGAGAACAGGCGCAGGCGCGCGGCCAGCGCGGGGATGTCGTCGATGTCGAGCAACAGGGAGAACACGCGGTAACGCAGCCGGTGGCGCTTCGGGCGCAGGCGCAGATGAGACACGGTGCCCGCGTAGATCGCCGGACCGGCGGCGGCCGGGGTTCCGCGCGCGACGGTCATGCGTCCGCTCTCTGGCTGGACGCCGCCTGACGGGCGGGGCCGAGATGGATACGGCCGGATTCGTCCGGAACAGACCAGGGACGCCGGACACCGCCGAGTTGTTCGGCGACGGCGAGTCCGGCCTGAAGCCCGTCCTCGTGAAATCCGGCGCCGAAATGGGCGCCGCAGAACCAGACGCCACCCTCGTTCTGCAGGGACCACAGGCGGCGTTGCGCGCGGATGGCGGCTTCGTCGAAGACGGGATGTTCGTAGTTTTCCGTACGCAGCAAGGTACCGGGCATGGGCGGGCGCGGCGGATTGAGGGTGACGAAATACTGTGTCGTGCCCTCTATCCTTTGCAGCCGGTTCATCCAGTAGGTCACATTGGGCCGGGCTTCCAGATGGGCGGCGCCGGAGCGGCCGGTGTAGTTCCAACTAGCCCAGACGTCGCGCCGTTTCGGCATCAGCGTCGCATCGGTGTGCAGCACCGCGGTATTGGCGGTGTAACGAAACGCCCCGAGCACCGCGCGTTCCCGCGCCGTCGCCCCCGCCCCCAGCAACGCCAGCGCCTGATCCGCGTGGCAGGCGAGCACCACGCGGTCGTAACGGTGGGTGCCGGTGTCCGTGTGCAGAGCCACGCCATCGCCATGGCGTTCCAGCGCGATCACGGGCCGGCCGGTATGGATGCCGTCGGCGAAGGACTCCGTCAGGCGCCGGACATATTCGCGGCTGCCGCCGTCCACCGTGCGCCAGACCGGCCGCCCGGTGATTTTCAGCAGCCCGTGGTTTTCGCAAAAGCGGATGAACGCCGCGGCGGGTTGCAATCCGGCGGTGGCGGGGGGGCAGGACCAGATGGCGGCCGCCATGGGCAACAGGTGCTCCTCCCGAAACGCCGGGCCGTATTTGCCCTCGGTCAGATAGGCGTCGAGGGAGGTCAGATCGTGTTCCAGCCGCGCCAGATCCCGCGGGGCCTCGCGGTAGAAGCGCCAGAGATCGCCCAACATGCCCCAGAAACGTGGACGGAAGAGGTTGCGCTTTTGCGCGAACAGACCGCCAAGATCGGTGCCCGCGTATTCCAGCCGCCCATCGTCGAGCGACACCGCGAAGGACATCTCGGAGGCGCGCGTGGGCACGCCGAGATATTGAAACAGCGCGGTCAGGTTCGGGTAAGTGGTTTCGTTATAAACAATGAACCCGGTGTCGATGGGCCGGGTGCCCGCGCGCGTCGCGACATCCACGGTATTCGCGTGCCCGCCGATATGTCCGCCGCTTTCATAGACGGTGACGCGGTGCCGCTCCGACAGCAGCCAGGCGCAGGCCATGCCGGCGATGCCGGAGCCTACGACGGCGATATCCAGCGGTCCCGGGCTTTCCTGACTCCGATCCATTGGCGTCATGAGCGTGGTGCTCTCGATCCGTTCGTGAGGGGCGTGGCCGTCCGGAGACAGCCCGCGCCGTTAACCTGTTCAAACGCGGGCGGAGACCGGTTGGATCACTTTCGCGCCGCGATGATCCAAATGCGCGTTCGGCGCGTTTCCAGGTCCATGAACACAACGCATCGCGCCTCGGGGCATCGCGCCTCGGGCTTTTTCTCCATCTTGTTTCAGAGCCATGGCCCGAGGGAACCCGCATGATCGGCCTTTCCGCCGCCATGGGCGCTTGGTTAGCCCTCGCGATGGCCGCCGCCTGGGCTTTTCAGCGCCGGGTGAGCAACGCGGGCTGGGTCGATGTGTTCTGGACCTTCGCCACGGGCGCCGCGGCCATGGCGGGGGCCTTGGTGCCGCTTGAGGCTCCGGAACAGGGGTTCGCGCCACGGCGTGTTCTCGTCGCCGTGCTGGCGGGACTGTGGTCTGTCCGGCTGGGCGCGCATTTGTGGGCCCGGGTGCGGTCGCGGCCGGAAGATGCCCGTTACGCCGGGTTCCGGCGCGACTGGGGCGCGGCATTTGAGGGCCGGTTGTTCGGACTGCTGATGATCCAGGCGGTGGCGGCATGGCCTTTGGCGATGGCGGCGATGCTGGCGGCGCGCAATCCAGCGGCGGCCTGGCGATGGACGGATGGCGTGGCGTTGGCGGTCGTCCTCGTTTCCATCGCCGGGGCGGGGATCGCGGACCGGCAGCTCGCGGCCTTTTCGCGGGATTCGGGTCATGCGCGGGGCGTGTGCGGCCGGGGACTGTGGGCATGGTCGCGGCATCCGAATTACTTCTTCGAGTTTCTGGGCTGGTGCGCCTGGCCCTTGTTCGCCTTCGACCCGGCCTGGCCCATCGGCTGGCTGGCCGTGGCGGCGCCGGTGCTGATGTATTGGCTGCTTGTGCATGTCTCCGGCATTCCGCCGCTGGAGCGGACGATGCTCGCGTCCCGCGGCGAGGCCTTCCGCGCCTACCAGCGCCAGACCAGCGCGTTCTTTCCCCTGCCACCGCGACGCGAGGCTCGCCCATGAACATGATCGCCGCCGCCACTTCGATGCTGGAACGGGTCACGGTGCCCGATCCGGTCCTGCGGTTCGGGATTTCCCGCCTGGTCGAGCGTACGCACCGGCGAATGCGCGCGGCCCCGGCGGGCGCGGAGGCCTTGTTCGCCGCGGGGATGCGCGCCTTCCCGATCGCGGAGCATACCGAGGACGCCAACGCCCAACATTACGAGTTGCCGGCGGCGTTTTTCGGTTTGGTCCTGGGACCGCGGCGAAAATACTCCAGTTGTTTCTACGAGACGGCGGCCGACACGCTGGAACAGGCGGAGACGCACGCGCTGAGCGCGACCTGCGCCCATGCGGATCTCCGCGACGGCCAGGATATCCTGGAACTGGGCTGCGGCTGGGGGTCTTTGTCGCTGTGGATGGCGGAACATTATCCGGGCGCGCGGATCGTTTCGGTTTCCAATTCCCACTCGCAACGGAAATATATCGAGGCCACGGCAACAGCGGCGGGCTTCGCGAATTTGACCGTCGTGACCGCGGATATGAACGACTTCGCGACAGAGCGGCGTTTCGACCGGATCGTATCGGTCGAAATGTTCGAGCACATGGCGAACTGGGACGCCCTTCTGACCCGGGCGCGGACCTGGCTGCGCGCGGAGGGGCGGCTGTTTCTGCACGTGTTCTCGCACGACGTGGCGCCGTACCGGTTCGACCTGAACGACCCCGCCGACTGGATCGCGAGATATTTCTTCACCGGAGGCATCATGCCCAGTCATGGACTGGCGAGATGCTTCCCGGATGTGTTCGCGGTGGAGGCGGAATGGCGCTGGGATGGTACGCATTACCAGCGCACGGCGGACGCCTGGCTGGCGAATTTCGACCGCCACGCGCCGGAAATTCACGCGATCCTGCGCGAGGTCCATGGCGCCGGCGCGATGCTGTGGAAACGCCGCTGGCGGCTGTTCTTTCTGGCGGTGGCCGGATTGTTCGGGCACGCGGAGGGCGCGGCCTGGGGTGTAAGCCATTACCGGCTGGCGCCGGTCTCGTGACATGATGGCGCTTGTCGCGGCGGCGCGGCGTTATACCGCCTCGGACGACCCAAGGGTCGCCACTGCCAATCTGGTGGCGATGGTATTGGCGTCGAACACGCCATTTTACCCGTTTTATTTGTTGTGGGTGGCGGGTTCTTCGGTGCACGGCGGGGTCTGGCTGACCTTGTGCGCGTGTCCGGTGTTTCTCGCGGTGCCGGCGGTGACGCGCCGCTCGTGGGGCTGGGGACGGGCGATGCTGGTCGCGGCCGGGACGGCGAACACATTATTCTGCACCTGGTTATTGGGCGAGGCCTCCGGCACCGCGTTGTTTCTGTTTCCCTGCATCGCGCTCGCCGCGTTGGTGTTCCGCCGGACGGAGCGCGTGGCGCTACTGACATTGCTGGCGGCGCCCGGCCTGGCGGGTCTCGCATTGTATGGCCGTTACCCGGCGTCGCCGTTCGCCTGCGCGGGCGCGGCCTGCGACGCGATCGCCTGGATGAACGCGGTCAGCGTGGGAAGCCTGACGATGTTCCTGGGGTATCTCTCCACCGGGCTCGCGGAGGAGAGGCGCGGGATCAGGCCCGAGCCCGCCGCCGCGCGACCCAGGCGCCCATGACGGAAGCGGCGGCGGTGACGAAGCCGCCCCACGCCATGTCGATGACGGTCAATTGCCAGGTCCAGACCTTCAGAACCGCGTGATTGGTGAGATCGTAGGTGCCGTATGCGCATATCCCGAAAAATGCGCCATACAACGCGGGCGCCCACCATCCGTCACGCCGACGCGCCAGAGGCAGCACGAATGTCGCGATTCCCGTTATATACAGCAGATAGAAAAGAATCGCCGGAACCAGCCGGAATCCGTCCAGCATCAGATCGCCCAGTACGGCGGAATAAAACGCGCCGCCGATCAGCCCAAGCCAGATCGCATCCAGCGTCAGGAACACGGCCAATGTGGCCAGATAGGTTAAAACCGGCGTCATCTCGGGTTGCGTCCTTTGGCGTTGGAACGGAGCCTCTCTGAACAGATGGCGTTTGTCCGCGCATAAAACAGGTGGTCGCGCGGATAGGCTCGCGCTATCGAGGCGCCATCGATCGGGGCGGCGTCCGGGAATCCCCCCGCGTCATGCCTCCTATTCCCGAGGCATGACGCGGGTGTTCGCGGCCTATACCATCGCCATTCCTTCATACCCTTTCTCCGCCACCGAAGTGCACTTTGCCCGCCAGTCCGGCGCGCTGCCGCTGTAACGGTTGACGATGCGGACCTGCTTACCCTCGACGTTCGAATTCACCCCGGTCATCCAGGAGTTCACCTCGAACAACAGATTGCCCTCGCCCAGTTTCTTGACGTGCTCGGTCCACGCCTGGACCTCGGCGGCGGAGGGTTCGAAGCGTTCGATCCCAGGGTCGCGGGCGTGGCGCATCAGGTTGGCGACCCATTCGACGTTGAATTCAATCGTGCGAGGGATGTTGCCCAGGGCCATGTGGGGGCCGACGAGCATGGCCATGTTGGGGAAACCGTCGACGGTCATGCCCAGATAGGTCTCGGGGCCATGTTTCCAGCGGTCTTTCAGGCGCTGGCCACCGGTGCCGCGGATGTCGATGCGGTCGAAGCTACCGGTGATCGCGTCGAAGTCGGTGGCGTAGATGACGATGTCGAACTCCCGTTCGCGGTCGGACGTTTTGACTCCGTAGGGCGTGATCCGCTCGATCGGGGTGTCGTTGATGTCGACCAGCTCGACGTTGGGCTGGTTATAGACCTCGTAGTATTTCGTTTCCATCGGCACGCGCCGCGTGCCGAAGCCGTGGTTTTTGGGGATCAGTTTTTCCGCGGTTTTCTGGTCCTTCACCCGCTGGCGGATTTTGTTCGCGACGAAGTCGCCGATCGCGGCGTTGGCGGCGCGATCGGTCATCATGTCCAAAAAATTGCCCAGCCAGATGCCGAAGCCGGGGGACGCGTAGAGCTTCTCCCAGAGGGCTTCGCGTTCTTCGTCCGAGACCTCGAACGTCTTGCGCGGGTCGGGGGTGTGCAGTAAAGCAGGAGAAGGTTTCCTGGCAGCGCTGGAACATCTGGTCGTAGCCCGCGTGGATCTGGGCCATCTCGTCCTTGTCGATCCTGGCGTTCAGCAAAGGCGCGCACCAGTTTGGCGTGCGCTGGAAGACGGTCAGTTGTTTAGCGGTCTTGGCGACTTCCTGGATGGTTTGCACGCCCGTGGCGCCGGTGCCGATAACGGCGACCCGCTTGCCATCGAAGCTGACGGGTTCCGTGCGGCCAGTGCGCGGTGTGGCAGGACTGCCCCTTGGCCGAGGTCTTGTTCCTTGTCGTTTGCGGCACGATCGCGGATTGCGACGATTACGACGACATCGCCGCCTGGGGCGAAGCGCATCTGGAATTCCCGCGCCGCCACCTGCCCTTCGCCAACGGCGTGCCCGGCGGACGCTGACTGACCATATTAATGAACCGGATCGATCCGGCCTTGTTCCAGGCCGCGTTCGCCGGCTGGGCGCGCGAGACCTGGCCAGACCGCCCGGATTTCGTCGCCATCGACGGCAAGACGTCCAGGCGCAGCCACGACAGAGCGACGGGTGGGCACCGCTCCATATGGTCTCCGCCTTCGCCACCACATCGCGCCTCGTGCTCGGTCAGGAGGCGGTGGCGGGCAAATCCAACGCGTTGACCGCCATTCCGGTTCTTCTGGCACGGCTGGCGGAAGGCGGCGGTCCGCGCGGCGCGTTGGTGTCCATCGACGCGATCGCCACCAACGGAACCATCGCCGAGGCCAGGCGGAACGGGCCATCGCCGAGATGGGCAAACGCGACCTGCTGACCGGTGGCCTGATGATCAAGACCAGCAACGGCAACGCGATCCAGAATCCGCTGGTTGGCACGGCGAACAAAGCCGTCTCGGACATGGTCCGTTACGCCGCCGAATTCGGGATGACGCCGAGCGCGCGTGTGCGGCTCGCGGTCGATGGTTCGGGCGGGGCGAGCAGCAAATGGGCGGGTCTGATCGGTGGCGCCGAGACCGGTCCCTCCGTGCCAACAAGACTGAGACATCTACCCCCCGGGCGTTTAGACCCTGAGGCGCTGAAGGATCGTCTTTCTTATGCTCATGCTCGACACTGAGACCTATGCCGCGGCGGGTGCCGGCGCGAACGCAGGCCGAAGGCCGGAGATCGTGGCGGCACCCGCCGCGGCGTCCCCGGAACTTTCCGCCCGTCCCGTGCGGCGGACCTTCACCGCGAAGGATAAGATGCGCATCCTGAGCTTGACCGACCAGGCCGCCGGGA
>CANJJS010000113.1 GCA_947474705.1 Acetobacteraceae bacterium | reverse complement strand
CGCGCCTATCTGGAATCGCTCCCGAAGGCGAACCTGACCACCAATCAGCGCCGTCAGAACAAAACCACCGCTTAATGAAACGCCCCGGCGCCAAAAGCACCAGGGCGGAGCAGGCAGTTATTCGATTGGTTCGCACCGAGAATATATTGTCTGTTCAGTCCTTTCGCAAGCTGGCGCCTCGCAAGAGGACACAATGCCATGAGCCTCGCTCGCTACGCGGACATGTCCGACCCGGACAGCAACCCGAATTTCCGCCGCCGTTGGCACGAACCCAACCGCCCCAACAAGCCGTTGTCCCTGGACCGGCAAGCCGATTTGTTGGCGTCCGTCGCGCGGCATATCGCGGCGGAATGGCTGTCTCATGCCGCCACCAAACTTCGGCGGGAGGGCGGCCAATGAACGCCCGCGAAACCGCCGCCCGCCTGGGCCTGAAACGTCTCCCCCGTTCCTGGCGGGGCCGCTGCCCCGCCTGTGACTATCCTGGAACCTTCTCAGTCCGCGAAGGCCGTGAGGGCCGGGCCTTGGTCGCCTGCGCCTCCTGCCGTGACCGCGACGCCCTGGTGCTGGCGGTAGCCCGCGCGACGAAGCAGGACTACCGCCCCGAACCTCGCGACGATGGCAACGAAACCGCCACCCGGCAACGCAAGTCTGGCTTCGCGGTGCGCCTTTGGAACGGATCGGTACCGGCGCCTTGCACGCTTGTCGAACGTTACCTGGCCGCGCGCGGGTTGGCGGGACTGGAAACATCGCCGGTCCTGCGTTTCCGTCCCGATACGCCGCACCCGGAAGGCAAAGGCGCGGGCGCGAGATATCCCGCGATGATCGCGCTTGTGACCGGCGCGGACGGCGCGGCGCTGGCGATCCACCGGACCTATCTCCGGCCAGATGGAACGGGCAAGGCGGACGTCGAACCGTCGAAAGCGAGCCTCGGCCCGATCTGGGGAGGCGCCATCCGGTTGCAAGGCCACAATCCGGCCGGACCTTTGGTTATCGGCGAAGGGATCGAAACGGCGGCCAGCGCGGGCCGCCTGATGGGCCTTCCCGCCTGGGCGGCCATCGCGGCGGGAAACATGGCGAAAGGTCTGATCCTGCCGCCGGAGGTGCGCCGCGTGATGATCGCGGCGGACCCGGATGGACCGGGCCGCGACGCCGCGCGGGACGCCTGGATTCGATGGCGTGCCGAAGGCCGGGAGGTGCGCATCGCCACGCCGGACGGACCGGGCGACTTCAACGATTTGTTGCGGACGCGGGAGACCGGCAATGGATGACCCATCCGGCTTCACCGTAAAGGACGAACCGCCGCCCGGTTCAGCGGCTGGCGAAAAGCAGGAAAAGGTGCCGCAGCGCGAAAAGATTATCGAAGCCGTGGCTGATGCTGGCGTTCAATTCTGGTGCGACCCGGACGGCCATGCCTTTGCAACGGTTCCGTGCGAAGACCCTGAACCTGATGGCCCAATCATGCACCTTCGCGTTCGTGGCCGACGCTTCGCGCTTATTTGCCGGAGGCTCTATGGCGAGGCAAATCCCGTGAACGGACCTTACGGAAGCCGTCCGGGCAGCGTGTCGGACAGTGCGATGGGCGAAGCCGTTCCGGCCTTTGAGGCAATGGCGCTTGCAACAAACGTCGTAAATGAACCCGGCGTGCGATTGATCGAAAGCCGAGGCTCGATCTGGATCGATCTTCGCGACGAAACGTTCCGCGCCATTCGTGTGACTGCCGAGGGCTGGACAATCGAAAAACAGGCCAACGCCCCGCTCGTTCGGCCGGACGGATTACGCGCTCTGCCGGTTCCGGTGCGCGAGAACGGCACGCTCGATCGATTGCGCGGGTTATTCAACATGGAAGACGGAGACGAAGGAAAGGGCAATTTCCGTCTTATTGTGGCATGGCTGGTAGCAGCGCTTTACCCGACCGGACCGTTCACCATTCTCGCGCTCGACGGCGAACAAGGTTCGGGCAAAACCACGACCGCCCGGAAGCTGCGGAAACTGGTTGACCCCAATGCCGCCGATCTGAGGTCGATGCCCCGGAACGAAGACGATCTTTTGATAGCCGCGATCAACGGCCGGGTCGTGGCCCTGGATAATGTGTCGTATATCGAGAACGACATGGCGGATGCTCTGTGCCGTGTCGCGACCGGCGCCGGGTTCGGAAAGCGCACTCTTTATTCCGACCTGGGCGAAACAATTGTTTCGGTTTCCCGCCCAATCTTGCTGAACGGGATTCCGAGCCTCCTGGCGCGCGGCGATCTCGCTGACCGTAGTATCGCGATCACGCTGCCTCAGATTCCGGACGAAAAGCGCCGTCCTGAAAAAGCCGTGTGGGCCGAATTCGACGCCGCCGCCCCCGGTATTCTGGGGTTACTGCTCGATGGGTTGGCGATGGCGCTGCGGCACCTCCCGACACTGCAACTGGAACGCCTACCCCGCATGGCGGACTTCGCACGGCTGGCCTGTGCGGCTGCCCCCGCCTTTGGCTGGACGGCAGTCGAAATGTTGTACGCGATGGAGGCCAACCGGGCCGCATCGGTCGAGACAGTGGTGCAAGGCGATCCGGTCTCCGAGGCGGTCCGAACGATCCTTCAAGACATGGGACCGTCAGGGACATGGGAGGGAACCGCGACCCTCTTGCTTGAGGCGGTCAACGGGAAGGTATCGCCGGATGTAAAAAACGAACGCGGCTGGCCGAAAGATGGTGCGCGCCTGTCCACTCGATTGCGTCGTTCCGCCCCCGCATTGCGCCGTGCCGGCGTCAACGTCGTGCTGCCCACACAGGGCGGCAGGGACGGACGAAAGATCGTCATCCGCCACTCAGAGAAGATCACTGAGCGTTCCAAGCGTTCCGACCGTTCCTCCAACCTGCCTGGATTACCGGGCGGGAACAATGGGAACGGTGGGAACGCTGACCCGCCTTCTCCGGGGGGCGGAACCGGCGATGCCGACATCGACGAAATTTTCCTGTGACCGCCGCATCTTTGCTCGCTCGATTGGACGCGCTGGGCGTATCGGCGAAAGCCGATGGCGGGAGTTTGCATCTTCGCCCCGCCTCCGCGATCCCGGCGGACCTGTTGGGCGTATTGCGGACACACAAAGCCGAACTTCTGGCGTTGCTGACATCGCTCGCCAACGACCCATTGGCGCCATGCCTCAATTGCGGTTGCGGCTTATGGTGGCGGTTGTCTGTCACGTCCGGCGGCCCTGGGCCTTGGCGGTGCTCAAAATGTGATCCGGCGCCGGACGATGTATGGCAGGATGCAACGGCGGTCCCTGTGTCACGAAATTGCAAAGGTAGCGGAGAGTAGCCATGCCACGCGGTAGCATTCCGGGTGAACGACGCGGCGGCCGGGCGCCAGGCACACCAAACAGGGCAACGGTCGAAGTCGCGGAGAAACTGGCCGCGCTGAATTTCGATCCCATAGCCGCGATGGTCGCGATTGCGACCGATCCGGGCGCCGATCTGGCCCTACGCGGGCGGATGGCGTCCGATCTGGCGCAGTTTGTTCACCCGAGGCGGAAGGCGGTTGAGCATGCGGGCGACGGGGGCGGGCCTATGGTGGTTCAGATCGTCGATTTTTCGAAATTGGGGGACGACGATGGGTAATTCGCGCGAAATTTGGAATACGTAATGAAACCAGGGTCTATATTCATCGCCTAAAGCGCAAGGCGAATGAAGGCCAGCCTTTGATACCATGGAGCCGGAAGATTCGCGTTGCTCCGGCAGGCTCGGCATAATGGTGGGCGTAATGCCTCTTGGTGTCGTGTTCGGCGAAGATATTGCGGTCACAGTTTCAGCAAGGACGGAGGAACAAGCTATGTTGTTATCGGTTGGTCCAAAAAATATGCTGGAGGATGAGAAGAATATCGGAAAATACAACATATTTAATTTAAGCCATATCCTGGGACTCGTACCTCTCGGTATGGCTGCAATGGACCTTGAACTACGTTGGATAATTGGCGCTGGCGCTACCATCATCATTTTTCAACTACAGGAGGGGCTAGGAAGGTTGTACGACCTTTGTATACGCCTTCGCCGAACGAATCTCTTGCTGTGCAAGAGCATCAGCCCCTCGCAGTTAGACTGAAACTCGTCTGACATCCAGTTTCGTGGAACGGCATCGGCGTTTGCTTCTGCCGCTCAAATTGTTCGCGCTCCACCACAATACCCATTGCACAAACTCGATATGAGCATATAGTGTTTGCTTAGAGGCGAAGGGCAGGCACCATGCGACACATCATCAGCTATATCAGAGTCTCGACAGCGGCCCAGGGCAAGAGCGGTCTGGGGATCGAGGCGCAACGCGAGGCCGTCGCCCGTTTCGCCGCGACCGAGGGCCTGACCATCCTGGCCGAGTTTGTCGAGATCGAGACTGGCAAGGGCGCGGACGCTCTGGACCGCCGCCCGCAACTGGCCGCCGCTCTGGCCGCCGCGCGCAAGGCCAAGGCCCCGGTGGTGGTCGCCAAACTATGCCGCCTGTCCCGCGATGTGGCGTTCATCTCCGGCCTGATGGCCCAGAGGGTGTCCTTCATCGTTGCCGAGCTTGGCGCGGACGCGGACCCGTTCATGATCCACGTCTACGCCGCCCTGGCCGAGAAAGAGCGGGCCATGATCGCGGACCGCACCCGCGCCGCTCTGGCCGCGAAAAAAGCCCAGGGCGCCATCCTGGGCAACCGCACCAATCTGGCCGAGGCCCAGGCCAAAGGCGCGGACCGGAATCGGGCGGCGGCGGACGCCTTCGCGGCGAACGTGCTCCCCATCGTCCGGCAGATTCAGGCGTCCGGCGCGACAACCGGCCGCGCCATCGCCGAAGCCTTGAACGCCCGAGGCATCCGGACGGCACGCGGCGGGGCGTGGCACGATTCGACCGTGCGGAATTTGCTGGCGCGAGACACGGGGGCGGCCTGACGGTCGCCTGCTTTCGCCTCCTTCCGCGACATATTCAGGGGACGGATTAGGGGACGCGCCCAGGGCATCAGAGAATTTCGCAGTGATATCAATGGGATAGGAAAGATGTCTGGCGGAGAGGGAGGGATTCGAACCCTCGGTACCCATAAGGGTACAACGGTTTTCGAGACCGCCCCGATCGACCGCTCCGGCACCTCTCCTGACCTCGGGCCTTATAGGGGGCTCGCCTGCTCGCCGCAACAGCGCCTGGCGATGAAACGTATCCTTTACCCTACTGCCAGCACAAAACCCGCACTGTCGCGCGCCGGACGGTTTCCTCGCCCGCCTCCCCGGGCGGCGCCGCCGGCACCGATGCCACGCTCCCCACCTCCCGCCGCAAGAACGCGCCGATACTCCGCGTTCCCGGTCCGATCGCCACGCCGGTTGTCGGCATGTTCCGCACCAGCCGCAGATAGCCGCCGTCGACCTCGCCCTTGATCAGTCCCACCACGGCGCCCATCCGAGGGTCGAAGATCGGCCCGCCGCTGAACCCGTGCGAGACGTCCGGCGCCGACATCCACAGCAGTTCCGTGGGGTTGGCCAGCGCTCCGATACTGGCCGGGAATTTCCGGTTTTCCAGGCTCACCCAGACCGCCGCCGGGGTGGTCCGAGTGTTGTTCGAGGGATAGCCCAGCACCAGCAATGTTTCACTGACCGGCGAGCCGCCGGCGAGTCGCAGGACCGCTGGCGGAGTCGCGCCCGTGGCTTTCAGCAGGGCGATATCCTGGCTCCGGTCCATCGCGACGAGAGAAGCCCAGGTGCGGGGGAGGTCGCGGGAAATGACCTGAAGGCGACGGCAGTCGGTCGCGACATGGGCGGCGGTGAGGAGTGTCCCGTCGTGTCCGATGAAGAATCCGGTGCCGGATTTGCCCACGGGCGCCGTGGTCTCCGGCGGATCGGGCCGGCCCGGCAGCACGACGATCGGCACCTTTATCTGCCGTTGATCCGGCATTCTCTCCACGCCCTGGCGCACGATTTTCGGCATGACGACGACGATGGGTTTCGCGCCGGGGGCATAGGTTTGATCGACCGGGTGCAGATCCAGCGGCACGAACGGCGGCGCCGGGGGCGAGGTGCCGTGGTTCTCCCCGGCCCAGCCCGGCATGGTCCACAGCGCCATGGCCGCCATCGCCAGCCCCCGCATTGCGCCACCCAACCGCCCCACGCCACCGAATCCCTTGCCGTCTCGAATCTCATTCTGCGAGCAAGACCCTTTCAAAGCGGTTTCGCCAAGGGAAACCGGCACGTTCGGGCGGGCGCGGCGTTCGGAACATGTGACTCGAGGGCCACGAATGAAATACAGTCGTCTCGCGCAATGGTCCAGGAGAGCAAATGAACGCCCCGATCCCCCCACCGGTCCTTTCGGTCACGGCGGACCGTGTACGTATCCTGAAGCAACTGGAACGCAAGTTGCTGTGGTTGTCGTCCTGGACCATCCACAACGCGAACCACATTCGGCCGAATCGCGACGGGCTGAAGGTCGGCGGCCATCAGGCGTCCTGCGCCTCCAGCATTTCCATCCTGACGGCCTTGTATCTGGAGATCGCGCGGCCCCAGGACCGGATCGCGGTCAAACCCCATGCGGGCCCGGTGTTCCACGCCATCAATTATCTGCTGGGGCGGCAAACCCAGGAAAAGCTGGAGGGACTTCGGAAATTCGGCGGCACCCAGCCCTATCCCAGCCGGGTCAAGGACGGCGGCGAGGTCGATTTCTCCACCGGCTCCGTCGGCCTGGGCGTCGCCATGACATCCTTCTCCGCCCTGATGGCCGACTATGTCCGGCTGCACGGGCTCGGCCGGTCCGACATTCCGCCGGGCCGGCACATCGCGATCGCGGGCGACGCCGAACTGGACGAGGGCAACATCTACGAAGCCCTGCTGGAAGGCTGGAAGCACGACGTCCGCGATGTCTGGTGGGTCGTCGATTACAACCGCCAAAGCCTCGATTCCGTGGTGCCGGATCGGCTGTTCGGCCGGATCGAGGGCCTGTTCCGCGACATGGGCTGGAACTGCGTCACCATCAAATACGGCCGCGCGCTGGAAGCCGCCTTCGCCCGCGAAGGCGGCGAGGACCTCCGCCGCTGGATCGACGATTGTCCCAACAGCCTTTACTCCGCGCTGACCTTCCAGGGCGGCGCGGCGTGGCGCCAGGTGCTGCTGGCCGATCTGGGCCGCTCCAAGGCCCGCGCCATCGTCGATCCCCTGACCGACGCGGAACTCGGCGCGCTGATGACCAATCTCGGCGGTCACGACATAGAAACGATGATCGAGCACTTCCGCGCCGCCGACGCGGCCGGCGATCAGCCGACATGCTTCATCGCCTATACCATCAAAGGCATGGGCCTGCCCTTCGCCGGTCATAAGGACAACCACGCGGGGTTGATGACCAAGGAACAAATGGAACAGTTCCGCGTGGACATGAACATCCGTCCGGGACACGAATGGGACCCGCTGGAAGGCCTCGATATCACCCAGGCGGAATTGTCCGAATTTTTCGCCGCCACGCCCTTCGCCACCAAACTGACCCCAGAGGGACGCGCGCTGACCGCGCCCGTGATCCCGGTCCCCGCCACGCTGCCAATGCCGAAAACCGCCGGGCGGAAACTGTCCACGCAGGGCGGCTTCGGCGACATCCTCGCGGAAATCGGGCGAGGGCAGGGGGAGCTGAAAGACCTCGCCGCCCACATCATGACCACCAGTCCCGACGTCACCGTCTCCACCAATCTCGGCCCCTGGGTTAACCGCCGCGGCATCTTCGACCGCCACACCCGCAACGACGTCTTCCGCGACGCGAAACTCGCCTCGGCGCAACGCTGGGGCATGTCGCCGGTCGGCCAACACCTGGAACTGGGCATCGCCGAGCAAAACCTGTTCCTGCTGCTGGGCGCCGCGGGCCTGACACCGGCGATGACAGGGGCGCGAATCCTGCCGATCGGGACGGTCTACGATCCCTTCGTCAATCGCGGTTTGGACGCGCTGATCTATGCCTGTTACCAGGACGCGCGCTTCCTGCTGATCTCCACGCCCTCGGGCCTGACCCTGGCGCCGGAAGGCGGACAACACCAATCCGTGAACACCCCGTTGATCGGCATGGCGGCCGATCGCCTCGCCAGCTACGAGCCGACACATGTCGACGAACTGGCCATTCTGCTGCGCCACGCGCTGGAACATATGCAGAAGCCCGATGGCTCCGCCGTCTGGCTGCGCCTGTCGACACGGGCCCTGGCCCAGCCCGATCGGACGCTGGACGCGTCACACGTCATCGCCGGCGCGCATTGGGTGGTGCCACCGGCCAACGGCGCGCCGATCGCGCTCGCCTACCAAGGGCCCGTCGCCACGGAGGTGATGGAAGCCTTCGAAATCCTGGCCGAGGAAACCCCCGGCGCGGGCCTGCTGGCGATCACGTCGCCGGACCGGCTGCACGCGGGATGGCTGGCCGCGCAACGGGCGCGCAGGGCAGGGGACCGAGGCGCCCGCGCGCATATTGAGACATTGCTCGCGCCCCTGGCCCCCGGCGCGGCCTTGGTGACGGTACTGGACGGGCATCCCGCCACCCACGCCTGGCTTGGCGCCGTCCGCGGCCAGCGCGCGATTCCCCTTGGTGTCGACCATTTCGGCCAGACCGGCGACATCCCGGACCTCTACCGGGAATACGGCCTTGACACCGACGCGATCCTCGATGCCTGCGCACAGGCATTGCTGGCACCATGACACCGGCCCGCCCCCCCGAAAGCCCGGAACCCCCTGGGCCTCCCCCTGGGCCTGGTTTACCGGGCCCAGAGGCCATCCCTCGCGACGCGGCCCGACCGGGTGGGTGAACGGTCATGACACCGGACGGGATCGTCGAGGTGCATGGACCAGGGGGGGAGCGGATCCTGATCGGCTTGCCCTCGGGACCGCTGCGAGAGATTTTTTCGCGGCATGGCGGCGGTAAGCGGCACCGGCCCTTCGCGCCATCGGAATTGCGGCGCGATCTGATCCGAGACCACGCGGCATTGATGCGGTTGCGGCGGCTGTTGACCGCGCATGGCGGACCAGACGGGCGTGGCACCGATATCGAAGCCGCCGACGATGTGGTGCGGGCCATTCGGCGCGGCGGCCTGATCGCCATCGCGCTGCCACCGCCTCCGCGGCCCGGCGCCATGCCGCCTCCTGGCGTTACGCCCCCTCCTGTCGTCACCCCCCCGCCTGGCGCCACGCCCCCGCCGGACCCGGCGGCTCCCGTCCCGATCGGCGGCATGTCGCCGGCGCGGCGGATCGCCGAGATGCTGGACCGCGCGCCGGCCCGGCTGTCGGGCGATGTCCGCACGGCGTTCATGGCGCTGACACCGAAAGGCGTCACGGAGGAACTCGCCAAGGCGCTGGCGGTCATGGCGGTCCTGCATTTGACCGGCGCTGGAGAATTTCTCGACGGACCGCTGCTGGCCTGGGTTTGGTACCATATCGGCACCTCCGGCTTCAAAGGCTTCTACAAATTCGCCTCCGCGCTGGTCCGGGCGGCACAGGCCGGCGACGACGCGAGTCTGGATCGGGCCACGGCCGAATTCGCCGCCGGTATCGAGATATTGGGCGCCGCCTTCCTGTCCGCGATCGTCTCGGTGCTGGCCAGCCGGCGTCCCGGCGGTGTTGGCGGTGGGAAAGCCCCGGCCGAGGCGGAGCCCGCCGCCGCCCCCGCGCCGCCACGTCCGCCCGCCGGCGGGCCGCCGCCAGCCCCACCCACAGCCCCCGTCGCGCCAGAGGGAGGATTGCCAGAGGGCGGATTGCCAGAGGGCGGATTGCCAGAGGGCGGATTGCCAGAGGGAGGTTTCGCGGAAGAAGCCGCCAAAACCGCCAAAACGGCAAGCAGCCCAAACGCGCGCGGCGGCGATAGGGGCGAGAGTTGCAAGACCTGCCGGCGGGAAGGCGAGCCGGTCAATCCCGCCACCGGCGCGGTTTTCTCAACCCATGTCGATTTCGCGCTCCCCGGTGTGCTGCCGCTGGTGTTCGAACGCGTATGGACGTCCACCTCCACGTTCTCGGGAGAACTTGGTCACGGCTGGCATCATCCCCTGGATATGGCGATTTTCCCGCGTCCGGCGGTCTCGCCGCGCGACACGGCCGGCTGGACGGTACGGCTCGCCGACGGACGGCTCGCGGAATTCGGTGCCATCGCGCTGGGACGCGGCACGCCGAACGCGGAAGAACGGCTTGAACTCTGGAGCGACGGTGGCCGCCTGTGGGTCACCGATCAGGCCGGCCTGCGCTACGATTTCGGGCCGCGCGCGCCGGACGGGCTACGGCGGCTGACGCGGGTGCGCGATGCCAATGGCCATGCGACGGTCCTGCGCCGCGACGACAACGGCCTGCTGCTGGCGGTCCGGACCAGCGGTGGTCAGGACCTTCGGATCGTCCGCGACACCGGCGGGCGGATCGCCGCGATCGAGGGACCGGCGCCGGATGGCGAGGGCGTCACGACCCTGATCGCCTTCGAATACGATGGCGACGGCGATCTGGTGGCGACCAAGGACGCGGCCGGTAACGGGTTCCGGTACGAGTATGACCGGCATCTTCTGTCCCGCGTCCGCTGGCCGGCCGGCGCCGCATTCCGCTTCGTTTACGACGATCCCGCGAAACATCGGGCCGCCCGCTGCGTCGAAACCACCGGCGAGAACGGCTTGTTCCACCGCCGGTTCGCCTACGATCTGGCCGCCGGGACGACCCATGTACACGACAGCCGTGGCGCCACCCGGATCTATGAGTGGAACGCGAGAGGCCGCGTCACCGGCCTCACCGACGGGCTGAACCGGCGAACGGCCTTCGCATACGACCGCGACAACCGCGTCGTGCGCGAAGTCCGCCCGGACGGGGCCGAACGAACGTGGCAATTCGACGCGATGGGCCGCCTGACCGCTGCACGCGGGTTCGACGGCGCGACGACCGAATTCGCCTATGCCGCGTCTTTCCCAGGCGAACCCATCACCGCCAACCCGGTGCGTGTCGCCGAGCCTGGCGGGCGGATCCATACATTCGCCTACGACAAGCACGGCAATCTCACCGAATACCTCGATCCCGCCGGGAACCGGCGGCGCTATCTGCGCGCCACCAATGGGCTGACACTGGCGGCGGTCGACCAGATCGGGGTCAGCCGCCGCTTCGACTGGACCCGGGACGGCCAGCTCGCGCGCGAATCCACCACCCGCGGCGCCGTCGTGGACTACGCCTACGACCGGCTGGGGCGCCTGTCGGCGATGCGGCGCGCGGGCGAAGAGGCGATCCGCTACCGCCGCGACGCGGTGGGCAATGTCGTGGAAATCCGGCGTCCCGATGGCGGCCGGATCCAGTACGAGTACGACGCCGAAGGGCAGGTGCTATGCCATCGCGACGCCGGAGGCGCCGAGACAAACTGGGCATATGGCGGGATGCCCTTTCCCTTGGCGCGCACCGGACCGGACGGCGCGATCGTGCGTTACAGCTACGACACCGAACTCAACCTGACAGCCGTGACCAACGCCAAGGGCGAGACCTACAGCCTGTCCTACGATCTGGCGGGGCAACTGGTCGAGGAAGTGGGCTTCGACGGCCGCCGTCTGACCTTTGAATACGACGACGCCGGACATGCGATCGGACGGACCGATGCCGAGGGACCCGCCACGCGCTTTCGCCGCGACGCGATGGGCCGGCTGCTGGAACGGCTTTACCCGGATGGGACGGCGGACAGGTTCGCCTACGATCCGTCCGGCGCGTTGATCGAGGCCGCGAACGCCCATCGTGTTGTCCGCTTCGGCTACGGCCGCGCCGGCGAATTGTTGGAGGAGCATCAGGACGGGCACGTGCTGCGCCACACGGTGGATGCGCGCCGCCGCCGCACGGGGACACATTTGCCGGACGGCCGCCGCATCGCCATCGATTGGGCTCCGGACGACACGTTTTCCGGTCTGAGTTTCGGGGGACGGCCGGTCGTGGCGATGGAGCGCGATATCGCCGGGCGGGAGGTCGAGAGACGGGCAGGGGCCATCGCGGTGGGTTCGACGTACGACCCTCAGGGACGGCTCACGCGCCAGACCGGAGTCCGCGGCGCGGCGCGGGAAGGCGTGCTGGACCGGGCGTACGAGTACGACCTGGCGGGACGGCTGGCGTCGATCGCCGACCCGCATCGGGGCGCGTGCCGGTTCGCCCATGATCCGGCCGGCCGGCTTTTGGAGGCCGGCGGCGACCGACCGGAAAACTTCGTGTTCGACCCCGCCGGCAATCTTCTGAGTATGGGCGGTGGCGACATGGGCGAGGCGATCGGCGATCGGCCGGCCATGATGGGCGACCGGGCGTTCGCGTACGACGCGCGCGGCAACCGGATCGGCGAAACCCGCGGCGCGGGGGGCGGGGTACAGGTCCAGTACAGCTACGGGCCGGACAACCAGTTAATCGCCGTCGACGAACGCGACCGAAGGGGACGCCGCCGGACCGAATTCGCCTACGACGCGCTGGGCCGGCGTGTTTCGAAAACGCACCGTATCCATGGCCCCCAGGCCGCGAACGACAGCCGCCGCGGCGAGGCGGCGTTGTCCGAAACCCGGACCTGGTTTTTGTGGGATGGGGACGTCCTGCTGGCGGAGGCGTCCGGCCCCGCGGCTTTGGCCGCGCCCTCCAACCCATTGGAAATACTATATTTACACGAACCCGGCACGTTTCGGCCGGTCGCCCAGGTGCGGCGGACCCGGTCGGGGGGGGACGCGGTGTTCCATTATCACCTGGATCGTTTGGGTACGCCCCAGGACGTCACCAACGACAATGGCGAGATCGCGTGGCGGGCGACATTGAAAGCATGGGGGGGGCTGGCATCGGTCGATGTGGCGGAGGTGGCGAACCCGCTGCGGTTCCAGGGCCAGTACCACGATACCGAGACGGGGCTGCACTACAACCGGTTCCGGTATTATTCGCCGGGGGAGGGGTGCTTTGTGCATCGGGACCCGATCCGGCTCGCGGGCGGGCTGAATTTCTCCGCCTATGTATCCAGTCCCGTCGAATGGGTCGATCCGCTCGGGTTAATCTGCACGGGCGGCCAACCCCTTGGCCACAACGCGCCGGACTTCGTTGTTTCGCCAAACGGAGCGGTTTATCCGGTCCCCAAAGGCGCCACCGGCCCGTCGGACGTGGTCAATCCGGCGGGGAAGGTCACGGGACGCGCGTTCACGGGAGGCGCGGGTGGGGCGAACGGGCAGGTTTCCACGATGCGAATCATGGACCCCGCGCCGCCGCGCGGCGCCGCGCCTGGCTACCCCAATGGCTATATCAAGTTCGAGAACGCGGCGGGGCAGGGGGTCGATCCGTATACCGGCCAAACCTTACCGAACGCCGTCAGCCACTTTCCGGTCGAGTGACCGCGCGATGGCGGGAAAATTCGAGATCGCCGGGCTAACGATTACCCATGCCCAACGTATCCACGACTATGTTCAGCTTGGTTTCGACAATGGTTGGGGACTGAACATCTACAATCGCATCGTGTCCCCGGAGATCTCCGAGAGTTTTCTCCGGCGCCTCGCGGACTGCATCGTCGAGGCGGAGGACGTTCGGGACGGGAGGTATGTTCTGCGGCTCGACGGCGGGATGTCGATCGCGGTTGGCATCGAGGACGACGACTACAATGGGCCGGAAGCCATGGAATTGATCAAGCCAAGTGGCGTTCGCGTGGTCTGGGCGTGAGCGCGTTATCGGGAGGCGTTACCGTCCGATGCCATCGAACGCACGGAAATCCTGGAGGGTTTTTGCCGGGCGGGGTAAACAGACGTCATGCGCCCGGTTCGCGTTCCGCTGTTTGGCGCGATCCTGGCCCGCGGGGGCACCCACATGGCGCGACGGAATAAGCCTCGCGCGCCGGACGTCAAACGAAGACGCGCCTCCAAACGCGTTCCACATTCACGGGAGAGCAAAATGTCCAAACTCTTGTCACTCGCGGCCGCGGCGGTTCTCGTCGTCGGCGCCACCGCGGCGCAGGCCCAACAGCAACAACCGCAAGTACCGAACATGACGTTTTTCGTGACCAGCGCCGGCACGGGCAATGGAGCGAATCTCGGCGGCCTCGATGGCGCCGACAAGATTTGCCAGACCCTGGCCCAGGGCGCGGGCGCGGGCGGAAAGACGTGGCGGGCGTATCTGAGCACACAGGCCGTGGACGGCGCGACGGCGGTCAACGTGTAAAACAGCGTGCAAACCTTTCCAGATTCCGGGGGTAAACAGCGTCCAATAGTTTCCACCCCGGTCCGTGCGATCCTCCGGCGTTTATGCTGGAGAGTCTGGGGTGTTGTACATGGATACGATTGCCGAAATCCGCCGCCGTCAT
>CANJJS010000112.1 GCA_947474705.1 Acetobacteraceae bacterium | reverse complement strand
GCCCTGCGCCCCACCATCGAGCCGGTGCGCGCCGCGTTGAAAACCTTCCGCGGCGATTTCGACACGGCCGCGGCCGCGCTTCAGGCGCAGACCGCGACCTTCCAGGACACGCTCGTGCCCGCGATCTCGGCGATGCAAACCGAACTGGGCCAGCCGGAAACAAAGATCGCCGACAAAGCCGCGCAGGTCGGTCAGGAGGCGCGGGAGGCCGTGTCGTCGGCGACCACCTTGCAAATCGGCCTCGCCGCCGCGGGTCTGCTGCTTGGCGCCGTTCTCGCGTTCTTCATCGCCCGCGGCATTCTGCGTCCTCTGGCGGGCATGACAGCCGCCATGGCCCGTCTGGCCAAAGGCGACGATACGACAGAGGTCCCGGCGCGGGACAACGCCGACGAAATCGGCGACATGGCGCGGGCCGTGGAAGTGTTCAAACAAAACGGCATCGAAGCCGCCCGCCTCGCCGCGGCGCGGGAGGCCGAGGAAGCCGAAAAACGCCGCCGCGCCGACACGCTGGCGGGCCTTGTCCGCGCGTTCGAAACCACCGTCGGCGGCCTGACCGGAGAATTGTCGTCGGCCGCGACGGAACTGGAAGCCACCGCCGGTTCGATGACCGGCACCGCCGCGCGCACCAACGATCGCGCCGCCTCCGTCGCGGGCGCCGCCGATCGCATGAGCACCAACGTCCAAACCGTCTCCGCCTCCGCCGAGGAACTGGGCGCTTCGATCGACGAAATCAGCCGCCAGGTCAGCCACTCCGCCGAAATCGCCGGGCTCGCGGCGCAGGACGCCGCGCGGACCGACACGATCGTGCGCACCTTGGCCGAGGGCGCGCAACGGATCGGCGATGTCGTCAGCCTGATCGACTCGATCGCCGGACAAACCAACCTGCTCGCGCTGAACGCGACCATCGAAGCCGCGCGCGCCGGCGACGCGGGCAAGGGCTTCGCCGTGGTGGCGTCCGAGGTCAAATCCCTGGCCAGCCAGACGGCGAAAGCCACCAGCGAGATCGGCCAGCAGATCGCCGAAATTCAGGCCGCGACGAAAAGCGCGGTGGAGGCGATCGAAGGTATTTCCACCACCATCGCCGATGTCAGCCGGGTCGCCGCCGGAATTGCCTCCGCCGTGGAGGAGCAAGGCGCGGCGACACGGGAAATCGCCCGCTCGGTGCAGCAGGCGGCGATGGGCGCGCGGGACGTGACCGCGAATATCGGCGATGTCAGCCAGGCCGCCAACGAGTCCGGCGCGGCGGCGGAGCAGGTGCTGGGCGCATCGGGCGCGCTGTCGCGGCAGGCGGCGGCCCTGTCGAAGGAGGTCGGCCAGTTCATCGACGGCGTCCGGGCCGCCTGAGCCGGAAAACGCGCGCGAGACTTCCAGCCGCCGCCGGATCGGTTCAGACTCCCGGCGGCTGGAGGACCGCGCCGTGAAATACCTGTTTTTCCTGTTCGTATTGCTTCTGCCGGCCCAGCTTCGGGCCGGAGATCCCTCGGCGCTGTGGAAAATCGTGGATGGGGACTGCGTGCCGCGCATGCGCGAGACGAAGGAGCCCACCCCCTGCGCTGTCGTGGACCTGGCCGGCGGCTACGCGGCGCTGAAGGACCTTGTCGGCGCCACGCAATTTCTCCTGATCCCCACGGTGCGCGTCGCGGGCATCGAGAGTCCCGAACTCCTGAACGCGAACGCGCCGCGATACTGGGATCGTGCCTGGCGTCTGCGCCATCTGACCGAGGCCCGCGCGGGCAAACCCCTGCCGCGCGAAAGCCTGTCGCTCGCCATCAATTCCGCTTACGGCCGCGGTCAGAATCAATTGCATATCCATATCGACTGCGTGCGCCGCGATGTCCGCGATGCCCTGGCCGCGCACCGCGACGCCATCGACATTTATTGGGACGAGTTTCCGGTCCGCCTCGCCGGTCAGACCTGGCGCGCTTACCGTATCGACGGCCAGAATCTGGGGCTGATCGAACCGTTCGACCTCCTGGCCCGTGGCGTCCCCGACGCATCCGAAGAGATGGGCCGGCATACGCTGGTATTGGTGGGCATGACCTGGAGCGACGGCGTCCAAGGCTTCGCGCTGCTGGACGGGCGCGCGGGACTCTCGCCGCTGAACCGGGGCTCGGGCGAGGACCTCCAGGACCACGATTGCGCCCTGGCGCGCTGACGCCTGGTTTTCCGCCGCGGTCCGTGTATGATCCGCCCGGTCATTCCGGGAGGTACCGCGCATGAGCGCCCATGCAACCGCGACATCGGTCGAGATCGGCATACGTCCGTTGCGATCCGCCCCCGCCGCGCCGGGCCTCGGCGCCGAGGTGACGGGCGTCGACCTTCGCGCGATCGACGATGCCACGTTCGCCGCGATCCATCGCGCCTGGATCGATCGCCAGGTCCTGCTGTTCCGGGGACAGACGCTGACCGACCCGGACCTCGCCGCCTTCTCCCGCCGCTTCGGCGATCTCGACATGGCGCCGATCCAGGAAAACGGCCGCGCGATCGGCAGCGGCATGCCGGAAATCTATGTCGTTTCAAATGTGATCGAGAACGGCGTGCCGATCGGAAGTCTCGGTCATGGCGAAGCCGTGTGGCACACCGACATGTCGTATCTTTCGTCGCCGCCCAAGGCGAGCATGCTGTACGCGCTGGAAATCCCGCCGGCCGGGGGCGACACCTCCTTCGCGGACATGTACGCGGCCTTCGACGCGCTGCCGGATTCGTTACGGGAGCGCGCGCTCGGCCTCAAGGTCAAGCACGACGGCACCTATAACAGCGGCGGGTTCGTGCGCCAGGGCGTGACCCCGACGGACGACCCGCGGGAGGCGCCGGGCATGATGCATCCGCTGGTCTGCACGCACCCGGAAAGCGGGCGCCGGATGCTGTATCTGGGACGGCGGAAAATGGCCTGGCTGGAAGGCTTCGGCCTCGCCGAATCGGACGCGCTGCTCGACGAGATCTGGACCCACGCGACGGCGAAACAACTTGTCTGGACACATGAATGGCGAGTCGGCGACCTGGTGCTGTGGGACAATCGCTGCACCATGCACCGGCGCGATCCGTTCGACGCGACGGCGCGGCGGATCATGCACCGGACACAGGTGAAGGGCGCGGCGCCGCCGGCCGCCTAACTCAGACTACCCGGATAATCCCGCCAGATCGCGGGTTCGAGGCGCGGTGCGGGCTCCAATGTCCGCCAGTGCGCGACGACCTCCGACGCCGTCGCGTTCCAGACACCGGTGTGACCCACCGCGAACTGAAGAAACGTCTCCAGCAGCCGGATGCGATGGCCGAACCCCACGGCATAAGGATGCAGCGTCATGTGAAAATGCCGCCCGCGCCGGTACTGCGCCGCGAACTCGGCCCGCCAGTTGCGAAACAGCGAATCCGCGTGCTCCAGGCCCGTCCCCTTGGTGGGGAACAACAGAAACCACTGATCGTCGTAATGATAATAATACGGCATCGTCAGGATCGATTTCTTCGCCGCCGCGTCCACCACCCAGTGATGCGGCACATCGTCGGCGAGCCCATTGCCATGCCAGGCGAACCGCGCCTCGATCAGCAGGTCCATCGTGTTCGGGCTGATCGCGCCGACCCCGTAAGGATCGCCCTGCCGCGGCAACGAAAACCACCCCTCGGGACGCCGGCCCGTCGTATCCGCCAGAATTTTCGAGGTCAGCGCGATCCGTTCAGCCTCTTCCGCGCGCGAAAGCCCGTTCGGGTCTTCGTGCTTAAACCCCTCCGCCGCGATCTCATGCCCCCCCTGGGTTAGCTCCCTCAGCTCCCGCGCCTGAACCCGCGCCATGACCGCGGGCACCGCGAACGTCGCCTTCAGGCCGAACCGGTCCAGCGCCTCCTTCACCCGCGCGTACCCCTCGCGCAAACCGAACTGCGCCTTCGGACTGGCCAGATCGCTCGCGGCAATCCCCTTCGGACCGGAGGCCACGCTCAGGTCGACCGTAATACTGAACGCGCAACGATAACCCGCCGGCCAGCGCACGTCGCCATCGAAAAAACTCTTTTCGGTCGAAACGGTATATCCGTCTTTCCAGGGCATGACGCGCTCCGCTCAGGGATGGGTGGCGAGAATATGACGCGCCACGCTCTCGCAGCTCGGCATCCAGACGCCCGGCAGCGCCTTCATCCGGGTTATCAACCGGTCCAGCATGTCGATCCGCTGCGCCCGTCCGGACACGAAGGGATGCAGGCAAACATTGAGATATCCGCCCGCGTGGTATTGCTGGAGAAACGCCTCCCACCACATGTCCATCACCCGGTCCGTATCCGTGATCCGCTGCGCCGCGTTGCCAGACCCGAGCCAGGAAAAACTGTAAAACATCGCATCGTCGATCGCGTAATGGAACGGCAAATTCAGCATTTCGTTCGCGCCGCTCTCGTCGCGCAGATAAAACGGCAGATGATCGGCGCATTCGTGCGAAGTGTAGATAAACCCCTCGCGCTTCAACAACCCCAACGAATGATCGCTCCGCGTCCCCACCGGCATTTTCCGGGTGATCTCCGACAGCGCCGCCCCGGTCTTTTGCAAATGATCCAGTTCCAGCCGAGGGTCTTTCGGCACCCGGTGCTCCCACATATGATCGGCGATCTCATGCCCGCTCGCATGCGCCGCGCGCAACGCGTCGGGATAAAGCTCGCGGATGCGGCCAGGCGTGAAAATCGTCGCCTGGATGCCGTGACTGTCGAAAAGCTCGATCAGCCGCCAGATGCCCACCCGCCCGCCGAACTCGCCCTTGGCCAGTTGCATCGGCGGCTCGTTCATCAGCCGGCGCAGCAGCATCGCATCGAAATCGGCGGTGAAATTCACCGCGATTCGCGTGCCCTCCGGCCAGGATATTTTCGGGATCCGCCTGTGCCGGGCATCGTAATCCCGCGCGGCCGATGCCAGCGACTCCAGCTCCCGCGTCAACGCCTCCGTCATGGTCCGGTCCCTCCGCCGCCAACCTATGGTAGACGGATCGAAACAGCCAGAGGAGCAGTTGCATGGCATCCCGCGAAAGCGCCATCCAAAGCGCGTTGACCTTCTTCGACGGCGGCGGATTTCAGGCGCGCCTCGCCGATCTCGTCGCGATCCGCAGCACCTCCCAAGACCCCGCGGCGGCGCCGGAGGTCGAACGTTATCTGGCGGACGCCATCCTGCCCTGGCTGGAACGGCTGGGCTTCGCCGCCGCCATCCATCCCAATCCCCGCGCCGGGTTCGGCCCGATTCTGACCGCCGAACGGATCGAAAATCCTTCCCTTCCGACCGTCCTCACCTACGGCCACGGCGACACCGTCCGGGGCCTGGAGGACCAGTGGACAGACGGACTCGATCCCTGGTCTGTCACCCCGCGCGGCGACCGCTGGTACGGCCGCGGCACCGCCGACAATAAAGGCCAGCACGCCGTCAACCTCTCCGCCCTGGAAGCCGTCATCGACGCCCGCGGCGGAAAACTGGGCTTCAACGTCAAACTCGTGCTGGAAACCAGCGAGGAACGCGGCTCCGCCGGGCTGCGCGATTTCGTCGCCGCGAACCGCGAACGCCTCGCCGCCGATGTGCTGATCGCCAGCGACGGGCCCCGCGTGACGCCAGAGGTGCCGACGATCGCCGTGGGCACCCGTGGCACCTATCATTTCGACCTCGTCGTCGACCTCCGGCCCGGCGGCGTGCATTCCGGGCACTGGGGCGGGCTGACCACCGATCCCGCCGTCGTGCTGGTCTCCGCCCTCGGTGCCATCGTCGATCGCAAAGGCAAAATTCTGGTCCGCGACTGGCTACCCCAAAACGGCGTGCCGGCAGAGGTCCGCTCCGTCCTGGCGGGCTGCCCGGTCGGCGGCGGCGATGGGGCCGCGACGATCGACCCCGATTGGGGCGAGCCCGGCCTGACTCCGGCCGAAAAAATCTATGGCTGGAACAGTTTCATCGTCCTGGCGATGATCTCCGGCAAACCCGACGCCCCCGTCAACGCCGTCGCCCCCAACGCCCGCGCCACCTGCCAGATCCGCTACACCGTCGATACCGACCCGGAAGGATTCGGCGAGGCGCTCCGAAAACACCTCGACGCCGAGGGGTTCAACAACGTCCGCATCGAAAACCCCGGCGTTCGCATGCCCGCCAGCCGCACCGCGCCCGGCCACCCCTGGGTTTCCTGGACGGTTAACAGCATGGAACGTTCCCTGGGCAAGCACGTCCAGGTGATCCCGAACTCCTCCGGCGGCCTGCCCGGCGACGTCTTCGTCGATCACCTGGGCGTGCCGCTGGTCTGGGTCCCCCACAGTTATAACGGCTGCAAACAGCACGGCCCCGACGAGCATTTTCTCATGGGACCCGCGCGCGAAGGGATCGCGGCCTTCGCCGGCATTTGGTGGGATCTGGGCGAGGCCGGAACGCCGGGCCACTGACCATGTCCGGGCGCGTGCTGCTGCTGCATGGCATCGGACGACGCCCAGGGTCGATGGGGAAGATGGAAAGGGCGGTCGCGGAGGCCGGGTTCGAGACGCGCAATCTCAGCTACCCCTCGCGCATCGCCCCCATCGAGGCCCTCGCGGAGATCGCCCTGGAACGGGCCGCCGGCTTCCTCCCGGCGGCGGGCGAGCCGTTGCACTTCGTCGGTCATTCCATGGGCGGGCTGGTGGCGCGCGCGATGATCCGCGCCGCGCCGTCCCTGACCCCCGGCCGTGTCGTCACCCTGGGCTCTCCGCATCGCGGCAGCGAAATCGCCGATCTTCTATGGCGTACCTGGCCGTATCGACGATGGTTCGGGCCGGCGGGCGCGCAACTCACGACCCAGAATCCGTGGCATCCAGAACATGTAACTTACGAACTCGGCGCGATCGCCGGGGATCGGACGTTCGACCCGCTGTGCTGGTGGCTCATTCCAGGTCCGAACGACGGCAAGGTCGCGGTGGCGCGCGCCGGGATCTCCGGCATGGCGGATTTTGTCACGCTGCACGCGGGCCACACCTTCATGCCGCGAAATCGGGCGGCGATCGAACAGACAATCCATTTTCTCCGGCATGGCCGTTTCAAATGAAATGGAACCGCCTCACACCTCCGCCCGGTCCATCCGCTGCCGGTCCAGCAGGTCCCGGTACGGACCGGGCCGGCTGGCGAGAACGCCGGGCGACCCATCGTCGATAATCCGCCCGCGATCCATCACGACGATCCGGTCGAACCGCCGCAACGTGGACAAACGATGCGCGATCGCGATGACCGTGCGGCCCTTCATTAACTCGTCCAGAGCCGCCTGGATCAATTGCTCGGATTCCGTGTCGAGCGCGCTGGTCGCCTCGTCCAGCAGCAGGATCGGCGCGTCCTTCAGCAGGGCCCGCGCGATCGCCAGGCGCTGGCGCTGGCCGCCCGACAGCATCACGCCGCGATCGCCGACCATCGTGTCGAAGCCTTGCGGCAACGCCTCGATGAACTCCCGGCAGCGCGCGGTTTCGGCGGCCGCCAGCATCTGGGCTTCCGTCGCGTCGGGCCGGCCGTAGCAGAGGTTTTCGCGGACGGTGCGATGAAACAGGGAAATATCCTGCGGCACCAGCGCCATCGTCTCGCGCAGGCTGACCTTGGCGATATCGCGGATGTCGTGCCCGTCGATCGCGATGCGCCCGCCGGTCACGTCGTGGTAACGTTGCAGCAACGACAACACCGTCGATTTGCCCGCGCCGGAAAATCCGACCAGCCCGACCCGCTGCCCCGGCGCCAGTGTCAGATTGAATTTCTCCAGGATCGTCGAACGGCCTGGATAGTTAAAGCACACGTCCTCGAACACCACTTCCCGCGGCCCCGCCGGCAGCGCGATCGCCCCCGCCGCGTCCGGCAGTTCCTGGTCCACCAGCAGCGAGCCGATCGCCTCATCCAGCCGCGCCACGTATTGCGTCACATCGACCAGCGACACCGCGAGGTCGCGGGTCCCGTGCAGGATCGTGAAGGCCAGCGAGGTCAGCAGCACGATGTCGCCCACCGTCGCCTGGCCGTTCAGCCACAGCATGACGCCGAACCCGACGGTCCCCGCGGTCAGCGTCGCCGTCAGCACGGCGTGGATCAGCCGCAGGTTCTCCATGTAATACAGGCTGCGCCGCCGGCTGCGCATTTCCGTGTCCATCGTCCCCGCCAGGCGGGCCTGTTCCCGTCCGGTCGCGCCAAACGCGCGCATGACGGAGAAATTGGAGATCACATCGACCAGTTCCCCGTCCACGCCCGCCGCCTGATCGGCGTAGACCCGGTGCAGCGGCGTGCCGCGCCGCGCGAGATGGAAGACGAAGGCGCCCAAAGCGAAGGCGAGAAACAGGAGGGTGCCCGCGAGTTTCAGGTTGACGGAACCGATGAAGGCGATCGCCAGCGTCACCGCCACGCTCGAAGGGATCACGGTCCAGACGCAACTGTTCAGGATCGTGAACGCGTTGTTGGCGGAGGAACTGACCCGGCTGGCGAGCCCGCCCGGCAAACGCGACGCGAAGAACCCCGGCGAATGGCCCGCGAGGTAGGCGAACAGGTCTCGCCTGATATCGCCCGTGACCGCCACGAAGGTCCAGTGCGCGGTGTATCCGCCCACCCGCCACAGCAGGTTGTCCGACGCGATCAGCGCGCACAGAATCGCGAACGCCGTCCAAACCTGGGACGCCCCCGCCTCCCGGCCCACCGAGATCGTGTCGATCAGGTGCTTCATCGCGACATTCGTGCTCACGCTGCACCCGACCGCCGCCAGTACCGACAGCAGGACGATCGCATGCCCCACGGGGTGGAGCGCGATGTAGCGGCCCAGAAAAGCCAGCGGCCGCCCGCGCAGTTTAACGAGGACCAGGTCGGTGTCGTTCATTTGGCACTCCGGCGGCCGGCGAATCCCCGATGGGGGAGGAAGTCTCCGTCTGTGCCTGAAACGTGGCGGTTTCAGGGCCTGAAGCCTGACCTCGCCCATTCGGACACACCGCGGCCTCGAAAGCCATGCGCGCGGCGGATCGGCGGCTCTCGACGTGGAAATCGTTGTTCCGCCGGTTCCATGGCAGATGGCTGGCATTCGCCGCCGGGATGGTGCAAGGCTCGCGATGCTCGATGTCACGAATCCCGAGGCTGAACATGTTCGCGCGTAAAGGTCTCAGCACCGTTCTTCGTCTGGCGGCGCCATTCGCGATTTCCATCTGCCCGCTGGCGACGCTGGCGCAGCCTTCGCCGCTCGCGCCACCTTTCCAACCCACCCCGCCCATGGTGGCCGGGCCGCCGGGGCGCGAACTCACCCAGGCGGAACGCGATCCGGTGGTTGGCAGCGTGGATGGGCGGTTGATCTACCTCAGCGACCTCGGACGTTCGACCCGGGAATTACCGGACGACCAGCGCGGCCTGCCGTTCGAGACCCTGATGCCGGCCCTGATCGAACGGATGGTCGACCATACCGTTCTGTCCATCGCCGCGCGGCGGGCGGGTCTGGACAAACGGCCAGATGTGCAGCGCGACATGCGCGCGGCGGCCGAGGCGGTGTTGGAAAGCGCCTATCTGGCGACGCTCATCCCGGCCCAGACCGACGATGCCGCGGTCGAGGCACGCTACAATCTGCTTTACGCCAATCGCCCCCCGGCCGATCAGGTCCGCGCCCGTCATATCCTGGTGGGCACCGAGGCCGAGGCCAACGCCATCATCCAGGACCTGAAGAAAGGCAGAGACTTCGCCACAATCGCCCGCGCGCGCAGCAAGGACCCCGACGGCGCCACCGGCGGCGACCTTGGCTTCTTCAACCGCGAGCAGGTCTCCGCCAACTTCGCCGACGCCGCCTTCGGCCTTCAGCCTGGCCAAATTTCCCAGACCCCCGTGCAAAACGAATTTGGCTGGCACGTCCTGAAGGTCGAGGAACGGCGCCTGCTGGCGCCGCCAACCCTGTCCGAAATTCGCGAGACACTGCGCAAACAACTGGCGGAAATCGCCACCGTGAAATTACTCGCGGAGGCGCGAAACCGGGTCATCGTCCACCGCTTCAATCTGGATGGAACCGAGATGGACCCCAATCTACGGTTGCGTGTCCCGATGCCGGACGGACGATAGGCCGCCGCCGCGCACCGCCAGCCGCCGCAACGCCCGCGCGAACACGCCGGGGTCGTTCACCGCGCGGGCCAGGACGAGCGCCCCCTGAATGCCGCCAACGATATCCTCGGCGATATCGCGGGCTTCGCCTGGGTTTCGGCCGGAACGGACCATCGCTTCCGCCAGCGTCTGGGTCCAGGTCGCGAAATAGCCGTGAATCGCGCCGGCGAACCGGTCTCGGGCATCGCACAGGGCGAAAATCCCGATCAGGCACATGCGGGCACCGGAGCGGAAATAGAGGTCGGTGGCCTGAAACATGGCGGCGATCGCGGCCTCCGGGTCCGGATCGCCGCGTAACGGCGCGAAGACCCGATGTTCGAACCAGGCGTCGATTTCGGCCAGTACCGAAGCGGCCATCTCCTCTTTGCCTCCGGGAAAGAAGTGATACAGGCTTCCCTTGCCCAGGCCCGTGCGGGCGCCGATCAGGGACAGGCTGGCGCCCTCGTAGCCGTGCTCGCGAAACACCTCGATCAGATCGGGCATGATGTCCGCGCGCTCGCGGACCAGGCGGGCCAAGCCGTTACAAGCCCAGATCTGACAGGCCGGGATGATCGGCGGGCCGGGGGCCAGCGCGATCCCAGCGGAACAGCCGGTCTTCCTCGCGGATCGGCTGGTCGTTGATGGAGGCATGGCGCGCCCGCATCAGGCCATTCGGGTCGAACGCCCAGTTCTCGTTGCCATGGGCGCGAAACCAGTTGCCGGAATCATCGTGGTATTCGTAGGCGAAACGCACCGCGATCCGGTCGCCGTCGAACGCCCAGAGTTCCTTGATCAACCGGTATTCCAGTTCCCGCGCCCATTTGCGGTTGAGGAACGCCTCGATTTCCCCACGGCCGCGAACGAACTCGGCGCGGTTCCGCCAGACACTATCCTCGGTATAGGCGAGCGCCACGCGCGCGGCGTCGCGGCTGTTCCACCCGTCCTCGGCGGCCCGGACCTTTTGGGCGGCGGTTTCGCGGGTGAACGGCGGAAATGGCGGGCGTGGCGCGGACATCGCGAGCTCCTGAGATGTTTGTACCGATCGGTACATAACAAGCCATTCGGTACAACGCAACGCCCATCCGCGGCCCCTCATACCAACGCCCCTAAAGATTGACCCACGACACGCCGCCCTTGGTCATGGCCCGGCTCGATCGGGCCACCGGAAGTGCCAGAAAAGCGGATTCGTGCCGCCCCCGGTCCCCGATCGAGTCGCGGATGACGAGAGGGGAGAGAGTCAATCTTTTCTTCCGCCGGTATCGGACAAGAAAAAACCCCGGCTTCCGGAGAAGCCGGGGTTTCTCTGGCGGGACCGGTTACTGGAACGAGAAGTTCGCGGCGACCAGTGTCGAGGATGTGATCTTGGTCAGCGTCACCGAGTTGGCGCCGGAGACGATGACCGTGTCCTTGCCCACCTGGCTCCACGCCGCCTTGACCGCGTTGAAATCGGCGAAGACCGACGTCGAGAAGTTGATCGTATCGTGCCCCGTGCCCGCGCCCACCGCGAAGTCGGCGACGATGTCCTTCCCGAAACTGGCCGCGAAGTTGAAGATATCCGCGTCGCCGCCGCCGGTCAGGGTGTCGTTGCCCAACCCGCCGGTCAGCGAGTCGGTGCCCGCGCCGCCCCGCAGATCGTCCGCGAAGGCCGTGCCGATCAGAACGTCGTTGCCGGCGCCCGCGTCCAGGAAGCCCATCCCCGATCCGGTCAGCAGGTTAATGCCGCTCAGGTCGAAGATTTCGTTGCCGGCCGTCCCAACGATGCCCTTACCGTTGCCTTCCAGCACCTCGATGGACGCGGCCGCGGCATTGAACCCGCTCAGCACCATCGATGCCGAACCCGATGCCACGAGCGTATCCGTGCCCGCGCCACCGTTCATGACATCGCCCGTGCCATCGGAACCCGCGATGACGATCCGGTCGTTGCCATCGCCGCCATTGACGATGTCGGCGCCCGCCCCGCCGGTCAACACGTCGTTCCCGGCATTGCCATTCAGCGTGTCGGCGCCGGCGTTGCCATTCAGAACGTCGTTGCCCGCGTTGCCGTTCAGCGTGTCGTTCGCGCCGGTCCCGTTCAACGTCAAACCGACGATCGCATCGATCGAGATCGTGGCGTTGGCGACGGTCGAAGCCCCCGCCGAGTCCGTGACCGTCAGCGAGATCGCGTCGGTGGCGAAGAGGTTGTTGTCCAGCACCGCGCCGGGCGCCACGACCAGTTGATTGCCAACCACCGCGAAATATCCGCGTGCGTCGGCGGTCAATTGCCAGGTCAGGCCGGTGTTCGTCCGGTCCGCGTCGGTCGCCGTCAACTGGGCCACGACCGTGCCGGGCGCGGCGCCCGTGACGACATGGGTGTTCGACAAGGCCGCCGCCGTCGGGGCGCTGTTGACACCCGCGATCGACAGATGCGCGCTGGCCGCGATGGCCCCGCTGCTGCTCGTCGCGGGCGCGGCCGCTGGGGCCGGAGCGGGAGCCGGCGCCGGTGCCGCAACAGCTTTCCCGCTGCCACCGCCACCACCGCCGCCACCGCCGCCACCGCCACCGCCGCCACCGCCAGTCGGCGGAACGGGCGTGGGCGCGGGTGCCGGCGCGGGCGCCGACGCGCCATCCGTGACGAAGTAGTTGAACGTCAGCTCGAGGTTCTCCGTCGCGCCCAAGGCTTTGAACTGCCCAGGATCGAGGGTGATTTTGTTGTTGACGACGGTGAAGACGACGGGCGCGGTCCAGGTGCCCGAACTCACAGTGCCCGTCACCGTGTTCCCGCCGGACAGATCGACGTTCACGATGGCGCCATGGTCCACGTCCGTGGTCGTCGACAACAGGGAGAAGGTCAGCGGCGCGGCGGTTTCCGCGACGGTTCCCGCCTCCACCACACCCGACACCACCGGCGCGTCGTTCTTGCCCTGAACATGGAAGATCGTCGACGTCGGCAGTTCCACGAACCCATCGAAGACGTTGTATGTCACGGAGACATCCAGCACCTCGCCCGCCGCGAGACTGTCGTAGGCGGCGTTGTCCGTGTCGAACAGCAACCGCTGACCGGCGGCGTCGTAGCTCACCCCCGCCGGGAGGTTCGCCTGTAGGCCCGTGAGTCGCAGACCCTGATGCGCGTCCACGTCGTCGGCGCTGCCAAGCGGATTTTCGATGACGATGCCCGAACCCTCGTTCGGCGTGGAAGTCACCGGTCCCGAAATCACCGGAATGTCGTTGGTGCCGGTGACCGTGAACCAAAGGGTCGCCGGTGTCGTGACGATGCCGTCGGACACGCCGTAGCTGACAACCACCGACTGCGTCTCGCCCACCGCCAGTTGCTGGAAGGAAGCGTTCGCCGGATCGATGCTGAAGCTGTGCGTGGCGGCGTTATAGGTCACGCCGGCCGGCAGGATCGCCGGGACATTCACCACGCTCAGCACCGCGCCATGATCGACGTCGGTCGCGGTGGCCAAAGCGTCGCGGGTGACGATCGCCCCGTCTTCCGTCGCCGCCGCGAATTGCGTCGTCGCCACCGGCGCGTCGTTGACGCCCGTGACAGTGAACACCGCGCTGTTATCCACCACCGCGATCCCATCCGTGATCTGGTAATTCCAGGTCGAGACCGCCACCTCGCCCTGGGCCAGCGCCCGGAATACCGCGTCGTTCGGGTTGAATTGGGTGATGAGCACGTTCGGCATGTAGTAACCGCCGGGGACGGAGACGGTATGCACCCCGTCGGACAACGCCCCCGGGACCAGACGCAGCACATCCTTCGCGTCGATGTCCGTCGCGTTGGCCACCGGGTTGACCGTGAAGGCCGCCGTGTTCGCCATGACCGAGAAGGTTTGCGGCGCCGAGACCACCGGCAGGTCGTTTGTGCCGGTCACCTTGAACACCGCCGTCGTGGCCGTGGTCGCGACGCCATCGGTGATCCCATAGGCCACCGTGACCGTCTGAACCTGCCCGTTGGACAACGCCTGATACGCCGCGTTGGACGGATCGAGCGTGAACGTATGCGTATCCGCGTCATAGGACACGCCCGCCGGCAGGATCGACGGCAGGTTCACCACGCTCAGCACCGCGCCATGGTCCACGTCGGTCGCGTTCGCCAGCGCGTCCAGCACCGCCACGCCGCCGTCCTCGACCGCCTGCGCCAGCGCCGGCGTCGCGACAACCGGCGCGTCGTTGACTCCGATCACCGTGAAGATCGCCGAGGTGGCCGCCGATTCAGTGCCATCGGACACCGCGTAGTTCAGGGTCACCGTCGCCGTCTCGCCGGCCGCGAGGCTCTGGAACGACGCGTCGGAGGTGTCCAGCGCGTAGGCCAGCACGTCGGGCATGTAATATACCCCGACTCCGAGAAAATCCGTGCAAGGCCCTTGGCAGCCGACTCGAAGTACGATTCGCTTCCTCCATGAGCGGACGGATTCTCTCCCCCGAAGAACGCGCGCGGCTCCTCGCGACGATGCGCCGGCAGACTCCCAGCACGGTT
>CANJJS010000111.1 GCA_947474705.1 Acetobacteraceae bacterium | reverse complement strand
TGACGGCGGCGGATTTCGGCAATCGTATCCATGTACAACACCCCAGACTCTCCAGCATAAACGCCGGAGGATCGCACGGACCGGGGTGGAAACTATTGGACGCTGTTTACCCCCGGAATCTGGAAAGGTTTGCACGCTGTTTTACAGTCCAGCACGCGGAATTCGCGGCCCGGCCCGCCAAAAGCCTCGTTGTGACCTTCAACCAGCCAGGGCACCACGTCCGCGCCGATATAACTTTCGACGCCCAGATCGCAATGGCGCATCCAGAACCAGTCGCCGCAGGGAATGTCCAGCATGGTCCGAACGCCAAGCTGGCGGATCAGCGCGGGCAGTCCCGAGCGCAGCACCTCAGTCTGCGTCAGGTCCGATCCTGGGCCGGACAGCGAGCCTTCCTGGCCCCATATGCCGCTGTCGTAAACCTGCGTGAAAATGGCGCCCATCTTATCTGGTTCGGCTGGCGGTGGCGCGGCCGGACGCGCCGGCCCGGCGGGCGAAAGGGCGGCATCGCGGTTGTCGTGGGGCACGGATTGCTCGGCGCCGTTGGCCTGCCGCTTCACGCGGTAACCTCCAGCGACCGACGCCAGAAGACTCCAGAACGCCGATCGGGCCGAAGCGGCACGGTACAGCGACGCCAGCCGGAAGGCGTTCTCCGCCCGGCGCGCCACGGCCTCTCCCCCCGCCAGGATTTCGCGCAGCGCATCCGCCAGCAAACCGGGGGCCGGCTGGTCCACCACGAAGGCGGCATCGTGCCGGCGCAAATGATCGACCAGGAACCCGCTGGCCGGGGCATGCGCGAGCAAGGGACGGTGGCTGGCCAGGAATTCGCCCAGTTTCGCGGGGGCCGAGGAATTCAGCACCTCGGGAATGCTGGAGTGGAACGCCAGCGGCAGAAACAACACATCGGCCGCCTGCTGCAAGGCATAGGACTGGTGTTGGGCGACATGGTCATGCACCCGCGCCAATGGCCCGCCGATGCCATAACTCGCCACCTGCGAGGCGCTTTGATTGGTGTAGATGTCCAGCACAAGGCGGCCGTTGAATTCTTCAAGCGCGCGCAGCAAGTTCACAAAGGCGTCGGCCTGCGCGTGATAGACGGACCCGGTATAAAGGATACTGAGCGGCTTATGAGCCCCTTCCGTGGCGGAAGCCGGCGTCCGGGCCGCGGGCAAAAAGGCCGCCTCGGCCACCGGGTTGCGGATCACCACCGGCTGGAGACCTGTGCGCGCGGCGAAGTCTCGCGCCATGAACTCGTTCGGCGCGATCATTGCGGCGGCGCGACGGCTCCAGCGCGGCTCCGCCCATGCCGCGTAATCGCGCAGGGGGCCGGGTTCCCATTGGAAGACCGGGTCATCGAACAAGTAGGCCACGAAGGGTACACCCAGCGCCTTCGCCGCCAGAGCCGTCGCGGGAAGGTCCAGCGGGCTGGCCGTGCAACCCACCAACACCTCCGGGCGAAACGCGCGCAGCGCGCCGGCAATCTCCTGTGCCCGCCGCCGCATGGCGCGCCGCAGTCCCAGATGCGCGGCCATCGTCGGGAACCACGCCGTCAGGCGATTTGCCGCCAGCCAATTCTCCTGCGTCCGCAACTGGCCGAACCGCGCGGGCACCACCTCGCCAAGCGCCGCATCCGGGATTGGCGGAAACTCCAATAGCATCAGGCACGCTTCCGGGTCGCACCCGTCCAACAAATGCCCCAGCACCCGCGCCTGACCTGTGTTCGAGGGCGGCACCCCCAGCGACACCAGGCCGAGTCTTGGCCGCTCGCTCATGGCACTTCCCGCCGCTGCATGGTCGTATCCTCAAACTCGCGCGGCATGGCCGTATCCTCGATCTCGCGCGGCACGGCCGCGACATCCATGTAAAACTTCAGCACGCGCGGGGCGATGGCATCGCGGTCCGCCACCTGTCGTAGCACCGTCAGGTTCGCGGTGGCGGCTGTGTCCACCAACGCGTCGTCGGTCATCGCCCGGACCAGGGCGTCGGCGATCTCCGCCGGATAGAGGTTGCGCGCGAACAAGGCGTTCTCCGGCGCGCGGACAAATTCGGCAATGGTCGACAAGGGCGAAACCACCGGGAAGGCGCCATGCGCCCAGGCCTCGAACACGACATTCGGGCGGCCATCGACCAGGGATGGCGCCAGCAGCACGCGAGCCTGGCCCATCAATGCGAACACCTGCTCCCGCGGCACGCGGCCGTGCAATTCGCAGACGGCGCGCAACGCCCGCGGCAGGGTTTCCACCCATTCGCGAAAGTCCGGCTGATCGGCCCACAGCATCACGATTCGGCAAGGTGGCAGGCGATCCCAGGCGAGTTTCAACGCTTCCAGCACCGGCAGGCCCTGCGCGGTCTGGGTGGTGTAAGCTTTTGGCCACAGGATGACATTTCGCGCCGATGGCGGGGGCAGCGCCGCGAGGCTGGCCGGCACCGTCATGCCGCCACTTCCAGGCACGGGCGTGATGGCTGCGAAGCGGCTTGCCGGAATATCCCAGGCACGGAGGTAATCGCGTTCGGTCAGGTTGTCGTTGACGATGCTGTCGGCGTCGCGCGCGGCGGCCTCCACCGCCTGGCGTGCAGATGGAAGGTGGCGGCGGATGGTCAGGTCGGACCCGCCGCGGAATTGCATCACCCATCGCATGCGGCTGCCCAACCGATGGCGCCGATGGATGTCGTGGAACCATCGGCCGGCTTCGAAAAAACCGAAGGTATGCACAATGTCGGGCGGCCATTCTTCCAGAACCCGCAGCAACGCCGACTCAGCGTCCACCGGCCCATCCGGCGGCAGATCCGGTTGGGGCATCGGCAGCACCTCTGGCGAGACCCAGGGCACCGGCTCGCCCTGTAGCAGGCACGGCGGCACTGGCAGCGGCGCCAGCAGCCGACGGAACTGACGCGTCATATGGCGCAAACGCTGAAGCCGGGAGCGCCGGAATTCGCGCAATTGCTCGCGCGCCTGGCCGTACCGGTCGCCGCGATATTCGGCGTCCGCGCGCACCGTCAGAAGGGCACCGCGCACGGCCGCGCGCAAGGCCGCGTATCCGTGAGCCGCCGCGTGATGGCAGGCTTCCAACTGGACCTGCAGCAAACGGTCCTCCGCCCGCGCCGCCGGTTCGGCGGGCCCGAGCAGGTTGCGGCGATTGGCCGTGTCCAGACTCAGACCCGGCAAGGTCAGCCAGGTCCGATAGGCGAACGCGTCCGGCGGCGCCAGGTCGTAGGAGAAGGGGGAGAACAACCGCGCATTCACCGCCGCGCCGTCCAGCAACTGAATCCAGGCATGCGAATGCGTTCCCGCGGCACTGCCGAGAAACAGGATGCGAGGCGCCCCCGGATGGTCGTCCCGATCGAACGCCGCCGTCTCATCGACGGTCATGTCAACTCGACACCGACAAAGCTCAAAAAGCGCGCGAAATTCTCCCGCTGGCGCGCCAGGGTAAAGTCCTCGGCGAACGCTTTTTGGCCGGCGGCGGCAAGGCTCGCGTACCAGGCGGGATCCTCCACCAGGCGTAGCAACGCCGCCTGGATCAGAGGCAGATCCGGCGCATCCGCGCGGGCCGCCGCGCCATGCTCGGCCAGATAGCGGCCTGGCGAACTGTCGGCGGGCCCGACGAACAACACTGGGCGGCCGGCCGCGAAATACGTTGGCAGCTTGGCCGGAAAGCTCAATTGCGCCACTTCGCGCATGTCGGTCGAGCATGGATAGCCGCAGAACAGCACATCGCATTGTTCCGACAGGATGTTCACCGCCTCGGCCTGCGGACGCCAGCCCAGTACTTCCAGCCGTTCTGGCGGGATATCGCCTGGCGGGACATGCCCGCCCAATACGCGAAGCCGCACTTCGCGCCCGGCGACGCGCCACTCCATGGCTTGCAGCGTATCCAGCAGTCCCATCCACTCGGCATCCGCGTAGAACTGCCCGGCCATGCCGATCGTCAATGTATCCGTCCGATACACGCGACCCGGGGGATGGCGAGCCAAAGCCGGGTCAAGCGCGGCGATGATTGGCACCGCCGGCACGCCGTAGCGCGCGGTATAATGTTCCGCCATGGCCCAGGAAGCCGCCGCGCAGCCCATGCTCGCGCGCATGGCGCGGTCGAAGGCGCGTAGATCGAGGGTGCGGTTCGCGCGATCCACCTCATGCGCGCGCAGCCACCAGCTCAAGGGGTCCCATACATGGGTCAGCAGCGGCAGGCCCAGGCGCTTCGCCAACGGTGCCGCCATGCCTACCATCGTCTGGCCTTGGAGTACCACCCACAGGACCTGGGCCCGTTGTTCCCGGGCGTACGCCTCTGCCTGCCGTATGAGTGGCGGCACGCGCACCACGCGCCGGAACAGCTCGACCCCGATTGGCACGACCCGGGGTAATTTCAGGCCGCGATGGTAAGTCGCGCGATTTTCGCCGGTTTTGGCGACTGTACGGATCGGCAACCCGGCCAGGTCGTCGCAGTATTCCGGCTTAAGCCCTCGGTTCTGCACACAGAACACCGAAAGCGCCCCCGCCGGCAAAGACCGGCACAACTGCGCCGTCACCAGGCCCGCGGTATAGTTGGTGCAAGGGGGGATATCGGTCAGCAGCATGATCCGTTTCATGCCACCGCTCCTTGGCTCCGGCGTGCCGCCGCCGCGCGGTACAGCTCCGCCAACCGGCCGGCGAAGACGATTTGATCGTACTGCGCCTCGGCCATCGCCCGCGCCGCCAGACCGCGCCGGGCGCGGTCTTCCGGGTCCATCGCCAGCGCGCGGATGGCACCCGCGAGCGCCACGCGGTCCCCTCGAGGCACAGCGATCCCGATGCCTGGCGCCCCGGTCACTTCGGGCAGCGAGCAGTCGTCGTAAGAGATCACCGGCGTGCCGCAGGCCATCGCCTCGACCGCCATCATGCCGAATGCTTCGCCGTGCGACGGCATCAGGAAGATGTCGGCGGCGCGGTAGGCGTCCACCATGACCCGATCATCCTGGATCCAGCCGAGGTCCACCACCTGGTGCCGGGCCATCAGCCCCCTCAGGTATCCTCGATCCTGAGTCGACAAGATGCAGAGCGACCCAACGTCGTCGCCCAAAAGCGAGAACGCTTCGATGGCGTCGGCCGCGCCCTTATGTGGGTTGCTCGCGGCCAGCCGTAACGCCACGGTTACCCGATCCGGCCGCACCCCCAGCCGTTCGCGCGCCGGACCGGACGGGCCTGGGCTGAACAGATCCAGATCGACGCCGAAAGGCACTTTGTGCAAGCGCAACCCGGCGGCGAGGGGCGATTGTTCCGCCATGCGCATCATATGGTCGGAGGCCAGTACCACATCGACGTCGAGACCGTCGTACAACCCGCGCTTCCAGGCGAATTGTTCCGCGGTACGGTCCTGTAACATCGCGAATGGTAGGTCCAGGCGGGGACATTCGCCGCAACCGCCACGCCAGCGATCGCAGCCGATGGGATAGATGCAGTGCCCGGTCATTGGCCAGGGGTCGTGCCAAGTCCAAACCGACGGCTTCCGGCGCGTCAACCCAGGCAATGCGCCCATGGCGAACCAGCCGTCGTGGATCAGGTGGTAGTGCACGACATCGGCCCACTGGAACCAGGGCTGGCGCGCCAGCAGCCAGGATTGCGCCTGCCAGCGCGCGTGTCGCGACATCGCCGCCTCGCCCAGCCCCACCAAACGGCTGACCGCGCGCAAGCCGGGGTAAGGCAGCGCTCGCGACACACTTTCGTCATTCCCGCGTTTGTCCCAGACCAGATGGCGCGACTCTATTCCCGCCGCCGCGAGTTGACCGGCGATGGACAGGCCATTGAAGCGGCTGCCCACGAGGTCGGTACTACTGATCTGCAGGACCCGTAGCGGCCGGTTCATACGGAATCGCGCCCCAGCGCGGCGAAAATCTGGCGGTAGAAGTCGAGCACCGCCGGCGCGATGACAGCCCGGTCGAGCCGGGTTTCCACCGTGCGCCAGTTTATCTCCGCCGCCGAGTCCACCAGAGCGTCGTCCGTCAACGCACGGTCGAAGCGGTCGCAGATCGTTTCGAAGTCGTCAGGTGGAATGGCGAAACCTCCAACGCCGTCCTCGAACCACTCGTCGCAGCAGGCGGTGTCGGTTTGAATCGGAAAAGTACCCATCGCCATCGCTTCCAGCACCGACGTGCTGATGCCATCGGAGATGCTGATCCCGAGATACATGCGCGCGGAACCGAAATATGCCAGCATCTCGTCGTGCGTGGCCTGATCCACCACGTGGATGTTCAACTATCCCGAGGCTTTCAATTCCATGGCCCGGGCACGCGGCCTGGACCCGACGGAATAGAGGACGATTTCGTAATCGCGGAGGCGGCCGGCGAAGCGTTCCAATACCGCCAACGACATCATGGCCCGTCCGGCGAAGTTGTCGTAACCTTTCACCATGATCCGCCGGCGCCGCGACGGTGGCAGGGGGCCGCGCAACGCCCGCGCATGGTCAAGATCGAATCCTCCGGAATTCGGCAGTACCGGCAGTTCCGGCCCCGTGTAGCCAAACGCGCGCCCCAGCTCCAGGTCGCGCCGGCATTCGCACGAGTAAAACTCCGCCGTGTTCAGCATGCGGCGGATTGTCTCGGAATGGCCGGGCTTGTAGCCGAACTGGAAAATGTCGCTGCCCCAATTGGTGACCAGCCAGGCCGGACGCGGATGTTGCAGCAACGGAATCGCTTCCAGCACGCGGTAGCTATTGTGCTGGAATTCCATCGAGTGGATCAGATCCGGCCGTACCTGGTCGATCACCTTCGCCAGCACCGGCGGGCTCCACATTGGCCAGGCTTCGGCGCCACTGGCGCCAACCGGCACCATCCCCTCGCGCGGGATACCGAACCGGTCCAGCTCCGCTGCGACGAAGGCCGGCCGGTATTTGGGCGGCGGCGGCGCGCGCTCAGGCGCGGTCCATGGCTTGAGGCGTTCGGCCACCAATCGTTCCACGCGATGGGTCACATGGCGCAGTGTGCCGGTGGGGTCGCGCCGCAGGCGGCCGGCCAGGCCGAGCAGCCTGGCCAATGGCGTTGGCCGCGGCGTTGGCGGCGGCGCGACCGGCGGCTCCACCGTGGCGCGCGTGTCCACCGGCGTATGTAAGGTCACCCCCCTTAAATTGCCGTTCGGTGGTGCGTCGTTGGCGCCAAACATGTGGAGGTCCCAGCCCAGTTCGGCGATGCATTCGATCCAACGCGCCGCGTGGATGCTCCCTTGCAGGGCGACGAACAACACGCGTGGGGGCAAAGAGGGCTCCTGTCCCGGGGTTACAACCTGGGTCATTAATGCCCGCCGCTGCCTGGTTGCGCAATCGCGCCACCCAGCCCCAGCCGCGCCGCAACCCGCCCGGCCAGGTGCCGCGGCACCCGCCAGGCGCAATGCAGCGGCCGATGCAGCGCGGCCACCAGCACCACCCGCAGGGCCGCGCCGCGGCGGCCCTCGAAGGCATAGGTGCCGGCGACCTGTAGCCAAATGTCGCAGGCCGCCGCCCGTCGCGTGGCGTCAGGCAGCGACGCGTGAAGCGCCGCGTGCTTGGCCAGAAAGCGCCGCGCCGACAGCTCGTATTGCGCGCCAAGCCGGCCGCGGCGGTTCCAGACCACCGCCAGCGGCGGACGCAGCGCGCAAATCGTGCCGCCCGCGGCGGTGTAGCGTAGCAGCCAGTCCCAGTCCTCGAACCGCGGCAATGTCTCGTCGAGCAAGCCGACCCGATCGAAGGCCTCGCGCCGCGTCATTTGGGTCGCGCCTGGGCTAAGGTTGCAGTCGCGCACCAGCCGGGCGAACCAGTCGGCGCTGGCCTCCAGCGGCTGGTCGCGCTCCACGCCGTGATCGAGCAGATGGATGTGGACACCGTGGCAGGAAACGTCCTGCCCCGCCGGCGCGGCGCGGAGCGCGGCCAGTTGCGCGGTCAGCTTGCCAGGCAGCCAGGCGTCGTCTGAATCAAGGAAAGCGATGAAGGGCGCGCGTGCGGCGCGAATCCCGGTGTTGCGTGCCGCGGCGGCGCCTTTGTTGGTGGCGTGCCGCAGCAGCGTGACCCGTTGATCGGCCACCGCCTCCACCGTCGCCACGGTGGCGTCGGTGCTGCCATCGTCCACTACCAGCACCTCGATATCGCGCACCGACTGGTTCAGCACGCTGTCCAGCGCCCGGCCAATCGTACTCGCGCGGTTGTATGTAGGGATGACAACACTGACCTCGGGCATCTCAACGGCCAAAGCGCTGCGCCAGCATTGCGCCGTGGCGGAACCGGCCGGGCAGAAATGGCGACGCAGCCCGATGCAGCCATCCCGACACTGGCTGAGCCGCCGCGTAAAGGAGATGCGGCGGCGACCGCCGCTGCTGGCGCAACACGCCCGGAGCCCATCGGAGACAATGCCAATAGCTGGCGAAGACATAACACGACACGGGAATCCCCCCCGCGCGCAGCCCCAGCATGGCCGCGTTAACATAAGCGGCCGACAGCCCCTGTCCGCCAAGCGCCCGGATATTGGGTGGCAGGTCCGAACGCGCGAGAAAGGCGCGCGCGGTTCCGATCTTATCCTCGGCCATCGCCCGCCCACGCGCGGCGGTGGACGTGCCCCCCGCATGCTGCCGCCAGGTGGCCAGCACGCGCGGGACCCGGCGGATCGGTCCGCGCAAGCCAAGCCGCAGCCACATATCGAAGTCGGAGGACGTCCGCCGCTCCGGGTCGCGCGCCTTCTCATTCCCCAGCAGCGCCGGCCGCATCACCGCTCCTGGGCCCGGGATACAGAAATGCTGACCAAACGCCACGTCGAGCGAAAACTCCGCGCACCGCACGTCCTCAAGCGTCGCGCCCTCCGCGTCGATCTTGCGCCAGTCCGGATAAACGGCAGCCAGCGCCGGATCGGAGGCCATCGCGCCAGTCATGGCTTCCGCCCAACCCGGCAACACCGGGTCGTCGGCGTTCACCACCGCGACAAGGGGATGGCTGGCCAGGGCGATCCCACGATTGACCGTCGCGGCCTCCCCCATATTGGCGTGCCGTTCCAGCCGGATATTGCCCATGTATGGAGCCAGGGCGCCGGTCAGATCGTCGGTGGACCCGTCGTCCAGCACAATATGCTCGATCGCCACGCCCGCCTGTGCCATCACGCTTTCCACGGTTTCCCGGATCCAGGCGGCACCGTTGTAAACCGGCGTCAGCACGGTCAGAGCGGGCGACGATGTCATCGCGCTGGTTCTGGTCAGCCCAGAGCCATGTGGAAGCCCGTGACAAGGCGCACGACGGTGTCGCTAACATTCTTGACCATGTATTCCGGCGGCGGCTCCCAGGCCGGAGGCAGGCGCAGAACGGTCGCGACACAATCGAGAATACGGCGGGGATCGGCGCCCGACAGGATGTTGCTGCCGCATTCCAGCGTCTCTGGCCGCTCGGTGACATCGCGCAGCGTCACATTGGGCACACGGAAAATCGCGCATTCCTCCTGCACCGTGCCACTGTCGGACAACACGCAACGCGCGGAGAGTTCCAGCCGCAGAAAGTCGAAGAAGCCGAAAGGCTCGACGTAGCGCACATCGCCGCCGGAACCCCCGACGCCGAACTGCTTCATGCGGTGCGCGGTGCGCGGATGGGTGGAGACGATGACCGGCTGCTTGTAGGTCTCGGAAATCCGCGCCAGCGCCTGCATAAAGGCTTGCAATCGCGGTTCGATGTCCACGTTCTCGGCCCGATGCAGCGTCACCAGGAAGAATTTGCCGGCTTCGAGACCATGCGTCTCCAGCACGGTGGACGCGTCCACCTGAGGACGGAAATGCTCGATCACTTCCAGGATTGGATTGCCAGTCACGCAGATCCGCTCGCCCGCGATGCCTTCCTTCAACAGGTTGGCCCGGCTGCGCTCGGTATAGGGCATCAACAGATCGGACGAATGATCGATGATCCGGCGGTTCACTTCCTCCGGCACACGGTCGTCGTAGCACCGGTTCCCGGCTTCCATGTGGAACACCGGAATGCCCATGCGCTTGGCCGCGATCGCGGACAGCGCGCTGTTCGTATCGCCCAAAAGCAGCAGACGATCCGGCTTTTCCTTGAGGAACACCTGCTCGCAACGTTCGAGCGTCTGTGCCACCTGACCCATGACGGTATCGGCGCGCACGCCAAGCATGTGGTCGGGCGCGCGAACCCCCATCTGCTCGAAGAACAGCTCGGACAGGCCGCGGTCGTAGTTCTGCCCGGTGTGCACCAGCACATGCTCGGCGCAATCGTCAAGCTTGGCGATAATGCGGCTGAGCCGGATGATCTCGGGCCGTGTACCAAGTACCGTGGCGATCTTCATCGCAGGAACTCGCCATCCAGCGCCAGGTCCTGCTGGCCCACCATCAGGTTGCGCTTCACCATCAGCGCGCGCACCTCGTCGAAGCTCATCAGATCGTGTTCGCTGGTATAGGCCCGGGTGAGGAACTCCGCGCCCGGTGCGTCCTCGCGCAGTTCCGGCAAGATCGGCGCGACCGCGAAATATTCGCCACGGCGCACCGTCCGGTAAGCCTCCTCCTGAGAGATCAGCGTCTCATGCAGCTTCTCGCCTGGACGAATGCCGGTCACCACGGTCTCGATGCCGCGGCCATCGATCAACGCCTTGGCCACGTCGGTCATCAGCGCCGTCGGTACCTTGGGGATATAGGTTTCGCCGCGCTTGCCGGTGGCCACGGCGTGCATGATGACATCGACCGCCTCCTCGAGACTCAACAGGAAGCGGGTCATGCGAGGGTCGGTGATGGTCACCGGACCGCCGTTCTTGATCTGGTCGTGGAACAGCGGAATCACCGACCCGCGGGAGGCCAGCACATTGCCATAGCGCACCGCGACGAAGCGTGTACTGGGCACATCCAGATTGGCGCGCAGGAAAATGCGTTCCTGGATCGCCTTGGTCATGCCCATGACATTCACCGGCTCCACCGCCTTATCGGTGGAAACGCCGACCACGGTCTCCACTGGCAAACGCTGCTCGCGGATCGCCCGGACGATGTTCTCCGGCCCCTCGACGTTGGTCCTTACCGCCTCGAACGGGAAGTATTCGCAGGTGGGCACCTGCTTCAACGCCGCGGCGTTGAACACCACGTCGATATCGCGCAACGCGCCCGCCACGGAATGGTAATCGCGCACATCGCCAATGCGGAATTCCAGCCGCTCGCTGAAGTTCCGGTAAATCACCTCGTCCGTCGCGGCCCGCTTATGCTGATATTGCACGCGGATGTCGTGTTGCTTGCCCTCGTCGCGCGACAGCACCACCAGCCGTGCCGGTTGACCGTGCTGGTTGGACAGCAGGCGGCGCAGCAGCACTTTGCCAAGGGAGCCCGTGCCGCCGGTGATGAGGACGCGTTTGCCCTCGAGAAGCCGATCCATTTGGCTGTCCTATCCGTTCTGGCGAGCGTTGCCGCCGCCGCTTGCAAGGTAATCCGCGTGCATCGATGCCACCATTGCCGGCCAGGGCGGCGCCTCCCAGCCCGTGCGTTCGCGGAAGGCGGTGCCATCCAGCCGACGGTCGCAATGAAACGCCTCATCCCGATCGATCCGTGTACCAAGACCATAAATATGGTTGATCAAGTGGAGAAGGTCATACTTGGCGATCGGATCGGCGGCAACCTGCCAGACACCTTCGAGATCGGTCCACTCCTCCAGAGCCAAACGGACCACCTCGGCCATGACCACCGTGGGCATTCCGGTGTACAAGGCGTTCGCGAACCCCTTCACCCGGCCACCCGCCTGGGAAAGAAACCAGTCCACCAAAGAGACATGACCCTTGAGCTCATGCCCAACGATGGAGGACCGGATGGTCAGGCAGCCCTCACCGCTGACCTCGCCCAGGTATTTGGTGCGCCCATAAAGGTCCGGCGCATCGGCCGGGGCATCCGGCCGGTACGGACCCGCGGCGCCGCTGAACACGCAATCCGTGCCGAAATGCACAAGGCGGGAGCCGATGCCGCCGCACCAATCCGCGAGCTGGTGCGGAAACAGCGCGTTGATGGCGATCGACGGCAGCGCATCCTTCGCCGCTTTAAGCTGCTTGATGATGCCGATGCAGTTCACAACCGCGTCCGGACGCTCCTGACGCAACAGCGCGGCCACGGCGTCCGGCGCCACGGCGTCGAGTCCGCCGCGCAATGTCACTCTGGGCAGCCGCACGGCCAGTTCCACCGGCGGGGCGGCATCGCGCACCGTGGCCACCACATCGTGGCGCTCCGAAAGGAGGCCCGCCAGCTTGTGCCCGAGCATGCCGCCCGCGCCAAGAATCAGAATCCGCATCGAGGAAGCGCCATGAAGCCCATGTTATCGGTGGGGGCAGGCTGATAGCGGCATGGGTGCGGGCGAGCAAGCCCCATCGGCCGCCCGGCTCCAACCGGATCCGCGAGGGGTCATTGCTCTGCCCCCGCCCCGCCGCTAAAGCGCCTGCGCGGGCGGCTTTATGTGAGGCCATGGAGGCCGAGATGGGCATAAATGCGGAACTGATCGAACTGGTGGCCGATTTGCGCCAGGCCGGCGCGCTGGAGGGCCATTCGGTCATGGAATTTGGCGCCCAGGTGGTGTGCTGCCTGCCAGAGGTGGTGGATCGGGCAATCGCCGCGAGGTTTCCGGCCGATGCCGGCAGCGATGGCGCCGTGCCGAGTGCGGCGCGAATGTATGCAAGGCTCGGTCTGGACGACTACGCCAGCATCGACGCGTCAGGCGAACATGGCGCCTTGTCGCTGGATCTGAACAGCGATCTGCTGAGCGGCGGTTTCACCCGGCAATTCGATCTGGTGACCAACCTCGGCACGCTGGAGCACTGTTTCAACCAGTATGCCGCCTTCAAAAATATGCACGACCTGTGCCGGCCAGGCGGGACGATGATCCATGCGCTGACCTCCGCCGGCAATGTCAACCACGGCTTTTACAACTACCACCCTCGTTTCGTGGCCGACCTGGCCGCGGCCAATGGCTACGAAATGACTCGGCTGGGTTTTACCGTCGACTACCTGCCGGAGTGGCACCCGTACAGCCTTGAAGCGTTTCGCCGGTTCGATTCTCATGACGTGATGATCTATGCCGTGCTGCGCCGAACCTCGGCCGCTGGTTTCGCCACGCCGTTCGATGGCATGTTCGCGCGAATGAACCAGGTGGCCGGATACGCGGCCGGAGGGGCCAACCCGCTGGAGACCCAGTTCGCGCCTTACCTGAAAACCGGCGACTGGGCGAATGTGCGTGGGGATGCTTCCTCTCCAACGACCCCGCCTCCCTCAGCCCCCACCACGGCGCCGCGTGCCGCCTGGCGTCGGCTCCTGGGGCTCTGAGCCGGGGCACCGCCATGCCGCCCGTCGTGTTGCATATCATTCCGGCGATCGGGCAGGGCGGCGCGGAACGCCTACTGTCCGATATCGTCGCGCGCGCGGGCCGCCGGGCGGAACACCGCATACTGACCCTAACGGACATGCCCGCCTTTTTCCCATATCCAGGCGCGGCCATCTCCAGCCTTGGGATGCGCCGGGGCCGGGTGTCGCCATGGGCGCTGGCCCAGGCGGCGCGCGCGGTGCGGGCGGCGCGGCCCGCTGTGATTCATGCCTGGTTGTATCACGGCAATTTGCTTGCCTCTCTGTTGCCGAGAGGCGGAGCACCGCTGATCTGGTCCATTCACAATACAACGCTTCCGCCGGCCGTCTCTGGCCTGACCCGGGCGGTCAACCGCGCCGGCGCCTTGCTGTCCGGCCGCTCGCCTTGGCGCATTGTCTATTGCGCGCCTGAAGCACGCCAACTGCACGAAGGCCTCGGCTACGCGCATGGCCCTGGGCTTGTGTTGGAAAACGGCGTCGATTTCTCCGCCTTCGCGTTTTCGGTGCGGGCGCGAGAGCGTCAGCGCGCCGCCTGGGGCCTGGAGGACGGGATACTGGCCATCGGTTGCGCGTCCCGCTTCGACCCGCAAAAGGATCACGCCGGTCTGGCACGGGCATTCGCCCTTCTCGACCGGCCAGATGCGCGGTTGGTTTTGGCGGGAGCCGGTTGCACCGCGGATAATCCGGCACTCATGTCGGCCCTGGTGGACGCCGGCGTGGCCGGGCGAACGCTGCCACTTGGCCCGGTGGACGACATGCCCGCCTTTCATGCCGCCATCGACGTGCTGGCCATCGGTTCAGCCTTCGGCGAGGCGCTGCCGATGGTAGGGTTGGAGGCGGTCGCCGCCGGACTTCCCATCGCCGGTACCCGCCTGGGAGCCATCCCCAATCTGGTTCTGGACCCGGCGCATCTCGCGCGCCCAGGGTCAGCCGACAGCCTTGCGCGTGCGCTGCGGGCGGCGGCGGAAACGTACGGTCCCAACCGCCCGGCCCCGGCCGCTCTGGCCCGGCTGGAACGGCTCCGCGCGCGATACGACATCGGAGCGGTGGCCGACGCCTATCACACGCTGTACGAGGAATGTAAAACAGCGTGCAAACCTTTCCAGATTCCGGGGGTAAACAGCGTCCAATAGTTTCCACCCCGGTCCGTGCGATCCTCCGGCGTTTATGCTGGAGAGTCTGGGGTGTTGTACATGGATACGATTGCCGAAATCCGCCGCCGTC
>CANJJS010000110.1 GCA_947474705.1 Acetobacteraceae bacterium | reverse complement strand
CCCGCCGAGAACATGATCGGGCGCGAAAACAACGGCTGGCGGGTAGCGCAGGCGACTCTGGCCTCCGAACGGGGTGTCATCGCCTTCGAAGGCGCGGAACGCCAGCGGCACGAGGTCGAGGCGTTCTATCGCAAGGCGCTGGCAACCGACGCGGCCTGGCTGCGCGACGACCAGCTCCGGCGCGAGTTCATGGGCTTCCTGTCGGACATGCAGGCGGGCCGGCGTCTTTTGCGCCGGGTGCTGGAGGAAAGCGAGACGCCGGAAGCCTCCGCCAGCGTGCTGCCCTCGCTGGTCAAATTGTCGGGCACGGTACTGCGGCAGCGGATTTGTTCGTTCATGACGCGCATCGCGGGTGTCGAAGGTCAGGACTTCGCGATGCTGGCGGAAGAACCGTTCGGCAGCCCGATGTATGAATATCTGAGCGCTTTCTCCGGTACGATCGCCGGTGGAACGAACGAAATTCAACGCAATATCGTCGCCGAGCGCGGACTTGGAATGCCCAGGATTTGACGGGCAGAGAAACGAAAAGCGAGACATCCATGACAGACGTTTTCGCGCGCTTCCGCCTCGACGGGCGCACCGCCCTGGTCACGGGTGCCCGCCGGGAAATCGGACGCGCCATCGCCCTGGCACTGGCGGGTGCCGGCGCACGGCTGGCGGTGCATCACGCCGATACGGCGGAAGAATCCCGCGACGCCGCCGATGTTGTCGCCGAAATCGAAGCCATGGGCGGCCAGGCCCGCGCTTTCGGCCAGGATTTCTCCCTCGACAACGCGGGCACCGCCCTCGCCGCCGCCGTTTCGGAATGGGCGCCGGTCGATATTCTCGTCGCCAACGCCTCGATCGAACTGCCGGAAGATTTTCGCACGATCGACCGAGACCGTTTCGACCGGCAAATCGCAGTGAACCTACGCACAACTCTGGAGTTGTTCCAGGCGCTGGTCCCACCCATGGCGGAGCGCGGCTGGGGGCGCGTGGTCACGATCGGCAGCGTGCAACAAATCATGCCGCACCCCGCGATGATGGTGTACGCGGGCACGAAAGCCGCGCAACTCAACTGGACCCTGAACCTGGCGCGACAGTTCGGCGGGCACGGCGTGACGGCGAACAACCTCGCGCCCGGCGCGATCCTGACCGCGCGGAACCGGACACAAATGGCAACCGAAGGCGATGCGCTTACAAAACGCATCCCCACCGGCCGCCTGGGCACACCCGACGACCTCGTCGGCGCCGCGTTACTGCTGTGCTCGCCCGCCGGGACCTACATCAACGGCACGAACCTGTTCGTCGACGGCGGCCGCGCCGTTTCGTGATCCGCGCCGCGCGTCAGATCGCGGGTTGAAACGGCACCGGCACGATATGCACCCCCGGCGCGTTTTCCGCCGCGGCTTCGTCCGATCGTCCGCGCGCCACGACATCGGCGGCCCAAACCCGAGCCCGGTCCTGACCTTCCCGTTCCCGCGGCATCCCCACGCGCCAGCATTGACGTGGGTCAAGCGGAGGGGCCGGGATTCATCGAAACGCCGGCGCCCGATACGACGGCTTGGACAAGCGCCGGCGCCGGGAATAAGCTCCGGCCGCCGGCCGTCTCGTGTATTAAGCCGCCTCGGCCATCGAAAATCAGGGAGGACGCGTCATGTTAAAACTTAACATCAACGGCAAGATCCACGACGTGGACGCCGACGCCGACACCCCGCTGCTGTGGGTTCTGCGCGAATGGGTGGGCCTGACTGGCACCAAATACGGCTGCGGTATCGCCCAGTGCGGCGCCTGCACCGTGCATATCGACGGAGTCGCGACACGCTCCTGCTCCCTCCCCGCCGGGTCCGTCGGCGCGGCGAAAGTCGTGACCATCGAAGGCCTCTCCCCCGACGGCCTCTCCCACCCCGTCCAGGTCGCCTGGGCGCAACTCGACGTGCCCCAGTGCGGCTACTGCCAGTCCGGCCAGATCATGGCCGCGGCCTCCCTGCTGCGCGAAAAACCCCGCCCCACCGAAGCCGAGGTCGCCGACGCGATCACGAACATCTGCCGCTGCGGCACCTACCAGCGCGTCAAGGCCGCGATCGACACCGCCGCCGCGCTGTCCGCCGCCTCCCCCGCCACCGGCAAAGCATAAGGAGCGCGCCATGAGCCAGGCCATGCAACTCAATCGCCGCTTCTTCCTGACCGCCGCCGCGGCCGCCGGCGGCGCCCTGTCCGTCAACTGGACGATCCCCCAGGCCGCCGCGCAAGGCGCCGCCGCCGGGGCGGAAGTGAACATCTGGGCCGTCATTCACCCCGACGACACCGTGGTCGTCCGCATCGCGCGGTCCGAAATGGGCCAGGGCACGCTGACCGGCCTCGCCCAACTCGTGGCCGACGAACTCGACGCCGACTGGCGTTACGTCAAAACGGAATACGTGGCGCCAGAGGCCAACCATGCCAACAAACGCGCCTGGGGCGACATGTCCACCGGCGGCAGCCGCGGCATCCGCGCCTCCGTCGACTATGTCCGCAAAGGCGGCGCCACCGCGCGCGCCATGCTGATCCAGGCCGCCGCCGCGAAATGGGGCGTCCCCGCGGCCGAGTGCACGGCGTCGCTGAGCATCGTCGCGCATACCTCGACCGGCCGCCGCCTGCGCTATGGCGAACTGGCCGCCGAGGCCGCAAAACTGCCCGCGCCCGCCGACGTGAAGGTGAAAGCGCCCGCCGAATGGAAGCTTATCGGACGCGGCGTGAAGCGGCTGGACACCGCCGACAAATTGTCGGGCAAGCTGGTCTACGCGATCGACGTGCAATTGCCGGGCATGTTGAACGCCGCCGTGGCGCAGTGCCCGGTATTCGGCGGCAAGCTGAAATCCTTCGACGCCGCCAAGATCGCGGGCCTGAAGGGTGTCCGGAAAGTCGTGCAAATCGACGACTCCACGATCGCCGTGGTCGCGGACAAATGGTATCAGGCGAAAACCGCCCTGGCCGCGCTTCCCGTCGTCTGGGACGAGGGTCCGAACGCGACCGTGAACAGCGCCCAGATCGACGCGCTACTGAAAACCGGCCTCGACGCCAAGGAAGCCTCGCTCGGACAAAAGCAAGGCGACTTCGCCGCCGCCTACACCGCCGCGCCGAAGAAGTTCGAGGCGGTTTACGGCACCCAGTTCCAGAACCACGCGACGCTTGAGCCGATGAACTGCACCGCCAAATGGGACAATGGCGCCATAGAGATCTGGGTCGGCAGCCAGAACGGCGACGCGTCTCTGGCCGCGGCCTCGGAAGCCGCGGGTGTTAAACTCGATCAGGTGAAGGTCCATAAACACCATCTCGGCGGCGGGTTCGGCCGCCGGGGACAGCAGGATTACGTCCGTCAGGCCGTCATCGTGGCGAAGCAGTTTCCCGGCACACCCGTGAAACTGATCTGGAGCCGCGAGGAGGACATGCAACACGGGTTCTACCGCCCGATCACCCAGTGCAAACTCTCCGCCGGTTTCGACGCGCAAGGCAATGTCACGGCTCTGCACGCGCGCCTTTCCGGGCAGTCGATCCTGGCCCATCTGGCGCCGCAACGAATGGTCAACGGTGTCGATCCCGTCGCGTTCCAGGGCTGGACCGCGGAAGAATTCGGGTACCAGGGCATTCCAAACCTGCTGGTCGATCATGCCGTGCGCAACACCCATGTGCCCGTGGGCTTCTGGCGCGGGGTTAACACCAACCAGAACGCGATTTTCATGGAATGCTTCGTCGACGAGCTCGCGCACGCGGCGGGCAAGGATCCCGTCGAGTTCCGCCGCGCGCTGATGACGAAGAACCCGAAACAGTTGGCGGTGATGAACGCCGCCGCCGAAAAGGCCGGCTGGGGCACCCCGCTGCCCAAAGGCGTTTTCCGCGGCATCGCGCAGAACACCGGCTTCGGCTCCTACACCGCCGCCGTCGCGGAAGTGTCGGTCACCCCGAAGGGCGAGTTGAAGATTCATCGCATCGTGTGCTCGTCCGATTGCGGCTACGTCGTCAACCCCGAACAGGTGGCGATGCAGATCGAAGGCTCCTTCGTCTACGGTCTGAGTTCGGTCCTTTCCAGCAAGATCACGATCGACAAAGGCCGGGTCCAGCAGGGCAACTTCGACGATTACGAGGTCATGCGCCTCGCCGCGATGCCAAAGGTGGAGACGGTGCTTGTCCCCTCCGGCGGGTTCTGGGGCGGGGTGGGCGAGCCAACGATCGCCGTCGCCGGTCCGGCGGTCCTGAACGCGATCTTCGCGGCCACCGGCAAGCGCATCCGTTCGCTGCCGCTGGGTCCGAACGACCTGCGTTCCGCGTAAGGCCGCGCGCTGGCGGCGGCCGGTCCGGATGAAATACCTACTGCCTTTGTTGCTGCTCGCCGCGCCCGCATGGGCCGGCGACGCGGCGCGGGGCCGGCGCATCGTCGAGGATCGCGCGCTCAGCGCCTGCCTGCTCTGCCACGCCGGTCCCTTCCTGGCGCCGCATCTGCAAGGGAACATCGGCCCGCCATTGAACGGCATTGGCGCCCGCCTTGGCCCGGACGAACTGCGCCTGCGTCTGACCGAGCCCGCCCGGTTCAATCCGGACACGCCGATGCCCGCGTATGGGCATGTCGACGGTCTCCATCGCGTCGGCCCCGCCTGGCGCGGCCGGCCCATTCTGACGCCGGCGCAGATCGAGGACGTCGTGGCCTTCCTGTCCACGCTGCGGACACCGTGACCCAGACCCGCCGACATGTCTTGACCTTGCTGGGCGCCGCGGCCATGGTGCCCCCGGCCCATGCCACACCGGGCGAGGTCGAGACCCTGATCCGCGCGCTGACCGGCGCCTCGCCATTACGAGACGGGCTGATCCGGCTGGAGCTGCCGGTGCTGGTGGAAAACGGCAACACCGTGTCGATGCGGGTGTCGGTCGCCAATCCTCCCTCCCCCGTCGACTCGATCCATGTCTTCGCCGACGGCAACCCGTTGCCCCATGTCGCCGTGTTCAGGTTTGGCCCGCGCGCCGGGGTGCCCGCGATTTCGACCCGGATCCGGCTCGCGACATCCCAGACCGTGACGGCGATCGCCTGTCTCCGCGACGGAACCCGCTGGCGGGACAGTGTCGAGTTGCTGGTCACGCTCGCCGCCTGCATCGAATAGGGGGGCGCATGGACCGGGTGCTGATCAACGTTCCGAAGCAGGTGACCCGCGGCGTGCCGTTCGAGATCAAAATTCTCGTGTCCCACCCCATGGAGAGCGGGCAGCGCCGCGACCAGATGGGTCAGGCGATCCCGCGCGATATTATCAACCATTTCGTCGCCATGCTGGATGGGGAACTGGTTTTGGAGGCGGATTTCTTCCCCGCCATATCGGCCAATCCCTTCCTGTCGTTCAGCGCCGTCGCCGAAAAATCCGGTATTTTGACACTGGCATTCACCGATGACAAAGGGGAGGTGCGGACGGAAACCGCCGCGGTGACCGTCGGGTGAAAATTTGGGCCTCTCTCGCCGCCGCGGTTCTGGCCCTGTCCGCGGCGATATCGCCCGCCGCCGAGCCGCGCCGGTCGGGCTACGACGACTCGAGCCGAGAAACCCAGGCGATGCAGGACGACGACGCGGGGAATCCGGCGTTTCTTTGGGTGCGGCAGGGCGAGGCCCTGTGGGACCAGGATTGCAAGGGCTGTCATGGCGCCGCCGGAACGTTACGCGGGGTGGCCGCGCGTTATCCGTTGTTCGACCCCAGGGCGAACCGGCTTCTCACCTTGGAACAGCGCATCGTCCAGTGCCGGACGGACCGCATGGGCGCGCCCGCGTTTGCCTGGGATGACGAGCGGCTGCTGGCGCTGTCGGCGCTGGTGGGGCTGCAATCGCGCGGCCTCCCGCTGAACGCGGAACCGCGCGAGCCCTTTTTGTCCCAGGGCGAGGCGTTGTTTCGCGAGCGGATCGGCCAGTTGAACCTGTCCTGCGCCCAGTGCCACGAGGAACGGGCGGGGCTGCGGCTATCGGGCGCGACGATCCCGCAGGGGCATGCGACCGGCTACCCGGCGTACCGGCTGGAATGGCAGGGCATGGGGTCCTTGTACCGGCGGCTCCGCAATTGCCTGAACGGGGTCCGGGCGGAGGTGTTCGCACCCGATTCGCCGGAAGCGGCCGCGCTGGCGCTTTACCTCGCGGTCCGCGCCAAGGGGATGCGGGTGGAAACGCCGGCGGTGCGGCCCTGATCGGGACCGAACCCGCCAGGGTGCGTTCGGGGTTTTCCCGTGGTAACGTTTCCTACCAGCCCATGGACGAGAACACGGGCGCGCGGCAAAGGGGAAAACCATGACCACCGATCCCGGCGGCATCCTACGTCTTGAAATATCCAGCCATGTGTCGCCCGTGTTCGAAGGCCGGGTCTTCGGCGAGGTTGGCGCCTACGAATCCATCGACGGCACGATCCATGGCGCCCTCGACCCGGCGCATCCCCGCAACGCGACGATCGTCAATCTCGATAAAGCCCCACGAAACGGCGACGGCCACGTGGAATACCGGTCGGATTTCTCGTTGCTGAAGCCGCTGGACACCGCGCGCGGCAATGGCTGGCTGATGTACGACGTGGTCAACCGCGGCAACAAACTCGCGCTGACCCGGCTGAACAAGGGCGCCGAGGGCAACCGCACCGTCACCGCCGCGCACGCGGGCGACGGGTTCCTGATGCGCCGCGGCTTTTCCGTGATCTGGAGCGGCTGGCAAACCGGCGTGCCCATGGGCGGCGACCGCCTGGAAGCCACGCTGCCCATCGCCACCGGCGCGAACGGGCCGATAACGGCGATGAGCCGCGAGGAATTCATCGCCGAGGGCTTCGGACCCGGCGACGCCTTCCTGCGGGAAATCTCGGAAAAAGCGTTCGTCGGCACCCTCACTTATCCCGCCGCCGGCATGGACCCCGTCAAAGCCACGCTGACCGTGCGCGAGCGCGAGCAGGACCCCAGGACCACGCCGCCCGATCTGACCTGGCGCTACCTCGACGCCACGCATGTCGAGATAACCCGCGCCGCCGGGTTCGACCGCGGCGCGATTTACGAGTTCGTCTACCCCGCTCAAGACCCGGCCGTCATGGGCATCGGCTTCGCCGCCATCCGCGATCTGGTGGCCTTCCTGCGGCATGACGACACGTCGAAAAATCCCTTGCGCGGGGCGATCCGGCACACGCTCGGCTTCGGCATTTCGCAAAGCGGACGCGTTTTGCGCGACATGGCGCATCTCGGCTACAACCAGGATCTGAACGAAAATCCCGTATTCGACGCGATGTTCCCAATTGTCTCGGGTTCCCGCCGCACCGACATCGATCGCGCCTTCGCCCAACCCGGACGCTATTCCCGCCAGCACGAGGACCATTCCTTCCTCGACGACCAGTTCCCCTTCACCTATCCCACTCTGACCGACCCGATAAGCGGTAAAACCGATGGGATTTCGCGCGCCGCGGTTGCCGCGGGGGTGCACCCGAAAATCATGCATCTCGACGCCGATTCCGACATCTGGGCCGCGCGCGCATCGCTTGTCGGCACCGACACCGCGGGCAACGACACGGCCATGCCGAACGACGTGCGCATCTTCATCGCCTCCAGCACCCAGCACGCCGTTCACAAACCCGGCGCCGCCCATCTCGGCCAGCTTCCCGGCAATCCGCTGGGCTATCGCGCCTGGATGCGCGCGCTGACAGTCGCGCTGACCGAATGGGTCGAATTCGGCACACCGCCGCCGGCCAGCCGCTTCCCTTCGCGCGCCGCCGGAGACCTCGTCTCCCTGGCCGAAGCCGCGGAAATGTTTCCCCGGATCCCCGGCGTGCGATTCCCGGACGTTCTGAACGAGCTGCGGCTGCGCGATCATTCCGTCGAGCCACCGAAAGAAGGCGCCGCCTACCCCGTCTGGGTCCAGTCCACCGACCCCGACGGCAACAGCCGCGGCGGCCTGCGCCATCCCATCCTCGCCGCGCCGCTGGGAACCCACACCGGCTGGTCGGTGCGCATCCCCGGCTACGCGGAAGGCGACCTGTTCACCGTCCAAGGCTCCTACATTCCCTTCGCCGCCACCGAGGCGGAACGCGCCGCGGCCGGAGACCCACGCCCGTCGCTGGAAGCCCGCTACCCCTCGCACGAAGTCTGGGCCGCGAAAGTCGCCACCGCCGCCGAACACCTCGTCCGGGAGCGCCTGCTGTTGCCGGAAGACGCGGAGGAATTCATCGCGGCCGCCAAAACATCGCGAGACGCGATGGAGATCCTTTAAAGCGGCCCAAACCGGCGGCGAGGACGGCCCGTGGAATAAGCAAGACGGCACAACCGTCCCCTGCCAAAGGCCCGAAAGAATGCACCATGGCACGCCCCCTCCCCGTCGTGACGCACCCTCGCCCCGTCATGACCCGACCCGTTCGGGCCAGCGGGCGCGGCACGGCGGGTCCGGTGACACGATGATACCGCGCGGCATCCGCGCTCTGCTGGCCGCCGTGGCGCTCTTCGCGCCATGGGCGGTCCCCGCGGCGACAATCACCGCGACCGTGGCGGACGACCAGGGACGCCCGCTGGCGGACGCGGTCGTCACGATCTCTCCGGAACCGGGCACCGGCACCCCAAGCCCGGACGGCGAAGCCAGCACCCCGATCTCCGTGACGATCGATCAAAAGAGCGAGATTTTCGTACCCGCCGTCGTCGCGCTCCGCGCCGGTGGCTCCGCGATGTTCCGCGACAGCGACAATATCCGCCATCACGTCTACTCGTTCTCCCCGGTCCGCCGCTTCGAAATGGTGCAAACACCCGGCGAGACCTCCGCCCCCATCGTGTTCCCGCAACCCGGCGTCGTGGCGATCGGCTGCAATATCCACGATCATATGTCGGCCTATATCTTCGTCACCGCGGCGCCCTGGTCGAAGGTCACCGGCGCCAACGGCCAGGCGGTCCTCACCGGCCTGCCCGCCGGACGCTTCGTCGCCACGGTCTGGCACCCCAGGCTGCGGCCGCGAGCGGAACCGCCGGTGCAAAATCTCTCCCTCGCGACCGAAAACTCGTCGATTTCCGTCACCCTCCCGGTGTTGCCGCCCAGACGGCCACGCGCGCGCGATTATTGACCGCGCGGTGCGCTTCAGCCTCCGCCTGATCCTGTTCCTGGCCGCCACGCTGCTGGCGATTCAAACCGCGACCATCCTCACCGCGCGCGCGATGCTGCGCGGAACGCTCATGGAAGACGGGCGCAACCAGGTCGCGGCCTCGGAAACCCGCTTCGTACGGCAGTTGGACGAACTCGAACACCAGCTCGCCGAGGGTGTCCGGCTGCTGACCCTGGACTTCGCACTGCGCCAGGCGATCGCCGATCGGGACACCGCGACCGTGGTCTCCGCCCTGCGCAATCACGGGCGGCGGGTCGGCGCCAGCCGGATGCTGCTGATCGCGCCGTACGGCACCATCGACGGAGACACCGGGACCACATCGGACGACTCGCCACGGCGCTTCCCCGATCCCGCGCTGCTGGACACCGCCGCCACTCAGGACCACGCGGGAAGCGTGGCGGTTCTCGGCGGTAAACCGGTCTGGCTTGTCGCGGTGCCCGTGATGGCGCCCGATCTGATCGCCTTCGTGGCCGCCGCCTTGCCGCTGGACGACGCCGAACTGATCCGGCTGCGCGAAGCCGCCGGGGTTTCCGGCAAGATCGGCATCGCGGCCGCCGGGCCCGGCGGTTGGACGGTCCTGGCCGGCACCGTCGATGCCTCCGTCCTGCGCCAGCTCCCCGAACCCGGCACCACGGTCGCCATCGACGGCGGCGCCGGCGGCGAGGCCCTCGCCGCGACCCACGCGATGAAGACACTGACCGGCGCGCCGCCCATCCGCGTCGTGCTGGATTACCCTTTGTCCGAAGCGCTCCGCCGCTACGAACGCCTCAGCCTCGTCCTCCTCCCCATCCTGCTTCTGGGCCTGACCGCCACCTTGGCCGGCGTCGCCCTGATCTCACGCGGCGTGGCCCGCCCGCTGGAAGCCCTGGCGCGGCAAACCCAGCGCATCGCGGCCGGCGATTATACCCCGCCACCGCGCCTGCACCGCGCCGACGAACTCGGCCAACTCAGCGCCGCGCTGGGCGCGATGACCCGCGCGATCGCGGAACGCGAGGACAATATCCGCCACCAGGCGACCCACGACCCGATCACCGGCCTGCCCAACCGGGCCGCCGTCGCGGCCTCCATCGAGTCTCATGCCGGATCGGCCGCCCCTTTGGCCGTTCTGGTGATCGGCCTGATCCGCTGGCCGGATATCGCCGCCACCGTCGGGCGCGACATCGGCGAAAGACTGCTGTGCGACAGCGCCGCCCGGCTGGCCGGACTGGGGCCGGATGGCGCGCTGACCGGCGGGATCGGCGAAAACACCTTCGCCATGCTGCTGACGGACACCGGCATCGTCGCCGCGATGAACACCGCCGCGCGCATCGCCGAAGCCTTCGACACGCCCTGGCACGAAAGCGAGCTGACGATCGACAACCCCGTCGCGATCGGCATCGCGATGCTGCCGGACCATGGCACCGTGGCGGCGCAATTGCTGCGGCGCGCGGAGGTCGCGCTCGCCGCGGCGGCGGCGGCCGAGACCCGCGTCGCGGTTTACCGCCCGGAGACCGACCCCCACCGGCCCGAACGCCTGTCGCTGATGAGCGATTTGCGCGCGGGCCTCACCCGGGGCGAATTTCATCTGCTGTACCAGCCCAAACTGGATCTGCGGCAATGGCGGATCGCCGGCGCCGAGGCGCTGGTACGCTGGAACCATCCGGTGCGAGGCCGAATTTTTCCCGACGATTTCATTTCTCTGGCGGAGGAAACCGGCAACATTCAACATTTGACCCGTTGGGCGTTGCGTGCCGGTCTCGCGGAAGCCAAGGGCTGGCGCGACCGCGGGTTGATGGCGCGTGTCGCGATCAATCTCTCGGTTCGCGATCTCGCCGATCCCGCGCTTCCCGGCCGCATCGCGGCGTTGCGCCGGGAGTTTGGGTTGCCCATGCGCGCCGTGATTCTTGAGGTCACCGAGAGCGCGATCATGGGCGAACCGGACACCGCGATCGCGGTTCTGCGCGCGCTCGACGCGGAGGGAACCGACCTCGCAATCGACGATTTCGGCGTCGGGCAATCGTCGCTGGCCTATCTGCGGCGCCTGCCGGTGCGCGAAATCAAGCTGGACAAAACGTTTATTCTGAATCTACAGCATAATCCCGACGACCGGACCATTGTCCGTTCCGTTATCGAACTGGGGCACGGGCTGGGCTATCTCGTGACGGCCGAAGGCGTGGAAGACGAGGAATCCTTGCGCATTTTGGAAGATTTCGGGTGCGATCACGCCCAGGGGTATTTTATTGGAAAACCGATGCCGCCGGAAGAATTTGAGAGATTCGCAAATACCTGGCCGGCACGACAGCGAGACGCGCCGTGTTGACCGCGCGCCGCATCGCCTGGCTGTGCCTCGGCCTCGCCGCCTTGTCCCCGGCGCCCGCCGCCGCGGTGGACGGCAACATTGGCGGCCTCGACATCAACCTCAGCGGCCTCGCGGAATTCCGGTTCGTCGCGCCGTCTCGCGAATCCGGCCACACCGCGGGCGGGCTGGGAAAAACAAGCTGGGGACAGGAACGCGGCTTTCCCGTCGTGCCGGATTTCGGACCGCTGATCCTGCGCGGGTCGATCGGCTTCACGCCGGACCTGCGTTTCGTGACCAATCTGCGCGTCGATCCCAAGCAGAAAACCGCGGTCGATATGCTCGACGCCTATATCCGATATCGTCCCGTATCGACCTCGCGCTGGCGCTGGACGCTCCGCGCCGGCGCGTTTTTCCCGCCGATTTCGCTGGAGAACACGGGCATCGGCTGGACCCCGGAATGGACCCTGACCCCATCGGCCATCAACTCCTGGGTTGGGCAAGAGTTGCGCGTTCTGGGCGGCGAAGCCACGCTGGAATGGCGCGGCGAACGGGATCGGATCGAGGCGGTGGTCGCGGCCTACGGCTGGAACGAACCCGCGGGCGCGGCGATCGACGGGTACGGCTGGTCGTTCTCGCAACATCCCGTGGGGCTGTTCGGACATGTCCGGCTGCCCAACGTCGACGACCCGCTGGGACCGCGCGTCTATAGTTACCAGTTCCGCCAGTTCGATCATTCCGTGGGATATTACGCCGGCCTCGCCTGGGAGCGGCCGGACATCGGCAGAGTCGCGTTGTTACGATACGATAACCAGGGCGATCCGAACGCGCATGACAGCACCGAATTCGGCTGGCGCACGATGTTCTGGAGTCTCGCGTTATCGACGGAAATCGGGCCCGTGACGGTGCTGGCCCAGGGGATGGTGGGGTCGACGACGATTTCGACGGCGATCAACGAGACCAGCCGCACGGATTTCTGGTCTTATTACGTATTGGCGGGCATCGAGCGCGGCCCGTGGCGTTTCGCTGTGCGTTTCGACCAGTTCGCGATCCGGGAAAACGTGGCCGACGCGGGCATTGGCGGCGACGAACGCGGCGTCGCCGCCACCGCCGCCGTGACCTGGACACCGCGAAAGGGCATCAGCCTGACCGGAGAGGTCGTCGCGATTGAATCCACCCGCTCGCAACGCCAGCTTTTGGGGCGCTCGCCCCGCGCGACGGAGATTCAGGCGCAGGTGGCATTGCGTTTGTGGTTTTAAAGAGCGGCGGGATGGGTACATACTCGCGCCAGCAGGAGAAACCGCCATGGCATCCCCCGAAGACCTCGCAACCGAATTCGATGCGGCGATGCGCCGTGCCGGCCTGACCATTCCGGCGTCCCGCCGCGCCTCCGTGCTGACCGGATACGCCGAGTTCCGCGCGCAAATGGACCTGTTGCGCGACCGCTACGCCTATACCGACGAGCCCGCGAATATCTTCCGCATGACCCCGCCGGAGGCCACGCGATGAGCACCGCCGGTCTTTCCATCGCCGAAATGGGCCAGGCGCTGCGCGCGGGCACCGTCACCTCGGAACAACTGACCAACGACGCGCTGGATCGCGTCGCCGCGCGCGATCCCGATCTGCACGCCTTTGTTCTGCTGACCGCCGATCGCGCGCGCGCCGACGCCCGCCGCGCCGACGCCGAACTGAAAAGCGGCAAGGACCGCGGCCCGTTTCACGGCATCCCGCACGCATTGAAAGACATTTACGACACCGGCGGCATCCGATCGACCTGCCATTCCAAATTGCGTCTGGACAATATCCCCGCCAAGGACAGCATCGTCGCCGGGAAATTCGCCGACGGCGGCGCCGTCCTTCTCGGCAAACTCGCCACCCACGAATTCGCTCTGGGCGGCCCCAGTTTCGACCTGCCCTTCCCACCCGCGCGCAATCCCTGGGATACGGCGCGAATCACCGGCGGATCGTCTTCGGGCTCGGCGGCGGCGATCGCGTCGGGGATGGTGCGGATGGCGATGGGCTCGGACACCGGCGGATCGATCCGCGGCCCGGCCGCCTGGTGCGGACTGGCGGGGATCAAACCGACCTATGGCCGCGTGTCGCGCCGGGGCGTGTTTCCCTTGTCCTGGACACTGGATCATTGCGGGCCCCTGTCCCGCTCAGTGGAAGATTCCGCGATCACTCTGGGCCTGCTCGCCGGTCACGATCCCCTGGACGCGGCGAGCGCGGATGTCCCCGTGGACGATTACCTCGCCGATCTGAACAAAGGCGTTTCGGGATTGCGGATCGGCATCCCCCGCGCGTTTTTCCAGACCGCGGCGGGCGTGTCGCCCGATGTCCTCGCGGGCATCGACCGGGTCGCGAACCGGCTGCGCGAGGCGGGCGCTGTCGTGGAAGACATCGAACTGCCGGATTACGCCGTGTTCTCCGCCGCCGGCCGCGTCATCATGATCTCCGAGGCCTACGCGATCCACGCCACCGATCTGCGGAAACGCCTGCTGGATTACGGCGAGTTCACCGCCGCCCGCTTCGTTCTGGGCGCCACGGTCGGCGCCGAGGATTATCTGAACGCGCTGCGGGCACGGCGCGAACTGACGGATGCCGTGAACAACGCCCTCACTCATTACGACGTAATCATGACGGCCTCCGCGCTCAGCACCGCGCCGCGGTTCGACTCAGTCGTGGATGCATCGTCCTCCGGCGCGCCGATGCAGACCATCCCGTTCAACGTCACGGGCCACCCGGCGATGAGCGTGCCGATCGGCCTCAATGCCGGCGGCCTGCCGGTGGGCCTGCAAATCGCCGGCCGCCCCTTCGACGAGGCCACGGTGTTCCGCGTCTCCCGCGGCGTCGAGGTTCTGTCGGGATGGGAGAGCGTGGCGTTTCCTGGGCGGTAAGCTATCGCGCGATGGGCGTGGTGTCGGAAGATTTTACAGCCCGGCTGAATTTATCTTCCGTCAATCTCGCAACCCATTGAAGTCATTAAATTTATCTCTCTGGCATGTGGCTTGCTACTGCCCGCGCGACAGCCAAAAAGGAGATAGATTTACCTGATTACCCCTCTTCCTCAGCCGCCCAATATCCGGCACAAACCATGAACGAATGGCGATTTGACGGAGAATCAGGATGGCCCGCAACACGGTCCAATTCCAAAAGGGGCTCAGTGAGCCCGCTTTCGAGTGCCATTACGGCACT
>CANJJS010000109.1 GCA_947474705.1 Acetobacteraceae bacterium | reverse complement strand
TGACGGCGGCGGATTTCGGCAATCGTATCCATGTACAACACCCCAGACTCTCCAGCATAAACGCCGGAGGATCGCACGGACCGGGGTGGAAACTATTGGACGCTGTTTACCCCCGGAATCTGGAAAGGTTTGCACGCTGTTTTACACATCCATCCGAAGATGAAGCTCGTCGTTCACGTACAGTGATTGTCGGAGGGACTCGCCGTGTCGATCCGGATGAAATTGCTGCTGGGTTGCTTCGCGATGCTGTGCGTGACGATCGGCCTGGGGCTTTACGAACGTCAGCAGGGCGCTGCGTTGGGCCGTTTGGCGGTGAATGTTTACGAACAATCGCTGATGGGGGTCAGCTACGCCCGAAGCGCCCAGGTGGGTTATATTCGGTTGGAGGCCCGGAAGGCGGGGATGACGGCGAAGGACGTGCTGGACGATCTGGACGTCGCGATCGAGCGGATCGGTTCGGCCACGACGCGAGAGATGGCCATCGCGTTGCGTAAAGCAATCGCCGCGTCCGCGGCGGATATCGACGAACGTTTCGATGCATTGGTTGAAACCCTGACCGCGGACGCGTTCACGCAACGAAGCGACGTGGACACGGTGATCGGGGCCACGGAAAAGTCGATCCGGTTTGCTTTGGGCGGCTCTGTCGCGATCGCCGCGCTGATCGCTGTGTTACTTGGCGCGAGCATCGTACGCCCGATCCGGCGCGCGGTCGTCTTCGCGGGCGCCATCGCGGAAGGACGGCTCGACAACGTCATCTCGACGAAAGGACGCAGCGAAACGGCCAGGCTGTCGCAGGCGTTGGATCGGATGCAATCCTCCATTGCCGCGGCCAACGCGGAGCGGGAGGCGCGCCATGCCGAGGACGAACAGAGAAATCTGGCGTTCGAGATGGACATGAAAGCGGCGCTGCGCGGCATGGCGGAAACTGTCGAGGCGGAGGCGACCAAAGCGTTGGACGAAGTTGGGGGACGCACGAACGCGATGGCGGGCAGCGCGGGCGCCATGCGAGACTCCGCGGAACGTACCGGTGTTTCGTCGCGCGAGGCTTCGCGCGCGGCGCGCTCGGCGCTGGCGACCTCGCAGGCCGTCGCCAGCGCGGCGGAACAATTGTCGGTATCGATCCGTGAGATCAGCGAGCAGGTGAGTCACTCATCCGGGATCGTGTCGCGCGCGGTTGTTGCCGGTGGCGAGACCCGCGAACGCATCGAGGGGTTGAACAAGACCGTCTCCCGGATTGGCGATGTCGCCAGTATGATCGGAGAAATCGCGGCCCGGACGAACCTGCTGGCGCTGAACGCGACGATCGAGGCGGCCCGCGCGGGCGAGGCCGGTAAAGGCTTCGCGGTCGTGGCCGGCGAGGTGAAACAACTCGCGGCGCAAACCGCGCGCTCCACGGCGCAAATCGGAGGGTATTTGCGCGATGTTCAGACCGCCACCGCCGGTACGATGGAGGCGGTGCGCGGAATCGAAACCACGATCGAGCAAGTCAATGAAATATCCGTCGCGATCGCCGCGGCGGTCGAGCAGCAGGGCGCCGCGACGGTCGAAATCGCGCGGAATGTGACGGAGACCGCTCAGGCCGCGGGTATCGTGCACGAGCAGATCGACCGTGTCGCCGCCGAGGCCGCGATCGCCGGCGAACAGGCCGACGATGTCGGCGTCAACGCGGCGGGCCTCGCGGTTGCCGTGTCCGATCTGAAACGCGCCGTAGTGCGCGCGGTCCGCACCTCCACGGGCGAGGTCAACCGGAGGGCCTATCCGCGTTATCGGACGGATCTGCCGTGCCGCTTTGACACCGAGGCGCATGGACCTCTGGAAGGGCGGCTGGCAGACGCGTCCATGGGTGGTGCCCGTCTGACGGGAACAGCGGCGCTTCCCGCGGGCGCCCGGGGCGTTCTGACGGTTCAGGGTACCGGTGTTCGGGTTCCCGCCACTGTGCAGGGCGGAGAGGGCGATACGATCCGGCTGGTTTTCGCGCTTGACGAAACCCAGGGAGAAGCCTGGCGGCGGTTTCTGTCGGGATTGACCGAACAGGCCGCCGCCTGACCGGTCAGGCGGACAGCCGACTCATGACCGCGTCGGAGATGTCGAAGTTGGCGTAGACGTTCTGCACGTCGTCGCTGTCTTCCAGCACGTCCAGGAGTTTCAGTACGCCGCTGGCCTTTTCCTCATCCAGCGCGACGGACATGGTGGGGCGCCATTCCAGGCGGGCGCCTTCGGGGGCGCCGAATTTGGCCTCCAGCGCGTCGCGGACAGCGAAGAAGTCTTCCACGGCGCAGGTGATGTCGTGGCCGTCGGCGTCGGACTCGACATTATCGGCCCCGGCGTCGATGGCGGCTTCCAGCATCGCGTCCTCGGACGCGGCGGCGGGGTAACGTATGGCGCCGAGCCGGTTGAACATGAAGGAGACGGAGTTGGTTTCGCCCAAGGCGCCGCCGTTCTTGGCGAAGGCGGAGCGGACCTCTCCGGCGGTGCGGTTGCGGTTGTCGGTCAGTGCTTCGACGATGACGGCGACTCCGGCGGGGCCGTAACCTTCGTAACGGACTTCCTGGTAGTTGTCGGTGCCGCCTTCGCCAGCGGCTTTCTTGATGGCGCGCTCGATGGTGTCGCGGGTCATGTTGGCGGCACGGGCGGCGGCGACGCCGGCGCGGAGTCGGGGATTGGCGGCCGGGTCGGGCAGGCCCTGGCGCGCGGCGACGGTGATTTCGCGGATCAGACGGGCGAAGATCCGGGCGCGCTTGGCATCCTGCGCGCCCTTGCGGTGCATCATGTTCTTGAAATGGGAATGGCCGGCCATGGGGATCGCTTGTCGGTTGGGTGAAGTTGGGGGCTCTTACCGCGGATGGATCGACATGGGGAGGGTCGAACGGTCGGGTCAGGCCTGGCCGCGCAATACGCCGGTATCGAATTGGGCCCAGGCCGAGACCGGACGCCGGGCAATGACCGTAAAGGCCTGAGCCGCCAATCCCGTGGGTTTCCCGGACAGGTCGCTCAGGCCCGGAATAAAGCACTGTCTCACTTCGCGCCCGGGCCACGCCCAGGCTGGCGGTGGATCGGGTTGATCCGATGACGGCGCTTCGTAAACCGGATTGCCGTAACCCATGAAAGCCCCCAGCGGCGCCACCAGCTTCACCCAGAAAATCGTATCGAAAACGCCAAAGTCCAGTCCGACCGAAAGTTTCAGCCGTGCCATGACCTGCTTATCCAAACCGATGATGTTCGCGGATGTTCCGATGTCGCAGAATGTCTCGTTCTCCATCCACCAGGAGCGAGACAGGTTGAACTCGTCGGAAACGGGGCGGTTTTCGTATGTCGAGTGGCCGATCCGGAATAAATCCGATCCACGGCGCAGCTTCACTTCGCGTGGGTCCCGCATGCCGCCGACATGCCGGGCGTTGGGTGTCTTCCAACCCATGGCGATATTCATCCAACTGGCGCGGCGCGCGGGATCGGAAAACTCCTTCTCGTTTAAAATGTCTTTCATGCGACCTCCAGCTTCGCGTCAGACCTTCCGGGTCTACGGTCTACGTAGTCGTGGCATTTGCCCTCCCAGGCACGGCCTGGGCCCGCCAATATGATTTCAAAGTAAGTTAGATCGTTGGCATCGCCTGTTTCAACCGGCCGCCCACCCGGACCGGCTCCACCCTGACAGCCCGTCCCGTCGTGTCATCGGTTTCGACAAAAACACCGCACAACGTCGCGGGTCCCTCGGCGGGGCCCAGCCGTTCGCCCGGCATTTTGCGCCAGAACCGGAGCGCGGCGTTGTCCTTGATCATACCGATGACGCTGTCGTAGTCGCCGCACATGCCCGCGTCCGACTGGAACGCGGTGCCGCCCGGCAGGATTTGCGCGTCGGCCGAGGGGCAGTGCGTGTGGGTGCCCACGACCATCGACATTTGGCCGTCGAAGATATGCGCGTAGGCCATTTTCTCGGACGTGGCCTCGGCATGGATATCGGCGACAATGGCATGGACGGTGCCGCCGAGCCGGTAACGCGCCAGCACGTCCGCGGTGCCGCGAAAGGGGCAGTCCAGCGGGTCCATATACAGCCGGCCCATGGCCTGCAGCACCAATGCCTTGCGCCCGCCCGCGACCTCTACGACCACGAAGCCCGCGCCGGGGGTGTCCGGCGGGTAGTTCAAGGGCCGGATCAGTCTGGGGTGCTGGGCGATATAAGGAATGATCTCCTTGCGATCCCAGGCGTGATTGCCCAGCGTGATCACGTCCGCGCCCGCCGCGAACAATGCCGCCGCCATGTCCGGTCCCAGCCCGAACCCGTGCGAGGCGTTTTCCGCGTTGATAATGGCGAGGTCGATCCGCAGGGCCTGACGGAGTTTCGGAAGTTCGCGGCCCATCGTGTCGCGGCCGGTGCGGCCGACGATGTCGCCCATGAAGAGAATGCGCATTGGCTCAGTATGGCACGGAAACGCGCGCGGCGGCAGGGGGCGGCCTATCGATGGAGGATCCTAACCTCGGCGTCGAACGTGGCGCCATCGATCGACGCGGTCAGATCGAGGCCTTCGGGAATGACGGCCGATCCAGGCATGAACCCCGCGAAGGAGGAGACCGGCTCCTCCGGTTCGTTTGGAATCATGGGCACCGGACAATCTCCCGTTCCGTCGCGATCGCCGGCAGCCGGATATCCGTGGAGCCCATCGGCACCTCCGCCACTTCCTGCGCGGCGAAGGCGCAGCCAAGGGCGAAAGCGTTGGGAAGAAGGGGCAAGGTCCGATCGTAGTAGCCGGCGCCATAGCCCAACCGTCCGCCGCGGCGGTCGAAGGCGAGCAGTGGCACCAGCAGAAAATCCGGAATCTGCTCGTCCCCGGCCGGTCGCATCGTGCCGAAGCGTTCCGCCACCATCGCGTCGCCGGGCCGCCAAAGGCGAAATGTCAGGGGATGGCCCCGTTTTGGGGTCACCGGCAGCACCACGGGGTGGCCCCGCTCGTGCAGCGCGATCAACAGGGGACGGAGATCGAGTTCGCCCGCCAGCGGCCAAAAACCGGAGACAATGGCGCCCGGCGGAGGCGGACAATCGCGCAGGATACAGGCACCGACGGCCCGGCCCGCGGCCGCGCCATCCCAGCCCGCGCGCGCCGTCAACGCCCGCTGCCGCAGCGCCTGTTTGGCCTCATCGAGTGGTGAAAATACGTGCGGAGCCGCCATGGCCGGTGGTGCTTCATCCTCCCAGAGCCTGCGTGTGCAGGTGGGCGCCAGATACCGAGACCAGGATCCCGGCAGAGCCAGCTCCCGAGGGAGATGCTTACTGGCCCTGGGGATGTATGACCTGTCGCGCCCGGCAGCCCCGCCCGATCTGTCTAGGCTTGTTCGTGGGGCGCGGCAATGTTTTCCGCAGGGGCTGTTTCCTCCGCAAGGGTTTCCGGATCGGCGTTCTCCGCCGGTTCGTCCGCCTCCCCCCCGGCGGCGAACGTTGCCTCTTGGGCGGGCTCCGGTGCCTCGGCCAGATCGGCGAGTTCCTCGGCGCGTTTGACGGCGGATTTCAGGCGCCGGCTGGGTTTGGCGGCCGGCTTTTCCACGGGCTGGGCGGGGGCGGGCGGCTCGCCGGTCCGTTCGCGCAGGTCGTGCAACTCGTCGGACAGCACCAAAGCGGCCATGACCAACAGGCGCCCTTCCCCGGTCAGGCCGGTGGCGGTCTTGATGTCCTCGATCCGCTTGTCGAGGCCGGCGGCCAAAGCGCGCAGGTGCTCTTCCTCGCCATCGGCGCAGCCGATGACATAGGGGTAGCCGTTGATCTGGAGCGAAACCTGCGCCATGCCGCGCGATCCTTCCTTCGTTTCCGTCCCCGGTCTTAATCCCTCGGGCTCAGTCCCTGGGTCCGCGGTCCAGTGTCTCTCGCACGCGGGCGATCAGTCCGTCCAGGCGCTCGGCCAGTTTGCCGGTGTCGACGGCCGGTGCCGGAATGTCGAGCCGGCGGGCGATCCGATCCAGCGCCGCGTCCAGCCGCGCTTCGACCGAGTCCATGTCCGGCGAGCCGGTCTCGTCCTGGTCTCCGGTGTCGTCCGCCATGCCGATTCCAGCCCAGATGTCTCATGGCAATGAACCTGGCGGTTGTTTCGGCGTCAAGGACCGTGTTTGTTTCGCGCGATGGAGATTTACCCGGCGATACTGGTGCACGGCCTGGACGACGCCGTCGCGGCGCTGGCGGAGCGGCGGCCAACCACGCTGCTCTCGGCGCCGGGCGCGGCGCTTTACATGGGCTGCGGCTGGTGGCGCGCGCTGGTTTTGGCGGCACGGGCGGCGCATCCGGAGACACCGTGCCTGGATGTTCTGGACTGCGCCGATGGGACGGGTCAGACGATGGCGGCGCTACGCATCGGGTTATGCCGCCTGGTGCTGTGGCCGGAGGCACCGGGCCGCGCGGCGGTTGTGGCGATCGCGGAAGGAATGGGCGGGTTCGTGCTGGCGGAGGCGCCATACGCCAACCCTCCGGTAACCCGGCGGCGGCTAAATCCCGCGGCGGCGAAGGCAATACGGTGACAAACCCATACGGCCAGGTTAGTTGTCGCCGCCACGGACTGAGACGCCTCCAGGAAAGGAACCACCGCGATGCGCGTGACGCAGAAAGTCAAAAAAATCCTCGATTGGTACGAGGGCGATAACCCCGGCGTGAAAGCCAATCTGGCGCGGATTCTCTGCACCGGGAAACTGGCCGGCACGGGCAAGATGGTCATCCTCCCCGTCGATCAAGGTTTTGAACATGGGCCCGCGCGGTCCTTCGCGCCGAATCCGGCGGCTTACGATCCGCATTATCATTATCAGTTGGCGATTGAGGCCGGTCTGAACGCCTATGCCGCGCCGCTGGGCATGATCGCGCAGGGCGCCGACACGTTCGCGGGCCAGATCCCGACGATCCTGAAGTGCAACAACTCCAACAGCCTGGCCACCAACAAGGACCAGGCCGTGACGGCCGGCGTCAAGGACGCGCTGCGTCTGGGTTGCGCCGCCATCGGCTTCACGATCTATCCCGGCAGCGAATACGCCTTCGCGCAGATGGAAGAACTCCGCGAACTGACGCTGGAAGCCAAGGACGCCGGTCTCGCCGTCGTGGTCTGGAGCTACCCCCGCGGTCCGAACCTGGACAAGGCCGGCGAAACCGCCGTCGACATCTGCGCCTATGCCGCGCAAATGGCCGCGCTGATGGGCGCCAATATCATCAAGGTGAAGCCGCCGACCGCCGTCGTCAGCCTGGATGCCGCCAAAAAGAGCTATGAGAAGTTCGACGGTTCCACCCTGGCGAAGCGCGTCGCGCACGTGATGCAGTCGTCCTTCGCGGGCAAGCGCATCGTCGTGTTCTCCGGCGGCGAGGCGAAGGACCTGGACGGCGTTTACGAGGAAGTGCGCGGCCTGCGCGACGGTGGCGCCAACGGCTCCATCATCGGCCGTAACACCTTCCAGCGTCCCAAGGAAAAGGCCCTGGAGATGCTGGAGAAGATCATCGGTATCTACAAGAACGGCGACTGATGCCGCCCATGTCAGGGAAGGGTGGCGAGGGGTGCCGGATCTATCTGATCACCCCTCCGGCGCTTGAGCCCGTGAAATTCGCCGACCGCCTCAAAGCCGCGCTCGACGCCGGCGACGTGGCGGCGGTGCAATTGCGGCTTAAGGACGTCGACGACGACACGTGGAAACGCGCCATCGAAGTGCTGTGTCCCGTGACACAGTCCCGCGATGTCGCGTTCCTTCTCAACGACCGTGCGGACCTGGTCGCGCCGTTCGGGTGCGACGGGGTGCATGTCGGGCAGGAAGACATGCCCGCGAAACAGGCGCGCGTGCTGATCGGTCCGGACCGGACGTTGGGCGTGACGTGCAAAGGCAGCCGCGACCTCGCCATGCAGGCGGGCGAGGATGGCGCGGATTACGTCGCGTTCGGGGCGTTTTATCCGTCCACCACCAAAGAGGTGAAAAACCTCCTCGATCCCGAGGTTCTCGCCTGGTGGTCGGAGATGATGGAACTGCCGTCCTGCGCGATCGGCGGAATCACGGCGGAAAACTGCGCGCCGCTGGTGAAGGCCGGGACCGATTTCCTGGCGGTGGTCGGGTGCATCTGGAACCATCCGGATGGACCGGCGGCGGGGGTAAAGGTACTGAACGCGGCGATCGCGGCGGCATCCGGCTGATCGAGGGGGCGGGCGTCAAACCAGCCCTACCCAAACCCGTCCCATCCCGCTAAGCGTCGCGCCCATGTTGACCTTCCAACCGGGCGCGTTGCGCGCCGTCACGCATCTCATCGCCCGCCATATGGGCAGCGACGAGATCGAAGCCACCGAAGTCGCCGATCATCTTTTGCGCGCCAATCTGGCGGGCCATGATTCGCATGGCGTGGGCATGCTGCCCGCCTATGTCCGGCTGCTCGGACTGGGTCTGTTGGTGCCGAACCAGACAGCGGAGACCGTGCTGGACGCCGGCGCGCTGCTGGTGATCGATGCCAAACGCGGCTACGGCCAGAAAATGGCGGGCGATGCGGTCCGCCGCGCCATCGCCAAGGCGAAAGAGCACGGCGCCTGCGTGCTCGCCTTCCGCAATTCCGCCCATATCGGGCGCATCGGCACCTATGCCGAACTCGCGATTTCCCACGGCTGCGCCTTCACGTCCTTCGTCAACGTCGCCGACAACCACCCGCAGCAGGCGACCTTCGGCGCGGCCGAGGCCCGCCTTGGCACCAACCCCTTTACCTGCGGCGTGCCCGGTCCTAACGGCGAGCCGATGGTGCTGGACATGGCCACCACGGCGATCGCCGCGGGCAAAGCGCGAGTCGCTTACAACAAAGGCATCCCGGTGCCCGAGAACGCCCTGATCGACGCGGACGGCAACCCCACGACCGATCCCACCGGCTTCATGCGCGACAAGACCGGCGCGCTGAAATCCTTCGGCCTGCACAAGGGCGGTGGTCTCGCCATCATGTGCGAGATCATGACCACCGCCGTCGCCGGCGGCCAGGGCCTGCACAGCCCGTCCAAGGGCGGCACCCTGAACTCGATGCTGGCGACGATCATCGATCTGTCGAAAATCGGCGATCCCGCCCAGATCGAGGCGACGGTCGCGGCCTCCCGCGCCTACATCAAATCCGCGAAGCCCGCCGCCGGTGTGTCCGAGGTTCTGACGCCCGGCGAACCGGAACGCCGCGCCGCCGCGCACCGGAACGCGCACGGGATCGAGGTCGACGAGACGACCTGGGGCGACATCAAGGCCGCGGCGCTGTCGGTTGGCGTTACCGAGGCCGAGTTCGCCCAGGCCTCGGGCGCCAACGCCTGATCAGAATTTGACGGAGATGGAGGCGGAACTGAACTGAAAGGTTCCGTTCCGCTGTCTCTGGAATTCATTCGACCGCAACACGTGCATCAGCGTCAGCCGCGCGCCCCAGGCCATCGCCGTCAGCCCGAACTGGGCTTCGCCGACGAAGGTATTGGCGGCGACACGGCGGCTGTTGGAGAAGGGCAGCCCATCCAGCGTCTCATCCCAGGCGACCGCCTGGCCGTTGACGCCCGCGAACAGATACCAGGCGAAGGGCTGCGTCGGCGCATACGCATCAGTCCCCGTCATGCCCGGCCGCAACCTGGGCGCGCCAAAATCCGATCGCAAACCCTGCCCAATCCGCACCGTTCCCCCGCCCTGAGCGTAGATGCGGAACGTTCCGGCTCCGACTCCAACGGATGGGAGCATATCGGCCTCGACGCCGCCGGCCTGGCCCAAGGCCACGCGCCAGGTGCGCTCGGCGGTGAGTTGGATGACCGGCTGGTTGGACAATTGTGTGCCCCAACCGCGATTTTCCGTTTGGCTGATCAGGCTGTGGAAGCCGTTCTGGACTTCCTTCCCAAGGGCCGCGGGCCCGATGACGCCCAGGCCCAAGGCGAGCACGGAGCGGCTGGTGTCGGTGTCCTGGATCAGCGACAAAGTGCCCATCAAAACGGCGGCATAGGGACGGTCGTTCTGCGGCGGGTTCGTGAGCTGCGTCCGGAACGGCGTGTACATGTTCTGCGACAGCTCCAGCGCGAAACGCTGCTGGCCCTCGCCCAATAGCCCCTTGCCCATCGCCGCGAGCCATCCTGGCACCTGACCTGTGGGCGAGGTGTACGCGATGCGCATCCCGTTGGTGTAATAGGCGTCGGAACCCGGCCGGACGGAATCGTTTTCCAGTTGGATCGTGATGGTGTGCTTCGGGTCCTCTAGCGGCGCGGCCAAAGCAGGGGCGCCGATGAAGGCGCCAACGCAGGCCGCGGCGGCGAGGAAACGCGGGAGACGAACGAGCATCGGGGAAGCCTGCGGTAATTGGCGTTCACGAATGGTTAACGCCAAAAGACAGGGCGCGCGGGCACCCGTCAATGCCAGGCGCGCCGATCCCGTTAAATCGCGATCGCGTAGGCCGGCCGCCGGGGATCGGCCCCACCGCCAATCAGTCCGGTTTTCGGATCGGTCAGAATCGCCTCGACCGAGCCCGCGAGATGGCTCCAGTCCGGCCAGTCCTTGATCTCGTGCCCGCGCGCGGCGAGTTCGTCTTTCACGTCCTGTCCGATCCGGCCTTCCAGCGCGAGCCGTCCCGGAAAATATTCGAACGGCGCGAAGGAGGAGGGGAACGAATAGGACGCGACCCGCGGCGCCTCGATCGCCGTTTGCGGGTCCATTCCGAAATGCATGATATTCAGCAGGACCTGCGCCATCGCCTGAATTTGCACATCGCCACCTGGCGTTCCGAATGGCAGGACGCCGCCGTCCTCGGTCACCAAAATCGCCGGGTTCGGGGTCAGCCGGGGGCGCTTGCCGGGCGCGACGCCCGCCGGATGGTTCGGATCGGGCCGGCTTTGCGATCCCCGGCCAGAGGGCGTGATGCCCAGACCCGGCACCACCGGCACGTTCCCGGACCCGTCCGACGGCGTCGCGGAGAAGGTGTTGCCCCAGCGATCGACCACGCAGCAATAGGATGTATCCGCCTCGATCTTCGGCATTTCGCGCGTGCTGACCGCGAATTCCCGGTTGGGCAGATCGAGGGGCGCCGGCATCGCGCCGAACGCCCGGTCGTCGCGCACCGCCGCCGCCCGCCGCGCGATCGTCGCCGGGTCGAGCAAATGGTCCACCGGCACATCCACGAATCGAGGATCGCCGAAATGATATTCTCGATCCGCCAGAGCCAGATTGAAGCATTCCACGATGCGGTGAATGTAATCCGCCGAATTGTGTTTAAGTCCATCGATGCCGACATGCTCGATCAGCGCCATCGCCTGCTGCAACGCCGGTCCCTGGCACCAGGCCCCGCACGTGAGAAGTTCGTGCCCGCGCCATTTCCGCCGCACCACCGGTTCGATGGCGGAGTTGTATTCGGCCAGATCCTCCATCGTCAGATATCCGCCCTCGCGCTTTTGGAACGCCGCGATTTCCCGCGCGATATCGCCCTTGTAAAACGCGTCGTGCGCCGCTTGCAGCCCTTTCATCCGGTCGGGACCGGCGGCGAGGTCCTGATCCACCATGTATTGCAAGGTTTTCGCCAGGTCGGATTGCACGAATTTCTCGCCCGCTTTCGGCACGCGCCCGTTCGGCAGGAAAATCGCGGTATTGGACTCCCACATCCGGTATTCGTGCTCGTGCGAGGCGATCGACGATGCCAGCAGCGGATACACCGCGAACCCTTCGGCCGCGAAACGAATGGCGGAGGCCGCGACATCGGCGAACCGCATGGTCCCGTGCCGCCGCAGCGCCGAAATCCACGCATCCGGCGCCGCCGGCACGACCGTCCGCAACACACCGTTGGGAATCTTGCCGCCGTGTTCGCGCATGAACAAATCCGCCGGCAACGATTTCGGCCACCAGCCCAGCCCGGCGATGCTCTCCACCGTCCCATCCGCCAGCCGCAGAATGATTGGCGCGACACCCGCGACGTTCACCAGGTCGGGCTGTAACACGCCCAGCGCGATTCCGGCGGCACAACCGGCGTCGATGGCGTTCCCGCCCGCTTCGAGGATCGAAAACCCCGCGGCGGCGGCGAGGTAGTGACCGGCCGATATCGCGTGGCGTGTTCCGTGGATGGTGGGGCGGTGGCTCATGGCGCGCATCCCGTGCTGGCGGTTGGGTTCGATTTCAGTGTCACGCGGGTGGAGGCGGGACGCAAGCACCGGCATCGCGTCCGTGGCTTCGTTTCGAACAAAACGAGAAAAGCCGGTAGCCAATAACCGGAGCCGGCGTTTTCCATTTTTTTCACGATCTGTTAAGGAATGCGATGTCTTCTGGCACCAATTGGCGATTGTTTCCGCCGGAGTCCCGCGCCTAAGATAAAAGCACAAAACCCGAAGCGCCCCGGGATCGCATGGGTCGCCGCGGCTGGAGCACAGGGATTTGACGACTGACGAACACGCTGGACGGCGGGTCCCGCGCTACCACTTCATTTCCGGTCTGCCACGTTCGGGCTCGACGCTCCTCGCCGGTATTCTGTTGCAAAACCCGCGCTTTCACGCTGGCATGACCAGTCCGCTCGGTTCGCTGGTCAACGCCGTTCTGGCCCAGGTTGGCGCGGGCAGCGAGTTTGGGGCGGTGGTGGACGACGGCCGCCGCCGCGATCTGCTGCGCGGGCTGTTCCAGTCGTATTACGCGCGCGAGATGGACAAAGAGGTCGTCTTCGACACCAACCGTCTCTGGTGCGCCCGTCTGCCGGTGCTGCTGGACCTGTTCCCGGACGCCAGGATCATTGCCTGCGTGCGCGATGTCGCCTGGATCATGGACAGTTTGGAGCGCATGCACCGCGCCAGCCCGTACGAGAACACGCTTCTGTTCGGTGGCAATGCCGCCAGCAGCCATGTCTATAACCGGCTGGAGGGGCTGGCGCAGGCCAATCAACTCGTCGGCTTCGCCTGGTCGGCATTGCGCGAGGCGTTTTACGGTCCCAGCGCCGATCGGATACTGGTGGTGGATTACGACCTGCTGGCCCAGGCGCCGGGGAAAGTGTTGCCTTTGATTTATCGGTTCATCGGCGAGCCGGTGTTCGACCACGACTTCGACTCCGTCGAATACGACGCCCGCGAATTCGATCTCCGGCTGGGCGCGCCCGGCCTGCACAAAGTGCGCCGCAAGGTGGAATTCACGCCGCGCCGCGCCATTATTCCGCCCGACCTGTTCGCCAAATACACGGCGATGACCTTCTGGGGCGACACCGGCGGAAGTGCCGCCAATGTGATCGCCCCCAAATCCGACGCTCAGACCAAACAGAGGTAGTCCATTCCATGGCGAAAACCCCAATTGCTGGCCTGAACACCCCGTTCGACGATCTGGACATCGTCAGTCTGGCCATGGGACTCGAAGACCAGGTGGTGCCCGCTTTGCTCCCGCCCGCGACGGACCTGACAATGACCACGATCGCCGCGCGCGAGATCGTTTTTATCGAGGACGATGTCCCGGATGTCGCGGCCCTCGCCGCGGCATTCGGTACTGGGCGGGAAATCCACGTCCTCGACCACACCCAGGACGGGCTGGCCCAGATTGTGGAGGCGTTGGAGGGACGATCGGGTCTGACTGGCTTGCATCTGGTCACGCACGGCGCCCCGGCCGCCGTCGATCTGGGGTCCCTGTTGCTGAACGCGGGGAACGAAACCCAGCACAAAGCCCAGATCGCGAAGATCGGCGCCGCGATGGCACCCGGCGGCGGAATCATGCTGTACGGCTGCGATATCGGCGCGGGAGACGCCGGTGCCGCCTTTGTCGATCGTTTGGCGATTGACAGCGGCGTGGCGGTCGCGGCCTCCAACGATCCCACTGGCGCGGCGTCGATGGGGGGCGACTGGACGCTGGAGATTCGCGCCGGCGATATCGCCGCGGCGGCGCCGGTCGCGGTTCAGGATTACGCGAGCCTTCTCAACCTCTCCAGCGCAACGGTGACGTTCGATACGCTGGCGAGGTTCGCCAACAGCGGCGGTGCCTCCGCCGCCAAATACGATGTCGTCTACAAAATCAACGGGAGTGCGAATTATCAACTGAAGGTCAACGGGGCCACGCAAGGCGTGGTCAATTATAACCATGGCTACATCTTGCTCGATCCCCTGGGGCTGGACGAGACCTCGGTCTCGTTTTCCTTCGTGGGGAAAAACACGTTCACGGCGAACTCGATCGACATCTCGAACTACGAGAGCGGTTTCACCGCGCAGGCGTTGGTCTTCAAAGGCTACGACTCCAGCAACAACCAGGTCGGTGCCACATCGAGCTCGACCGTGAGCAAAGGCATCGCCACCGCGAAGATATCTTTCACCGGCATGACCAATATCTCGACGCTGAAACTCACGGAAAAAAACGGCCACACACTGCACTACCTCTCGGTGGACAATTTCGCCGTGTCCAATGTCAGCGTGCCCTGCTACGCCGCCGGAACCCCCATCGCGACGCCGGACGGAGAGGTGCCGGTGGAGGCTTTGCGCGAGGGCGATCTGGTGGACACCGTGTTCGGCGGGGCCGTGCCGGTGAAATGGGTTGGACACCGGTCCGTCGCCTGCGGACGGCACGCCGTACCCGCCACCGTCTGGCCGGTGCGTGTGGCCGCCGGCGCCTTTGGGCCCGGTCTGCCGCGGATCGATATTTTCCTGTCTCCCGACCACGCGGTGTATGTGAACGAGGTGCTGATCCCGGTGCAGTACCTGATCGACGGCACCGCCATCGTTCAGGTCCCCGTCCAGAACGTCACCTATTATCACGTCGAACT
>CANJJS010000108.1 GCA_947474705.1 Acetobacteraceae bacterium | reverse complement strand
TCCAGCTTCATTTTGCGCAGAACTTCGCTGGAATAGTTTTCGATGACCGCGTCGGCCCCGGCGACGAGTTTTTTCAGGAGCGCCACGCCCTCGGGATGGGTCAGGTCGAGGGTGACATCGAGTTTGTTGCGGTTCATTAACTGAAACCAGGGAATTTTCTCGTATTTTTGCTCCGCGATGAAGGACGCCCGGAGATCGGTGCCGCGCCACCAATCCGGATATTGGCACGCCTCCACTTTGATGACTTCCGCACCGAGATCGCAGAGGTGGCGGGCACCGGTGGGCCCGGCCCATCCCATCGTCAGGTCGATAATTCGCATCCCGGCCAAAGGCAGCGTGCCGGCGGCGGCGGAACCGGAAGGGCGAGGACTGGCCGGAATGGTCCAAACGGCGGCGCCTTCGCCCGCGGCCTGGGCCGTGCCGCCTTTTTTCGGCGGGGTTTTTTCCAGATGCTGAGGCGCGACGGGTCCTTCGAAGGTTTTACCGGCGATGGTCACGGGGACGAAAGCGCCCCGCTCGCGATGGACTTTTTGCCGAAGCAATTCTTCCATCGTGGGGACAACGGCGAGCGGAAGCCTGAAGGTCAGACCGCGTTCGAACCATTCCTCGGCGGTGCGGGTCAGCCAGATCGGCGCGAAAGCGGCGTCGATTTCGGCGGCGTTTTTCAAACGGTCGGTGTTCAAGGACAGATGTGGCTGTTTGGCGAGATCCGGCAACCCCATCATTTCGCAAATGGCGCGCCATTGGCCCGGTGTGACGACGGTGACCCCGATCATCCCCTGTTTCGTCGGATAAATGCCCACGGGATAGTTACGTCCGAACCGATTGACCCCTGGACGTGTTCTCGACACGCCGGCATCCCAGCCCACCGCCCACTCGTATTCCGAAACACCCAACGACGCTTCGTGCACGGATGTCGCGAAGCGGCGCGCGCCCGCTTCGCGGCCGTAAAGACCCGCGACCGTGGGGATGAAAGCGGTGAGACCGGCGAGGATGGTCGACTGCCCCTCCGTCGCGATCAACGGCGGGCCGTCAATGGCACCGGTCAAAGCGACAAGACCCGCCAGAGAACGGCAAATGGCATCGGTTCCGACGAAATCGCGGTACGGCCCGGTCTCCCCGAACCATGACACTGACGTAACGGCGATGCCGGGATATTTCGCGCGCCACATATCGTGTTCGCCGCCGATATCGGCGGGCGGACGGGCGTCGAGAACGACATCGGCGCCAGCCAGCAGACCGTCGCGAGCGGCCGGCGTGTCGAAGACGCTTTTCTTGTTGGTGTTCAGCCAGGCGAAATAACCGCTCTCCCCATTGTCCAGAACGGGCGGGTGCTTTCGCAGCGGATCGCCGCCGGCGGGTTCGAGCTTCACGACCTCGGCCCCGAAATCGGCGAAGAGGCGGCCGCAATAATCGGCCGCCGCGCCGGAGCCGATTTGCAAAATACGAAAGGCGGAAAGCGGCATCAGGGCCTCATGGTGAAAAAGGATTGGCCGGGCTCGCGCAAAGGCGCCGCCATGTTGGCGAATTCGCACAGCAACGGCCGCGTGTCGCGGGGATCGATGATTTCCTCGATCAGGAACGCCTCGGCGGAGCGGAAGGGCGAACGCATCATCCGCAACCGCTCGTCGATTTCCTTGAGTTTCGCCTCGGGGTCTTCGGCGGCGGCGATCTCGGCGCGATAGGCGGCCTCGACGCCGCCTTCCAGCGGCAGCGAGCCCCAGCTTCCGGAGGGCCAGGAATACCGAATGATTTGTTGCGTGTGCGGGACATGGGCGCCACCGCCGACGCCGAACACATTACGAATGATAATCGCGCACCAGGGCACGGTGGACTGGTGAATGGCGCTGACGGCGGCGACGGCGGCGCGCATCGTCCCCGTGGATTCCGCGTGCAGCCCGACCGCGAAACCGAAACAATCCACGAGGTGAACGACCGGCAAATGGAACGTCTGCGCCAGGTCCACGAAACGCGTGATCTTCCTGGATGCCGCCGCGCCCCAGGCGCCGCCGCCGAACAAGGGATCGCCCGCGAGCACCGCCACCGGCCAGCCGTCAAGGCGGGCAAATCCGGTGATGACCTGACGGCCGAAGCCGCGCGACATTTCGAAAAAACTGCCTTTGTCCATGAGAGAATCAATGATTCTCCGCATGGAATAGGCTTGTTTCGGGTCTTTCGGAATGGCCGAAATCAGATTGGCGTCGCGCCGGTCCACGGGATCGGTGTTGGGCGCGCGCGGCGGCAAATCCCACACCGACGACGGCAGATACGACAAAAACCGCCTCGTGCGGTCGAATGCTTCTTCCTCGGAATCGACGGCGTCGTCGATCGTTCCGGCCTCGACCTGGACCTCGTGTCCGCCAAGCTCCATCTTCGTGCGGGTTTCGCCCAGACGCTCGACAACGGGCGGCCCGGCGACGAAAATCGCGGAAGTGTCCTTAACTATGATGGAATAATGGCTGGCGGCGAGCCGCGCGGCGCCCAGACCGGCGACCGAACCAAGGCCCAGCGCCACGACCGGCACGCGGCCCATGTTCAACGCGCAAAGCCAAAGCCCGGAACTCTGTCCGACACCGCCGGGCAGATTGGCATGGCCCGTGGTCTCGATGGTTTTCACCGAACCGCCGCCGCCAGACCCCTCGATCATGCGAATCAGGGGAATGCGGAACTCGCCGGCCATCTTCTCGGGCATTTGATATTTGCCCTTGATCGACGCGTCCGCCGAGCCGCCACGCACGGTGAAATCGTCGCCGAAGATCACCACGGGCCGCTTGTCGATGGTGGCGCGGCCGAAGACGCCGTTGGCGGGCATGAAATCGGTCATGACCTTCGATTGCGCGTCGTACGTCGCCTTGCCCGCGATCGAGCCCAGTTCCAAAAACGAGCCGGGGTCTGTCAGCCGGTCCACACGCTCCCGCACCGTGAGCTTGCCGGCTTTGTGCTGGCGCTCGACACGTTCCGGGCCGCCCATCTCGCGGGCGACGCGTTGCCGCTCCCGCAATTCGGCGAGTTCGGGTTCCCAGGAGTTCGGGGTGCTGGTCATGGGGTCTCGATGCTTTGTTGAACGCTTTTCGACGCGATTGGAGCATTGGCGGCGTTAAGGGTCAAATCCGCCCGGACGCCCGGATCCTCGCCCAATGGGCGCCCCGATCGTTCCGGCGTTTCCACCGCCCATGCCGCCAAACCCAGGAACCACCCGATTGCCACCGCCCGCCCAATCCCTTACCGGAAGCCGGAAATCAGCCCCCGTCACGGAGCCCCCATGGAAACCCCAACCTGGCAGGAAAGCGTCTTCCGCGCGCTGAAAGCCGCCCGAGTCTCGGTCGTCGGCTACGTCCCCGACGCCGGGCACGCGCATTTAATCAAATCCGCGCATGCCGATCCCGAGATCGACACCGTCGTCCTCACCACGGAGGAAGAGGGCATCGCGCTCTCCGCCGGCGCCTGGCTGGGCGGCAAACGCTCGGTCATGCTCATGCAATCCTCCGGCGTCGGCAATTGCATCAACATGTTGTCGCTGCCGGTGACCTGCCGGATGCCGTTCTTCACCCTGGTGACCATGCGGGGCGAATGGGGCGAGTTCAATCCGTGGCAGGTGCCCATGGGCACGGCGACTCCGCATGTTCTTACTCAGGCCGGTGTGCATGTCCGCCGCGCGGACCACGCGGACGACGTGGCCGAGATGGTCGGCGCCTCCGCCGCCTTGGCCTTCGACAGCCACATTCCCGTGGCGGTTCTGTTCTCCCAACGCCTGATCGGCGCGAAGGTGTTCGTGAAATGAGCGAGACCAAGAGAAACGACGGCACCCTCGACCGGCGCGAGGCCGTGTCCGTCCTGCTGCGCGATCCCGGCGATCTGCTGGTCGTCACCGGCCTGGGCGCCGCGACCTACGATGTCGGCGTGCTCGGCGACCGCGACCAGAATTTTTATCTGTGGGGCGCCATGGGCGGGACCGCGATGATCGGTCTGGGTCTGGCGCTGGCGCAACCGAAGAAGCGGGTGCTGGTGGTGACCGGCGACGGGGAGATGCTGATGGGCATGGGCTCGCTGGCCTCCGTCGCGGCGGCGAAGGCGCCGAACCTGGCCATCGCGGTGCTGGACAACGCCCGATTCGGAGAGACCGGGTCGCAACACAGCCACACGGGTCTTACGACCGACCTCGAAGCCGTCGCCGCCGCCTGCGGCTGGACGGCGACCGCCACCGCGCGCGACATGGCGGAAGTCGAGGCGCTACGGTCCCGGCTGCGCGCGGAGCCGCTTTTCGCGGTGATTCGCATCGCGCCCGACGAAAAACCCCGCTTCATCCCCCCGCGCGACGGCGCCTTTGTCACCGAACGCTTCCGCCGCGCTTTGGGCATTGTCGAAAACTGACCATCCGCCCATTCCCACCGCCCGAGACGCTTCGCAACACTTCACCGGCTGGCAATCCCGCGAATTTTCGTACATAATGGTAATTCTTGGGAAGTTCGGACAAAGATAACCGAGGCGGCTGGTCCAGGGGGGCGGGGCCAGCCCGGATCGCGATTGGGTGGACGAAAATGATCTTGCGGCCTTCACGGGGCAGGGCGGTGTTCTTTCTGTGTGCCATGGCCGCCAGCGCGGCCTCTGGACCCGCGCGCGCGCAGGGGACCGCTCCGGCACCAAGCAGTGGCGCGCCAACAAGTGGCGCGCAAACCGGGGGCCCGCCCGCGCCACCGCCCGTCCCGGTCTCCGCGGCGCCGGTCGCGCGCAAGGACGTCCCGGTTCTGCTCCGCGCGCTCGGCACCGTCCAGGCGCTGCAAGCCGTCCAATTGCGCAGCCGGGTCGACGGCACACTCCTGAAAGTTCCCGTCGCCGAGGGCCAGGAGGTCAAGGAAGGCGACCTGCTCGCGGTCATCGATCCCCGCCCCTACCAGGCCATTCTCGACGCGGTTCTGGCCAAAAAGCGGCAGGACGAAGCACAATTGGCGGCGGCGAAAGCCGACCTCGCGCGCTACGCCGCCCTGGCGGCGCGCGAAGTCGCCTCGCAGCAAAAACTGGAAAACACCACCGCGCTGGTGGGGCAGATCTCCGCGACGATCGCCGCCGACGAGGCGCAGATCGACGCGGCGAAACTGAATCTCGCCTTCTGTTACATCGTGGCGCCATTCGACGGACGCGTCGGCATGCGGATCGTCGATCCCGGCAGTTTCGTCCGCGCCGCGGAAGTCACCGCGATCATGCCGCTGGCACAGCTCAGGCCGATATCCGTCACCTTCACCGTGCCGCAAGACCATCTGCCGGCGATCCATCGCGCCCTGGCCCGGGGTCAGGCACCCGTCGTGGCCTATTCCAGCGACGATCGCGGCGAGCTCGACCGCGGCACGCTGCTCACCATCGACAACACGGTCGACGCCGCCACCGGCACGATCAAACTGAAGGCGACATTCCCCAACGCGGACCACAAACTCTGGCCGGGCCAGTTCGTGAACGCGCGCCTGCTGGTCGGCACCTCCGCCGGAGCCTTGACGGTGCCATCGACCGCCGTGCGGCACGGCCAGGACGGGCTGTTCGTCTTCCTGGTGAAGCCCGACCGGACCGTCGCGCGGCAACCCGTCGAGCTGGAACGCGACGACGGCACGGTCGCGATCGTGTCGAAAGGGCTGGAAGAAGGCCAACAGGTCGTGACCGAGGGCCATTCCCGGCTACAGAACGGCAGCCGGATCGCGATCGCCGCCCCCGCCGGAGGACCGCCCGCCGGTTCGCCCCCCAAGGGCACCCCGCCCGCCCAGACGGCGCCAAAAACCGGCGGCTAAGCCCATTTCAGAACCCCTCAGGGCAGGACCCTATCAGGCATGAGCATTTCCACCCCCTTCATCCGCCGGCCCGTCGCGACGTCCTTGTTCATCGCCGCGCTTGTCCTGGTGGGGCTCGCCGCCTATCCCCTGCTGCCCGTGGCGCCGTTGCCGCGCGTCGATTTCCCGACCATCAACGTGAACGTGAAGTTCCCCGGCGCCAGTCCGGAAACCATGGCCAGCACCGTGGCGCAACCGCTGGAGCGGCAGTTCGGCGCCATCGCGGGCATCGCGCAAATGACCTCGGTCTCGGTCGCCGGATCGACCCAGATCAGCATTCAGTTCGACCTCGAGCGCAATGTGGACGCCGCGGCGGGCGACGTGCAGGCCGCCATCAACTCCGCCACCGGACAATTGCCGCGCAACCTTCCCGCGCCGCCCACCTATCGAAAAGTGAACCCCTCCGACGCGCCGATCCTGATCATGGCGGTGCAGTCCGACACGCTGCCGATGATCGAGGTCAACGACAACGCCGACACCGTGCTGGCGCAGCAGATCTCGCAGATGACCGGCGTGGCGCAGGTGTTCATCGCGGGCGAGCAAAAGCGCGCCATCCGCATTCAGGTCGATCCGGCGAAGCTCGCGGCGATGAATTTGACGCTGGAGGACATCAGACCCGTCCTGGCCAGCGCCACGGTGAACGCGCCGAAAGGGCAGATCGACGGACCGAACCGCGCCTACGCGATCTATAACAACGACCAGCTCACCAAGGCCGCCGAATACGAAAACATCATCCTGGGCTGGCGCGCCGGGGCGCCGATCCGGGTCAAGGACATCGGCCAGGCGATCGACGCGCCGGAAAACCGCTTCGTCGGCGCGCTCCAGAACGGCCAAAAGGGCGTGGTCCTGATGGTGTTCAAACAGCCCGGCGCGAACGTCATCGAAACCGTGGAACGGATCAAGGCCGCGCTGCCCGCGTTGCAGGCCTCCATGCCGCCCTCCATCAAGACCAGCATCATCGTCGATCGCACCGCGACCATCCGCGCCTCGGTCGAGGAAGTGCAGTTCACCCTGATCCTGTCCGTAGCCCTGGTCGTGATGGTGATCTTCCTGTTCCTGCGCAACGTCTGGGCCACCATCATCCCGTCCGTGACCGTGCCGGTGGCGCTGATCAGCACCTTCGCGGTGATGTACCTGCTGGATTACAGCCTGGACAATCTGTCGCTGATGGCGCTGACGATCGCCGTCGGGTTCGTCGTCGACGACGCCATCGTCATGCTGGAAAACATTTACCGGCATATCGAAGACGGCATGCGTCCCATGGAGGCGGCGCTGAAAGGCGCCGGCGAAATCGGCTTCACCATCGTCTCCATCTCCCTGTCGTTGATCGCCGTGTTCATCCCGCTTCTGCTGATGGGCGGCATCGTCGGGCGCCTGTTCCGCGAGTTCGCGATGGTCGTGACGATCGCCGTCATCGTCTCCGCCGTCGTGTCGCTGACCCTGACGCCGATGATGTGCGCGCGCTTCCTGCATCACCACCACGGCCGCCACAATATCCTCTACCGGATCATCGAGGGATTCTTCTCCGGCATGCTGGCGGGCTACCGCCGCACCCTGGACATCGCGCTACGGTTCCATTTCGCGACCTTCCTGGTGTTCGTGGCCACGGTCGCGACCACCGTGCATCTCTACATCGCCATCCCCAAAGGCTTCTTCCCGCCGCAGGACACCGGCGTCCTGATCGGCACGACGGAGGCCGCGCAGGACATCTCCTTCCAGGCGATGGGCAAGATCCAGCGCGCGCTGGCGGACGTGATCGCCGCCGATCCGGACACCGCCGCCTACGCCGCCAACTGGGGCACCAACATCTCCGGGCAGACGTTGAACAACGGCCGCCTGTTCGTCGCGCTGAAACCCTGGGATCACCGTGTCGGCGGCTCCGCGCAGCAGTTCATCGCCCGCGTCCGGCCGAAACTGGCGAAGGTCGAGGGCGGGCAATTGTTCCTGCAATCCGTCCCCGACGTCCGCGTCGGCGCGCGCGTGTCCAAAACCGAGTTCCAGTACACCCTGCAAGACGCCAATCTCGAGGAATTGTTCGAATGGGCGCCGAAAGTCCTGGACCGGCTGCGCAAGCTGCCCATGCTGCGCGACGTGACGACGGATCAGCAGATCGGCGGCACGACCGCGACATTGGTCATCGATCGCGATCAGGCCGCGCGCTTCGGCATCCAGCCGCAGGCGATCGACGACACGCTGTACGACGCCTTCGGCCAGCGCCAGGTGACGCAGTTCTTCACCCAGGTGGACACCAGCAAGGTCATTCTGGAGGTCCTGCCATCGCAGGCATCCGACATCGCGACCATCGACAAGCTCTATGTCCGGTCCTCGACCGGTCAGGCCGTGCCGCTGAGTTCCTTCGTCAAATGGTCGACCGTGCCCGTCCAGCCGCTCTCGATCAGCCACCAGAGCATGTTCCCCGCCGTCACCATCAGCTTCAACCTGGCGCAGGGCGCGGCCCTTGGCGACGCCGTCACGGCGATCAAGGCCGCGATGGCGGACATGCGGACACCGCTGTCGCTGAACGGGTCCTTCTCCGGCACCGCGCAGGCCTTCCAGTCCTCTCTGGCCAGCCAGCCCTATCTGATCGCGGCGGCGCTGATCGCGGTTTATATCATTCTGGGCATTCTGTACGAGAGCTACATCCTGCCGATCACCATCCTCTCCACCCTGCCCTCGGCCGGCGTGGGGGCGCTGCTGATGCTGATGTACGCGGGCCTCGACCTGTCCGTCATCGCGCTGATCGGCATCATCCTGCTGATCGGGATCGTGAAGAAGAACGGAATCATGATGGTGGACTTCGCGATCACGGCGGAGCGAACGCTCGGCGCTTTGCCGAAGGACGCGATCCGGGAGGCATGCCTGCTGCGCTTCCGGCCCATCCTGATGACAACCATGGCCGCGATGCTGTCCGGCCTGCCCCTGATGATCGGCGAAGGCGCCGGCTCCGAACTCCGCCGTCCCCTGGGCTTCGCCATGGTCGGCGGGCTGGCGCTCAGTCAGGTGCTGACGCTCTACACCACCCCGGTCATCTATCTCTATATGTCGAAACTACAGGGGCTGCTGTCCCGGCAACCGCAACGGATGCCGGTACTGGCGGCGAAGATGGCGGTGGACGGAGACTGAGCCGGGGGAAGGCACTGAGGCTCCGCAAAACAAGAATCGGGGCGCGCACCCGCTCTCGCCGTCATGGTCGCCGAACGGCGGCCATCCACGCCTTCAAGGCGTGGATGTCGTTAAAACCGTGAATCGTTGCCACCCCGCGCATCATGCGGGGTGGAACGCGCGCTCTTGACGGTCAGACCGTCGCCACCGGCGTCGCCGGTGAGCCCACCGCGCCCGGCAGACGCAAAGGCGGGCCGGTGAACAGAAAGCGGCTGCGCCCGTTCGCGCGGAGCCAGTCGGCCAGTTCCGTCAGGTAGAACATTTCGCCAAGGTAGCAACCCAGTTTGAACAGACAATGCGCGTGCAGCGGCAACTGGGCGCAAAAATCGTCGGCGCAGGGCAGTGCCGGCGTGGCCTCGACCGCGAAGTTGTCGGAGATCAGGGCGACCGCGCCGCAATCGGTCACCCATTGCAACAGCTTCGGATCGCGTCCGTTCAGCGCGCAGGCGGAGGCGAAGAGTTTCTCCCGGTCCGGCTGCTTGTTCATCTCCAGCAGCATTTCCGCGAAACCGGTGCGAAACAGCACGAAGTCGCCGGGTTCGACGACGATTTTATCCTTGGCGAGAATATCCATGAGATCGTCGTACGACACGATCCGGCCGGACCGGCCATAATGCGCCTCCAGATCGATCATGACGCCCCTGCCCTGCATGCAGGTCTCCGCCATGTTCTGCACCCCCAGATGCCGCGCGCCAGAGGGCTCGTCGCACGGCGTCATATCGCCCTTTTCGTCGTAATACGCCGGACCGATAATGTCGCGCCCGGCGCGGTAGCCATTGTAAAAGACGTCCTCCGCCTCGCCGTCGCCATCGGCGTCGAACATCTGCCCGACATGGGCCAGGCTGTCCCACTGGGTCGAATATTGAAGAGTCAAAACGACCTGATCGTCGCAAACAATATCGGTCGCGGTGGGATCGTCGCAACGCAGCGGGTAATTCATGTTCGGCCGGTCGCCGCGCATGGTCGGACGCAACACCGGCGGCACCCGTCTGGGCGACAGAACCGCCCCGCCCGGATAATCCAGCGGCAGGGACAGGCAGAAGGTCTTGCCCACTTTCACCTCCGCGATCCCCTGCAGCACCTTCGCGGGCGTTAACAAATTCAGCCGTCCCTTCTCGTCGTCGGGGCCGAAATCGCCCCAGGTCGAGCCCTCTGGCCGCCTGGTCCAGCGCGTGTTGTCCGCCATGTTTCCCTCCTTGTTCCCGCCGCCGAGCCTGCCGTTGCCTCTCCGCCTTGTCGAGCCCGCGGTTTTCGCGCCGAATCCCGGCGCGAGAAACACAGGCCGCGGGTTCTTCACGAATTATTAATAAATTCGTTAACACTCGAAATTAATTAAATCCCTCCGCTGTTTTCCTCTTGCGCGGACGCGCCAACCGCGAACAAAATGCGCCACGCCACAACGGCCGATCCCACCTCGAATAATCTTGGTGTTCGCGAACGCGGTTCCCCCGGGGATCCGCGCACCCCAATCGCGAACTTCGTCTTGTTTCGCTCGTGGAGGAGTACGTTCGATGGCAACCGTTACAACAGCGGCGAAGGCAATCGAAAACTTTAGACTTAATCCAGGCATCGCGCCACTGATCGTCCAGGACGACCCGGCCAACCTTTCGGCGTCGTTCGATGCGCTGAAACCGCTCGCGGCCGCCGGAAAAATCGTTTCCATCTCGCCGTCCTCGTCCCGGCCCCTGACGTTGTCCCACGCGAGTTACAAGACCGGACCGGCGCTTCTGGCCCTGCTACCGGTCAATTATCTCCTTATCCTCACTGGCGTTCCCATGTCCGGCGTGGCGGCCGTTCAGTCCAATACACATATCTCCGGTTTCGCACTCGCCGATACCGCCGCCAATATCCAGGCCGCCATCCCCGCCCTGGCGGCCGCCACGAAACTGACCGCGATCGCGATCTCCGATTCTTCGGCCATGGCCGTGAGCTTCGGCCAACTCAGCGCTTTCGTCGCGCTGTGGGGAAAACTGCCCGCCTCCGCGATCCTGAATGTCACCGGCGCGCCGGCCGGCGGCGCGGGCATCGCGCAATCGAATATCCGGGTCAAATCCTTTACCGTCAGCGACACCGCCGCGGCCGTCTCGGCGAATTTCAACGCTTTGCTGGCCGATACGAAACTCTCCCTCATCGTCCTGACGGACAGGGCGCCGCTGGCGCTCTCCGCCACGCAATATGCCGCCGCCGCCGCGAACCCCGGCAAACTCCCGGCGAACGCGCAATTCGCGATATCCGGCGCGAGCGCGCGCGCGGCCATCGGATTGCAGCAAAACACCGCGATCGTTTCTTTCACGATCGCCGACAGCTCCGCCAACATCGCCGCCGCGCTGCCCGCGCTGGCCGCCGCGACGAAATTGCAATCGATCGTCCTGACCGATTCCACGCCAATCCCGATCGCCGCCGCGCAGTTCGCCATGTTCGGAACCCTGTTGAGCCGCCTTCCCGCGAATTATACCCTGACCTTGTCCGGCGCCACCGCGGCCGGCGCGGTGCTGATCCAGGCCAATATCCACATCCGGACATTCACGATTTCCGACACCGCCGCCAACGTCTCCGCCAACCTCGACAAATTCAACACCTTCTCGAAACTCACCGCGATTTCGCTGACCGACGCGGGCGTCCTCTCGCTCGCCGCCGGCCAGTACAACAACCTCGCGGGCGTGTTGGGCAAGATCGGCGGCGCCTGGATGGCGGACGCCGCCGGGCTGACAGTGGCCAATGCCGCCTCGGCGCAGGCGAACACACATATCCGCCGCTTCACCGTGACCGATACCGCGAGCGCGATCGCGGCGAACATCGACGTGTTGAACGCGGATACAAAACTGACCGCGCTACAGATCTCGGGCGGCACCACCCTGACACTGACCGCGGCCCAACTCGCGGCCGCCGGCGCCCTTCTGGGCAAGATCGCCCAAACCTACCAAATCGGTGTGACCGGCGCGACAATCGCCGGATTGACCGCCCTGCACGCGAATTCCCATATCGTCTCGATCCAGATCGCCGATACCGCCGCCAATCTGTCGAACGCGCTCGCCATGTTGGCGGGCGATCCACTTATCGCCTCCATCGCCCTGACCGGCGGCACATTGTTGACCATCGACGAATCGCAATACTTCACATACGAGCCCCTGCTGGGAAAACTCATCCCCGCGGACAAAATCGCGATTTCCGGCGTAACCGCCGGGAACGCCAGATTGGCACAGGCCGCGAGCAAAGTCGTATCGTTCGGGGTCGTGGATACCGCGGTCAATATTCAGAACAACCTCGCCGCCCTCGTCTCCGCCGGAAAACTGACGACGCTCGCGATCGCCGGCCCCTCGACACTGACACTGACCTACACCCAGTTCGGCGCCGGTACATCGCTTTGGGGGAAAGTCGTCGGCCCCTACACCTTCTCGGTCTCGGGCGTGCCGGCCTCCGCCGCCGCGGCACTCGCCGCCAACAGCCATGTCGCCGCGATTTCGGTCAATGACACGCTGGCGAATATCGGGGCGAAACTGGATCAACTGGAAACACTGGCGCGCGGCGGGAAGCTGACCGCGATCCTGGTCGGCGACCCCGGCGCCCATTTGGTCCTGACCCCCGCGCAAATCGCCGCGGACGCGGACGCGATCGCCCTGATGCGCGGCGATTTCACGATCGACAGAACACCGCCCCCCATCGCGTCCACCGCGAAGATCAACCTGATCTGGGACGCCCAGGCGCTGGCGGCACCGGTGGCGTTCCGGAACGCGGTGTCGTACGCGGCGCAGTATATCCAGTCGCTGATCCTCAATCCGATCCAGATCAACATCGCGGTCGGCTATGGCGAGGTCGCGGGCTCCAGCCTTGGCAACGGCGTCCTCGGCGCCGCCGGCCCCACTCTGGGCGTCGGCCGCACCTGGTCGCAGTTCAAAAGCGATTTGACGAGCCACATCGCCTCGCCAACCATGCAATCCATCGTGAGCAATCTCCCCGCCACCGACCCCTCCCTTGGCGGCACCATCTACATCGCCTCCGCCGAACAAAAGGCCCTGGGCCTCATGAATCCCAACAGCGGCGGCACCGACGGCACCATGGGATTCGCCGCCGACCCGAACGGAACATTGTTCGCCTACGACCCCAATAACCGCGCCATCGCCGGAAAATACGACCTGATCGGCGTCGTCGAGCATGAGATCACCCACGCGCTGGGCCGGATCGCCATGGGCGGCACCTACGGCAACTGGATCAGCGCGCTGGATGTCTATCGTTTCTCGGCCCCCGGCATACACAGCCCGAACGCCGGCACGAACGCTTACTTCTCCATCGACAACGGCGCGACCAACCTCAATCCCTTCGCGAACTCCTCCGACCTCGCGGACTGGTCGTCCGCGGCCGGGAACGACGCGAACAACGCGTTCTCCCGCGCGGGCGTCGTCAACGCCTTCACCCAGGCCGACATCCTGCAACTCGCCGCGCTGGGGTTCGCCACCTCGGGCACACCGGTCACCGGCGGGACCCTCCTCAACGCCGGCAGCGCCACGGGCGGTGTGAATGCCTCCGCGCTGACATTCGCGGGCGCCCCCGGCCTCGCCATCCTGGACGAGGAAGCCCCGATCTTCGAAGCCAGCCTCTCCCCGGCGTCTGGAATCGAACAAATCGCCGGGTTCGAATATGGGATTTACGAACTGCGGATCGACCTGGCGGGGGCCGCCCCATCGGCCTTCGCCGCCTTCGACACGACCGTCGACGGACAACACGCGATCGCCTTGGCCAACGCGGCGGACCTGAAACACGGACTGATCCTGACCGGCATGCCCGCCCAGGACACGGCCGCCGATCTGGTCGCCCATCACCTCCATTTCACGGACGGCCACGCCATCGTCGCGTGACCCGCGCGGTCAGCAGGCTTCCCTCAATGACAAACCGGGCGCGTATCGACCCGCGCCCGGAACGCCGGCGTCGCCAGCCAACACACCGGCCCCGCCACCGCCATGCCATCCGCCGCCCGTCCCGATGCCGCCAGCCCCAGCGCCAGCAACAACTTCAGCCGGGGCACCGTGACGTCCTCGTACCGCGTGTTCCCATACGTCCGGATCTGCCGTACCCCAATCTCCGCCTCCCGGCCCGCTTCCACCTTATCGCCGGCCTCGTACAACGCCAGCGCCAGAGCCATCCGCGCGCCCGGATCGAAAGGCCGGAACGCGACCTCCGTCCGCGCATCGGGCACCGCCAGCGATGGCAAGGGATCGTTGGCCCGGGGCACGACCACCATCGCATCCAGGTCCGCCGGGACCGGCGCGTAAATCAACCGGGAAACCCCGAACAAGGCCGCCGCAACATAAAGCGCGGCCGCCACCAGCCCGATCGTCCGCCGCACCGGCGGGTCGCGGCCCTCGTACGAAACCGCGTACATGACTCCCGCCAGAGCCACCCCCGCCAAGGCGCCGCCGAAATGCGCGGCATAATCGACCCCCATGCCGGTCGGAATCAAAGACGGCACCAAAATCCGGGCAAACAACGACTTGCCGTCGATGGTCTCCTCGTCCGGCGTCAACACGAAACACAGCAGCAGCGACCCCGCCATCAGCGCCATGATCCCGCCCGACGCCCCCACGGAGACCAGCCAGGCCTTGCCCGTGACCAAAGACGCCACCGCCCCGCACAAAGACCCCGCCGCCAGAAACCCCGCCAGCGTGCATCCCCCCATGTGATGCTCGATGAACTTCCCGGAAAAATACAACGCCACCATGTTCAGCCCGAGATGAACGATCCCCCCATGCAACATTGGCGCCGTCGTCATCCGCCACCAGTCGCCGAGCCCGATCAGGTCCGGATTCAACGCCCCAAACCGCATCAGATCGAACGTTTCGGGATCGGCGAACCAGGTGCCGCCACCGGCACCAGCGGTCTGCAGCAAAAAGATGAAGCAATACAGGCCCAGAAGCCCATAAGTGACATAAGCCGGTGGCGGCGGCACGCGCGCCGCGAGCGTCTGGGAATCGGATGGCATCGTCGCGTCTCTCGGGAATGGCGGAGGAGCCTACCGCGGCTTTGGCCGGACCACCCAGGGGTTATCGGACGAGGCGTGGCTGGCGCCGGGGCTTTGCCCCTTCGAACCCCACCAGGGGAACGTCCCCTGGACCGCGATCGATTTGGTGCCCTGTGGGAGGGGGGGTGGGGGGGGGGGGGGGGGGGGGGGGCGGCCCCCCC
>CANJJS010000107.1 GCA_947474705.1 Acetobacteraceae bacterium | reverse complement strand
GGACCGAGACGTTGTTCGAACCAGCCCCTGCCCTGACGCGACATCGCATGCGCGACCAGGGCCTGCGGATGAGTGATATTGGGAAAGTGTCCGATACGAAGCACGGTTTCCGCGGCCATTGCCCGCGTGACGAAACCTGGGTTCGCGATTGCGGCGAAGGCCAGGAAGACGGCGGCCACGGTACGGATGCGCATTGTGTCTCCCACGATAACAAAGGCGCCGGAGGCGGCGGCGCCAGTGGTTGTTTCGCGGATTTCGTTGATTCTGTCAGCAATTTTCGTGCAAAGAAAGTTTCGGTTGTGGCCGCCGTGTTCCCGGCGCGAATTATCTCCCCGGGTCCGGTGTCAAACAATATTCCGGCCATTTGGTCGCGTGTCCGTTGGGGCTTAGAACGAGGCGCTGTAAATTCGAACATGCCGAATGACGAGGAACACCAGCCAATGACCGACACCAAACCCGGACGCGCGCATGTCATCGCGGGCGGCTTCCCGCCCGGACAGCCCGCGGGCCACGATCACGACCACGCGCGCCTGACTCTGCTGGGGTTGCTGGCGGAGCGGCATATCGGCGCCTCCGTCGCCAACGATTTTTCCGACGTGGAAAAATGGCTGAAGGTGTCGAAGCTGCTTATTACCTATGTGGCGGGTCCTTATCCGGACGATAGTCAGTGTGTGGCGCTGCGGAGTTGGCTGGAAGCGGGCGGGCATTGGCTGGCGCTGCATGGCACCAGCGGGGGCCGTGCCCAAAAGGTCGAGGGCGTGCGTCCTCGGCGCACGGTAAGAACCGCGCACCACGCGCTGCTGGGAAGTTTCTTCCTGACCCATCCCCCGCAGCGGCGCTTCCATGTCGATGTCGCCGATGCCGGGCATCCCGTGACACAGGGCCTCGGCGGCGGGTTCGAGGTGGAGGACGAGCCGTATTTCATCGAACTCCAGGACCCCACCGGCACGCGGGTGCTGCTTATCGCGGCGTATGGGCCGGAGGCGGCGGCGCCGGAGATCGGGGTTTTGTACGGTGCGGACACGTCGTTGATGGCGGACGGTAAGACGCGGGTCATCGGGTACACGCGCGCGGTGGGCGCGGGCGGGGTGACGTATTTCGCGTTGGGGCACTGCCACGACGCGTCGTCGCGGGTGGCGCGTCCGGGGGATACGGTGCCCGCGACGTTCCGGGGACCCTGGGAGACGGAGGGGTTTTTACGGCTGCTGCGCAATGCGATCGCGTTTGGGTTGGGGTTGTAAAAGGAGCCGCGACCCATGGCGTTGGAACTGCGACCGAACTGCGAATACTGCGACCGGGACCTGCCGCCCGACAGCGGTCTCGCGCGCATTTGTTCGTTCGAATGCACGTTCTGCGCGGACTGCGTGGAATATCGGTTGAAAAACGTGTGCCCGAATTGCGGTGGCGGGTTCGTGCCGCGGCCGATCCGGCCCATGCGGGAGTGGCGTCCCGGGGTCTCGGTCGCGACACGGCCGGGGTCCTCGACGCGGAAGCGGCTGGCGTACAGCGAGGCGGATGTCGCGGACTTCGTGGCGCGGGTGAGCGGGGTGGCGCCGGAGGAGAGGTGACGCCCTTCCGGCATGTAAAGGCTCTCGAGCAGAGGCAGGTATCTCGTTGCATATTTGTCGTGACGATCGTCCGTGGCGGCATCGCGAACGGGTTGAACAAGCAAGACCACGGCTTGAACTTCGAAACGGCGCGATTTATGTTGCGCCGCGGCGCGACACACGCCTAACCTCCATTTGGCTTTGTCGAAATGGAGCGTGACCATGTCCGGATCCAACCACGACCAAATGCACACCGCGCGCGAAACCCACGACCTCGCCGCGCGCCAGCCCAACCGTCGCGATGTTCTCGAAGAAGAAGAGAAAATCCTCGCCGGACGATCCGATGTGAACATGCCGGCCCTTCTGACGCGCGACTCCCAAGGGGGCTGATACACCTCCGCGATCCGGCGCCGCCCGCCTTGCATGCATGGGCTTGCCCGTGGGAGGCTTCCGCATGCTCAGACCCACGCGCCTGGCCGTCGATATCGGCGGCACTTTCACCGATCTCGTGCTGTCCTTGCCGGATCGCACGCTGTCGAAAAAGCTGCTCACGACTCACGATCGGCCCGATAAAGCGGTGATCGAGGGCACGCGCGCGATCCTCGCGGAGGCGGGGATTTCCGCCGCCCAACTCGACCTGGTCATTCATGGCACCACGCTCGCGACCAACGCGTTGATCGAGCGGAAGGGCGCGCGAACGGCGTTGCTGACCACAAAGGGGTTTCGCGATTCCCTGGAAATGGCCTACGAACATCGTTTCGAGCAATACGACCTTTACATGGAACGGCCGGCCCCGCTCGTTTCGCGCGACTTACGCCTGGAAGTGGCGGAGCGCATGGCCGCCGACGGGTCCGTCCTGCTGCCCCTCGACGAGGCCGGTCTCCAGCCGGTTATCGACACGCTGCGGGCGGAAAAGATCGAGGCACTGGCGATCAGTTTCCTGCACAGCTACATCGCCCCGGCGCATGAGGAACGGGCGCGCGCGATCCTGGCCGCGGCGCTGCCCGATCTGGCGATCGCGATGTCGCACGAGGTTTGCCGGGAAATCCGGGAATACGAACGGACATCTACAACTGTCGCCAATGCCTATGTCCTTCCGCTTATGTCGAAATATCTGGAGGACATGCGCGCCGGCCTCGCCGATCTTGGCGCGACGTGTCCACTCCTGCTGATGATGTCGTCGGGCGGCATTTGCACCATCGAAACCGCGCGCCGCTTTCCCGTGCGCCTGGTCGAAAGCGGGCCGGCGGGCGGCGTTATTCTGGCGCGCCGCGTCGCCTCGCGTGGCGGGTACGACCGTGCCTTGTCCTTCGACATGGGCGGCACCACGGCGAAAATCACCCTGATCGACGATTACACGCCGCAACAATCTCGTCATTTCGAGGTTGCCCGCGCCTATCGCTTCGCCAAAGGCAGCGGCATCCCTGTTCGTATCCCGGTCATCGACATGGTGGAAATTGGCGCCGGTGGCGGGTCCATCGCCCGCGTCGATTCGCTGCGGCGGATCGTCGTCGGGCCCGATTCCGCCGGGTCCGAGCCCGGTCCCGCCTGCTATGGCCGCGGTGGCGAGAACGCCACCGTCACCGACGCCGACGTCGCGCTCGGCCGTATCGATCCCATAGGTTTCGCGGGCGGTTCGATTATCCTCGACCCGGCCAAGGCCACGGCGGCCATTGGAAAATCGATCGATCTCGGGCTGAACGAACAGGAAGCCGCCCGCGGCATTTCGGAAATTGTCGACGAGACCATGGCCAGCGCGGCGCGCGTTCACGCGGTGGAAAACGGTAAGGATACCTCGGGACGCACGTTGATCGCGTTCGGCGGGGCCGCGCCGCTGCACGCCGCCCGCCTCGCCGCCAAACTCGGGATATCTCGAATTGTCATCCCGCCGGACGCGGGGGTCGGGTCCGCGCATGGGTTTCTGGACGCGCCGATCGCTTATGAGGTCGTCCGCACATTGCTCGTCCGCCTGACCGACCTGGAAAAAACCCCGATTGACGCGATCTTCGCGGATATGCGCACGGAAGCCGAGGCGGTCGTCCGTCTCGGCGCGCCCACCGGCGAACTGCTGGAAACCCGCACCGCCTACATGCGTTACCGCGGCCAGGGCCACGAAATCGCGGTGCCCTTTCCCACCGGGAAGTCCGATCCCGCCACGCTTCGCGCGGCTTTCGACTCCGCTTATGCCGCGCTGTTCGGTCGCGTCATCCCGCGGCTTGAGATCGAGGCAGTGACCTGGACTCTCGCGCTGTCGCTGCCGATTCCGCGCCCGGAAGCGTCCATCCGGCCCCCGGACGCCGGGCCCGCGGAACCCACCGGCGAGCGCATCCTGGTCGAGGCCGCGACCGGCGAACGCGTCGCCGCCAAAGTTTACACCCGCGCATCACTGCCGCCTGGCGCCACGCTCTCCGGACCCGCCGCGATCGTCGAGGAAGGCACGACCACCATCGTTCCCACCGGCCTGACCGCCCGCGTCGGCGCCGACCGCGAAATCATCCTCGAAGGCAACGCCCCATGACCCGCCGGAATATTTCCGAGATCGAATTGCAGATCATGTGGAACCGCCTGCTCTCGGTCGTGGAGGAACAGGCGCAGACTTTGGTCCGGACGGCTTTCAGCACCTCGGCGCGCGAGGCGGGCGATATTTCGGCCGGCGTTTTCGATCTCCAGGGGCGGATGCTGGCGCAGGCGGTCACGGGAACGCCGGGCCATATCAACACCATGGCGAACTCCGTTGGGCATTTTCTGGAGGTTTTTCCGGTCGTCCAGATGAAAGAGGGCGACATTTACGTCACCAACGATCCCTGGAAGGGAACCGGGCATCTTTACGATCTTGTCGTGGTGACCCCCGCTTTCATGGACGGGCGCATTGTCGCTTTGTTCGCCTGCACCTCCCACCTGGTGGACATGGGCGGCATCGGGCAGACCCCGGAAGGGCGGCAGATCTGGCACGAGGGGTTGTTCATCCCGTTGATGCGCCTGGCGCGCGCCGGCGAAATGAACGAGGACCTACTCAATATCATGCGCGCGAATGTGCGCGAACCGGTTCAGGTCATCGGCGACGTTTACGCGCTGATCGCCTGCAACGATATCGGCGCCCGCCGCCTGCTGGCGATGATGCGGGAATTCGCCCTGTCCGATCTCGACCATCTCGGCGGCGAAATCATCGACCGCAGCCGCCGCGCCATGACCGAGGCGATCCAGAAACTGCCCAAGGGGTCCTGGACCTCGGAAATGCGGGTCGATGGGTATGAGGCGCCGATCGATATCGTGGGGCGGGTGACCATTGGGGAGGACACGATTTACGTGGATTTCACTGGCACGTCCGGTATGTCGTCCTATGCGATCAACTGCCCGATCTGTTACACGGAGGCCTATACCTCCTTCGGCGTGAACTGCGTTGTCGCGCCGCACGTGCCGAACAACGCGGGCAGCCTCGCCGCGGTGAAAGTCACCGCGCCCCCGGGCACCGTGCTCAGCGCGGAGTATCCCGCCGCCGTCTATGCCCGTTCCACCATGGGGCATTTGCTGCCCGATGTCGTCTATGGCTGCCTCGACCAGGCGATTCCGGGACGCGTGCCCGCCGAGGGCACATCCAATCTCTGGAGCCTGAAGCTGATCGCGGGCCATGGCCTGACCGGGATCGGCGGTAAATCCGGCATGCCGTTCATGACCATGAGTTTTCACTCCGGCGGCGCGGGCGCACGGCCCAACCAGGACGGACTTTCCGCCACGCCGTTTCCGTCCGGGGTCCGCAATGTGCCCGTGGAGGCGACCGAGGCCATCACGCCGCTGGTCGTTTGGCGCAAGGAACTTCGGCCCGATTCGGGCGGCGCCGGACGCCAGCGCGGCGGTCTGGGCCAGATCATGGAAGTCGGCTCGCGGGAGGACGCGGCGTTCGGTCTGTTCGCCTCCTTCGAGCGGGTGAAATTTCCCGCGCGGGGACGCCATGGTGGTGGGCCGGGCGCCACGGGTTCGGTCCGGCTCGCCTCGGGCAAGGAACTGGGGTCGAAGGGGTTGCAGGTCGTGCCCGCTGGCGAGCGGATCGTTGTCTCGATGCCGGGCGGCGGCGGCATGGGTCCGCCCGAGGAACGCGATCCCGCCGCCATCGCCCGTGACATCCGCTTGAGCTATATCAGCCAGGACGAGGCGGAAAAGGCGTATGGCGTGCTGGCCACCCGGGCCGCCGAATAGCAAAGGCGCGGCGGTCCGGTTTCTCCTGAGTCCGGAACCGGAGCCCTGAATGCCCGAAACCTCGCCGGCGCCCGGTCTGCGCCGTGTCCTCACGTTATGGCCTTTGATCCTTTACGGTCTGGGTGTGATCGTCGGTGCCGGCATCTACGTCGCGCTGGGCGCCGTCATGCGCCGCGCCGGGGAGGCGGCGCCGTTGTCCTTTCTCTTGGCCGGAGGCACCGCCGCGCTGACGGGGCTTTGTTACGCCGAACTGGCGGGCCGGTTCCCGGAAGCGTCCGGGGGGGTCGCCTATGTCCGCCATGCCTTTGGGTCCGAGCGCCTGGCGCAGGCGGTGGGGGTGGGGACCATGCTGGTCGTCGCGGTCACCGCCGCCTCAATCGCGTCGGGCACCACGCAATATCTGACGGTTCTCCTGAAACTGCCGGTGCCGCTGCTGATGACTCTGATGATCGGCGGTTTCACGGCCATCGCCATCGCCGGGGTTGGCGCCAGCGTGGGCCTGGCCGGGGCGATCGCCGCGCTGGAAATCGGTGGCCTTTTCGCCGCCATCGCCGCCGGTTTCTGGGCTGCGCCGGATTTCGATATGCGGGGCATGATCCCGGTCACGCTTCAGGGCTGGGGAGGCGTCGCGGCGGGCGCGTTCATCGCCTTCTTCGCGTTCATCGGCTTCGAAACCCTCGCCAATATGGGCGAGGAAGTCGTCGATCCCCACCGGACCCTGCCCCGAGGGATTCTGGGGGCGGTTGGCGTCAGCCTTGTCCTTTATTTGCTTGTGGTCGCCGCCGTGGTCCTGAGCGACCGCGCCGGGGCCAATCCGTTGGTAGGGTTGTTCGATGGGAAGTCGGCGGCGGGATTCGCGGTGCTTGGGACGCTCGCGGTCGGCAACGGGGTGTTGGTGCAGATCGTGATGCTGTCCCGGCTGCTGTATGGCATGGCGAACCGGAAGGAGTTGCCTTCCGCGCTGGGGTGGGTGCATCCGCGCTGGCGGACGCCGGTCCCGGCGACATTGCTCGCGGGCGGGACGATTCTGGCGGTGACGGTGCTGGTTCCGTTCGAGCATCTGCTCGCGCTGAGCAATGCGATCACGCTGACGTTGTTTGTTCTGGTCGATCTGGCGTTGTGGCGGTTGCATCGGCTTGGGCCGCCGCCGGGCGGGTTTCGCGCGCCCGCCTGGGTGCCGCCGGTGGCGGTGGCGACCTGCGCGGTGTTGCTGGTGTGCGAGTTGGTGTTCTGATCCGCGTCACCAACTGATGTAAGAGAGCACCACGCCGGGTGCCAGGAGTCCGACGGCCCAAACGATGGCCGAGGCGATGTTCGCGGCCTGGAACGGCAGCCAGGGCATTGCGCTCATCCCGGCCACGAGCGGGACCGAGGCGCGGAGGGGCCCCAGAAAGCGGCCGAGAAAAACGCCAAAAATGCCCCAGCGGGCGAAGAGGCCGGCGGCCCGGGTCAGCAGATCCGGGTGGCGCGACAGAGGCCACATGCCGCCGATCGTGTCACGGAAGCGGTAACCGACTGAGTAGGAGAGCCAATCGCCCAGAAAGGCACCCACCGCGGCGGCGGCGATCATGGGGCCGAGCGGCAGGCCCAGTACGCCCATTAGCCCGCCCATCGCGGCGAGGATGGCGGTGGCTGGAAGCAGCAGCGAGATCACCGCGAGGGATTCCCCGAATGCCAGGAGGAGTGTCACGGGTACAGCCCAGTCCTGGTGGGCGCGCACGAAGGCGACGATGGACTCGACGAATGAGATGGCGCGGCCTCCGGTTGGGTGTCTGATGGCGCATGGGCGCGGGTGGAAAATCGCATGGTGGGGCGAAGATATCCAGCGTCCGCGAACGGGCGGCATTGCGGCGGGTTTCGTGCCGTCCTATGTGACTGGGCGTCATGGACGAGATCGTCACCCTCCCCGATGTCGAGCACACGCATGTCCGTTTCGACGCGGGGATCGCGCTGGAATGCGGTGTCGCGCTGGACAGTCATACCGTGGCGTATCGCACTTATGGCACGTTGAACGCGGCGCGGACGAACGCGATTCTGGTGTGTCACGCGCTGACGGGCGATCAGTACGCGGCCGAGCGTCATCCTGTCACTGGCAAGCCGGGGTGGTGGGACATGGTGGTCGGTCCGGGCCGGCCCGTCGATACGAACCGGTTTTTCGTGATCTGCGCGAATGTGCTGGGGGGGTGCATGGGCTCGACGGGTCCGATGGATCCGAAGCCCGGCGGCGCCGGGGAGCGCTGGGGCACCGATTTCCCGGCCGTCACCATTCGCGACATGGTGCGCGCGCAGAAGCAGTTGATCGACCATTTGGGTATTGAGCGGTTGTTCGCGGTGCTCGGTGGATCGGTTGGCGGGATGCAGGTGCTGGAATGGGCCGCGTCTTACCCGGAGATGGTGTTCGCGGCGTTGCCGATCGCCAGCGCGTCTTACCACTCGGCGCAGAACATCGCGTTTCACGAGGTCGGGCGTCAGGCGATTTTCGCCGACCCAAATTGGGCCGGGGGGCGTTATTGGGAGACCGGGCGCATCCCCGCGCAGGGTCTCGCCGTGGCCCGGATGTGCGCGCACATCACTTACATGTCCGAGGAATCGCTGACCCGGAAGTTCGGCCGCCGCCTGCAGAACGCGCCGAAGAACCCGTCCGAGGCGATCGCGCTGTTTGGCGAGATGTTCGAGGTGGAGAGCTATCTTCGCCACCAGGGCAGCACCTTCGTGCAGCGTTTCGACGCCAATTCCTATCTGACGATCACCCGGGCCGCCGACTACTTCGATCTGGGCGCCGATTATAAGGGCGACCTCGCCAACGCGTTCCGGGGGACGAAGACGCGGTTTTTGCTGGCGTCGTTTACCTCCGACTGGCTGTATCCGACGGCGGAAAGCCGGGCCATCGCGCGGGCGTTGAACCGTGCCGGCGCCAATGTGTCGTTCGTGGAGTTTCCCACCGATAAGGGGCACGATGCCTTTCTGCTGGACGAGCCCGACTTTCACCGCGCGCTCGCGGGGTTTTTGGGCGGGTGCGCGGTGCATGCCGGGCTGACCGGTTGACGCCGGACGGTTGGACGATCGCCGCCATTCTGCGGGAGGGCGCGCGGCGTTTGGCGGAGGCGGGTATCGAGACTCCTCGTCTCGAATCCCGTCTGTTGCTGGCCCATGCGTTGGGCTGGACGCCAGAAGCGCTGATTCGGGATTTGCATGCGCCGGCTGATCCCGGTGCTTTTTTTGGCCTTGTCGCGCGCCGCGCCGGGCGCGAGCCGCTGGCCCTGATCGTCGGGTGGCGGGAGTTTTGGAGCCTCCGTTTCAAGGTTTCACCCGCGACGCTGATCCCGCGCGCGGATTCTGAAACCGTGGTGGAGGCGGCCCTCGCCGCCTGCCCGGCGCCGGGCCGCGTCCTCGATCTGGGTACCGGCACGGGGTGTTTGCTGCTGGCGGTGCTGAGCGAGCGGCCGGGCGCGTTGGGGGTCGGGGTCGATCTGTCGGACGCCGCGGCGGTTCTGGCGCGGAATAACGCCCGGTCGCTCCGGCTTGGCGCGCGGGCATTGTTTGTGTGTGGCGATTGGGCTTCGGCGGTGGAAGCGCGTTTCGATCTGGTGTTGAGCAATCCGCCTTATATCGAGACGGCCGCCGTGTCCGGGCTGATGCCGGAGGTGGCGGCGCATGAGCCGTGGCGGGCGCTGGATGGGGGCGAGGACGGGCTCGACGCGTATCGGACGATCGTGGCGGGGTTGCCGCGGTTGCTCGCGCCCGGCGGTGTGGCGGTGCTGGAGCTGGGATTTGGCCAGTTTCCGGCCGTTGCCGGATTGGCGCGGGGGGCGGGTTTGGCGGTTGAGGCGCGTGCGGACCTGTCGGGGACGCCCAGGGCGATGATTCTTCGGGGCTCTCCCTGAAAAAACCCATTGGCACCACCATGTAACCGGTCTAGTGTAGGTTTCGACCGAGCCGCCTTGAGTGGCCGTGTTCGACCGCCCATGGTCACCGCTCTGGCCCGGGCACAACGCTACCAACGACGATGAATCGATGTTGGCCGGGGGACGCACCCTCTGGACCCCATGACGGCGGTCCCGTGACCCCCCATGCCGCGCCTCAACCGGAAAGCTCGACGGCAACAGAATGAACATGAAACGCATGCGTGGCCGCAACCATCGCTCTGGCGGTGGCGGCGGCGGGGGTGGCGGCGGCGGGGGAATGCGCCATAACACCGGTGGTGGCATCCCGCTGAACCGGAACCATGTGTTCGACAGCAACGGTCCCGATATTCGTGTGCGTGGCACGGCGCAGCAGTTGTTCGAGAAATATTTGCAACTGGGCCGCGATGCGACCAGCGGCGGCGACCGTGTGATGGCCGAGGGCTACCTGCAATACGCGGAGCATTATTTCCGTGTGCTGAACCTGATGAACCAGGCCGCGGCCCAACAGGGACAAGGTGGCCAGGGCCAAGGGGGACAAGGTCAGGGGGGGCAAGGCCAAGGGGGGCAAGGCCAGGCGAACGGACACCAGGGCGGCGGACAGCGCGGCAACCGGCGCGAATACCAAGGGAACGATGACTCCGGCCAGAACGCCGGTGGCGCCGAGACCGAGGAGGCCGAGGTCCGTTCCGCCCCAGGCATGGGCGACCAGCCGGAAGCCCGCGACATTCCGATCTCCGCGGCGCCGCCCGAAGAACGATGAGGCCGGTCCGGCCATTTTCGTTGCACGGCGCCCGCCAGGACCCGCTGTTTTTCCATTTCATGACCGGCGTCGATCGCCTCCGGCGATTGAGCGTTTCCGGGAGAAAACATCCATGACACACGCCAAGAGACAACGATGCATCTCGCCGAGCTGAAGGCCAAAACGCCCGCGGAGTTGTTGAATTTCGCGGAGTCCTTGCAGATCGAAAACGTCTCGTCCTTGCGCAAGCAGGACATCATGTTCTCGATCCTGAAGTCCCTCGCCGAGGCCGATCAGGTCATTCTGGGCGAGGGCACGCTGGAAATTCTGCCTGACGGATTCGGCTATCTCCGCAGCCCGGAAGCGAATTACCTGCCGGGGCCCGACGATATCTATGTCAGTCCGAACCTGGTGCGGCGTTACGCGCTGCGCACCGGCGACACGGTCGAGGGCCAGATCCGCGCGCCGAAAGACGGCGAACGGTATTTCGCGCTGGCGAAAGTCGAGCAGGTGAATTTCGAGGCGCCGGAAGCCGTGCGCCATCGCATCAATTTCGACAATCTGACGCCGCTGTATCCCGACCGCCGCCTGAAGATGGAAATGGAGAACTTCCAGTCCGTCGCGAAAGGCCCGCAAAAGGACAACACGCCGCGGGTGATCGACCTGATCTCGCCCATCGGCATGGGGCAGCGCGCGTTGATCGTGGCGCCGCCGCGCACCGGCAAAACGGTGATGCTGCAAAACATCGCCGCCGCCATCGCCGCCAATCACCCGGAAGTCTTTCTTCTCGTGCTGCTGATCGACGAGCGGCCGGAAGAAGTCACGGATATGGCGCGTTCGGTGAAGGGCGAGGTCGTGGCCTCCACCTTCGACGAACCGGCGACGCGGCACGTGCAGGTCACCGAGATGGTGCTGGAGAAGGCGAAACGCCTCGTCGAGCATAAGCGCGATGTGGTGATTCTTCTCGATAGCATCACGCGGCTGGCGCGCGCTTACAACACGGTCGTGCCGTCCTCGGGCAAGGTTCTTACCGGCGGCGTGGACGCGAACGCGTTGCAACGTCCCAAGCGCTTCTTCGGCGCGGCGCGGAATATCGAGGAAGGCGGGTCGCTGACCATCATCGCGACGGCGCTGATCGATACCGGTTCGCGCATGGACGAGGTGATTTTCGAAGAGTTCAAGGGGACCGGTAACTCGGAAATCATCCTCGACCGGAAACTGTCCGATAAGCGTACGTTCCCGGCGATCGATATCACGAAGTCCGGGACGCGTAAGGAAGAGTTGCTGGTGGAAAAGGGTGTTCTGTCGAAAATGTGGGTGCTGCGGCGTATCCTTAACCCGATGGGCACGGTGGACGCGATGGAGTTCCTGCTGGACAAGCTGAAATACAGCAAGACCAACAATGAATTCTTCGATGCGATGAATACGTGATAACGATGGCCTGAACGCTCCGTCGCCGAGAGGCCGCGCGGCGGACGTCCAGGCGGTGTAACCTCGCGACAGGAGCAGGCCGGCGGTGCGATGAGCGACCTTTACGAAGAGGACATCACGCTTTGGAGCGAACGTCAGGCGGCGCTGCTACGCCGCCGGGCCGCCGGCGAGCTCGTCAACGAGGCCGAAGTCGACTGGACGAACATCGCCGAGGAAATCGAGAGTATGGGCCGGTCGGAACGGGACCAACTGACCAGCCGGTTGGCGGTCCTGTTGGCGCATTTGTTGAAGTGGCGCCATCAACCCGGATACAGAGGCAACAGTTTGCGCCTGACGATTCTGGAGCAGCGGCGGCGCGTGGAAAAGCTTTTGGGCCGTAACCCAAGCCTCCGGCCGCGTCTGGACGATCTCCTGGCGGAAGCCTACGCCGATGCACTGCTGATCGCGGAGCGCGAGACGGGCCTGCCGGAAGGGGCTTTCCCGGAGACCTGTCCCTGGTCTTTCGAAGACGCGATGCGCGGCGATTTCCTGGCCTGGGAGACGTGATCCAGGGAATTTTTCAGGCCGGATTGACTATCACATTTCTATCTGACAAACGCCGTAAGGATGAGTAGGCGCTGGGCCGCCGGCTGGTGATTATGTGTATGACTCGAGCCAGAAAGGCAGCCCGATGTATACCTTCACGAAGAAAACAGCAAACTACATAGCATCTGGCTATGCGAATCCTGACGACGGCAGCGTGGTTGTTCAACACGTGCGGGGCGTATCGAATAATCCCTCGGGAACCCAAACCAAGCGCTATGCCCGTGACGTGCTATCCGAGGTGCAGGCGGAAATAGGCTATCGCCCGGCGCTCCGTAATCAGAACATATCTCACTCGTAACTCGTAAGGACCTCCGATGGCCGATTACGTCATCCCAGCCCCCGCCGTCGTCTCCATCCCCGTCGCCGGCGGCGGCGCCTTCCCCGTACGTCGCGTCTTCTGCGTGGGCCGCAACTACGCCGAGCATTCGCGCGAAATGGGCAGCGATCCCGACCGCGAACCGCCGTTCTTCTTCATGAAACCGGCTGACGCGCTTCTCACGGGCGATGCCGACATGCCCTATCCGGCGCAATCCAAAGACCTCCATCACGAGATGGAACTGGTCATCGGCCTGTCTGAGGGCGGCGTCGATATCGCCGAGGCTGACGCGATGCGTCACGTTTGGGGCTATGCCGCCGGTCTCGACATGACACGGCGCGACATCCAGAACGCGGCCAAGAAAGAGGGAAAACCCTGGGATATGGGCAAGGGTTTCGATCATTCGGCGCCGATCGGGTTGATGGCACCGGCGGCGAAAGTCGCGAGCCCAGGCAAGGGACTGATCGAGCTGAAGGTGAATGGAAAAATTCGGCAGACCTCCGACCAATCGAAAATGATCTGGAACATTCCGGAGATGATCGCCTATCTGTCCCGCCTGGTGCGTCTCGCGCCTGGCGATCTGATCTTCACCGGCACGCCGGAGAACGTCGCCGCCGTGCAGCGCGGCGACCTGCTGGAAGGCGTGGTCGAGGGCGTCGGCACGGTGCGGACCCGTATCGTCTGATGTCAAAACATTCCCTGAAGGTCGCGACCTGGAACATCAACTCGCTCCGGTTGCGGCTGGGGTTGCTGAACGATCTGGTCGCGGCGCTCGACCCCGATGTGATCTGCTTGCAGGAAACCAAAGTTCCGGACGAGCTGTTTCCGCATCACGGTCCGAAGGAGCTCGGTTATCCGCATGTCGCTTACCGCGGCATGAAGGGCTATAACGGCGTCGCGATCCTGTCGCGGCTGCCGTTGAAGCCGCTGGATATCGCGCCGGACTGGTGTAGCAAAGGCGACTGCCGCCATGTCGCGGTGGAAGTCGAAACGAAGTCCGGGCCCATCGAAATCCACGATTTTTACGTTCCGGCGGGCGGCGATGTCGCGGACCGCGAACAAAATCCGAAATTCGGTCATAAGCTCGATTTCATCGCGGAGGCACGCGCCTGGTTCGCGGCGCGCACCGGGTTGGAACGGGCGATCCTGGTTGGCGATCTGAACATCGCGCCGCTGGAACACGACGTCTGGAGCCACAAACAACTGCTTGACGTCGTCAGCCACACGCCGCCGGAAACCGAAGGTCTTAATTCCTGGATGGCGGCGGGGTTCGTCGACGCCATCAGGCATTTCGTGCCGGACACGGAAAAAGTCTACACATGGTGGTCGTACCGCAACAAGGACTGGAGAGTCGCCAACCGTGGCCGCCGCCTGGATCACGTCTGGGTCACGCCGGATTTGAAACCCGCTTTGCACGCGCACACGATTTTGACCGAGGCTCGCGACTGGACCAAGGGGTCCGATCATGTGCCGGTATGCGTGGAGTTGCGGCTGTAACGCGGACGGGCGCGAAAACCTCTGGGTCTGGCGATGTTTTCCCGCCGCCATTTTCTTAAACTCCTGGGTGCCGGGGCCGCGGGTCTTGGCGCGTTGGGCGGATACGCGTTCGGCGTGGAGCCGCTGCTTCGCCTGACGGTCGCGCGCCATGCCCTGACGCCGCCGGGCTGGCCCGCCGGGTTGAAATTGCGGATCGTGGCGCTGGCGGATATTCATGCCTGCGACCCCTGGATGCCGGCCGCCCGGATCGCGGAGATACGGGACACCGCCAACTGTCTCGGCGGCGATGTGATTCTCCTTCTGGGCGACTACATGTCCGGCATGCGGTTCGCCGGGCGGGCGCTGCCCGCGGGGGAGTGGGCGCCAATTCTGGGCGGGCTGAAGGCGCCTCTGGGGGTGTTCGCGATCGCCGGAAATCACGACTGGTGGGAAGACGAGGCAGCGCAGCGGCGCGGCGGTGGCGATACGGAGAGTCATCGTGCCTTGCGCGCGGCGGGGGTTCCCGTCCTGTCCAACCAGGCGATCCGGCTGGAAAAAGACGGGCACGGTTTTTGGCTGATGGGGCTGGAGGATCAGCTCGCCATTCGGCGGGAGGCGCCTGGGTGGCGGCGCGTCACGTTCGGGCTGGACGATCTGCCGGGGACCTTGGCGCGGATCGACGATTCCGCGCCGGCGATCCTGATGGCGCATGAGCCGGATATTTTTCCAACGGTTCCGGCGCGGGTGGCTCTGACCTTGTCGGGCCATACGCATGGTGGGCAGGTCCGGATCGCGGGGTATGCGCCGATCGTGCCCTCACGCTTCGGCAATCGTTATGTCTACGGGCACATTGTCGAAGAGGGGCGGCATTTGATCGTTTCGGGCGGATTGGGGTGTAGTTTGATGCCGGTTCGTTTTGGGTCGCCGCCGGAAATCGTGGTCGCCGATTTGGGGTGATCCGATGACCCGCGCCAGTCGTTCACGGGGTGCGGTCGAGACCGCTCAGATGCCG
>CANJJS010000106.1 GCA_947474705.1 Acetobacteraceae bacterium | reverse complement strand
GTCATCACCATGTTGCCCGCGGGCGAGCATGTTCGCGATGTTTGGCTGCACCAGGGCGGGTTGATCGAGGCGGTGCGCGACGCGAAGCCGCTGCTGATCGACTGTTCCACGATCGATGTGGACAGTGCCCGGACCGTCACGGCGGCGGCGGAGGCGGCGGGGCTGGCGATGTTGGACGCGCCGGTGTCCGGCGGTACCGTAGGCGCCCTGAACGGCACGTTGACGTTCATGGTCGGCGGGTCCGAGGCTGCTTTCGCGGCGGGCAAGCCGATCCTGGACGCGATGGGCAAAAACATCTTCCACGCGGGCGGCCCAGGGGCGGGTCAGGCGGTGAAGATTTGCAATAATATGATGTTGGCGATCAACATGGTCGGCGTGTCCGAGGGATTTATCCTGGCCCAGAAACTGGGGCTGGACTGGAACACGTTGCACGCGATCTGTTCCACCGCGACGTCCAACTCGTTCGCGTTGTCGAATTACTGTCCAGCGCCGGGTCCGGCGCCGGTTCCGGGCTCCCCGGCGAACCGGGATTACACGCCGGGCTTCATGACCAAGCTGATGGTGAAGGATGTCAGATTGTCGCAGGCGGCGGCGGACTCCACCGGCGCGTCCACGCCGCTCGCCGCGCTGGCCCTGTCGCTGTACGAAAAAGCGATGGCGGAGGGCAACGAAAATAAGGATTTTTCGGTTGTGTTCCGCACGCTCGCGAATATGAAGCGCTGACGCCATGGGGGTTGTTCGCCCGGTCCGTTGGCCGATGGACCGGAAAGGCGGATAATCCCGCGCGGGACGGATCGACAGGGAAAGGAACGCCAGCATGACAGCGCATCCATTCAAAGCGGCACGCGATTTCCTGATGGCGCACCAGTTCGACTACGCCACGGCGCATCGCGACTTCCGCTGGCCGGAGTTGTCCGAGTTCAACTGGGCTTTGGACTGGTTCGACGCCGAGCTGGCGAAGGGCGACAGCGCCTCTCGTCTGGCGTTGACGATTGTTGGCGACGGCGCCGCGACGCGCACCTTCGCGCAGATGTCGGAGGCGTCCAGCCGGGTCGCCAACGGGTTGCGCAAGCTGGGTGTCAGGCGCGGCGACCGTATTCTGCTGATGCTCGGCAATGTCGTCCCGTTGTGGGAGGTCATGCTGGCGGCGATGAAGCTGGGCGCCGTCGTCATTCCGGCGACCACGCTGCTGACGCCGGTCGATCTCGCCGACCGGTTCGACCGGGGGCGGGCGCGCTTCGTCGTGACGTCCGCCGCCGAAACCGCGAAGTTCGAAGGGCTGGCTCAGAATCTGACGAAAATCGCGACCGGCGAGGCGCCCGCGGGCTGGGTGCGTTACGACGATTTGCTGGACGCGCCGGCCGAATTCGCGCCGGACGCGCCGACGCGGGCGACCGATCCGTTGTTGCTTTATTACACGTCGGGGACGACATCGCGGCCGAAGCTGGTGTCGCACGACCACCAGACCTACCCGGTGGGCCACCTGATCACGATGTACTGGATCGGTCTGCGGCCGGGCGATGTCCATTTGAACATCTCCTCGCCGGGCTGGGCCAAGCATGCCTATAGCTGCTTCTTCGCCCCCTGGAACGCGGGTGCCACGGTGTTCATCCTCAACCAGCCCCGCTTCAACGCCGCCGCGATGTTGGAAGCGATCGCCGCCAACGGCGTGACCACGATCTGCGCGCCGCCCACGGTGTGGCGGATGTTCGCGCAGGAAGACATGGCCGCGCATAAGACCTCGTTGCGCGAAGTCTGTTCGGCGGGCGAGCCGCTGAACCCCGAGATCATCGAACATGTCCAATCCGTCTGGGGTCTTACGCCGCGCGAAGGCTATGGCCAGACCGAAACCACGCTGCAGGTCGGTGCTTTTCCGGGACAGGTGGTGAAACCAGGCTCGATGGGCCAGGAATCGCCGGGTTACCGTATTCGTCTGGTCGATGCCGATGGCAATGAGGCGGAGGAGGCCGAGTTGTGCGTCGATCTCGCCCCCGCGCCCACGGGCCTGATGCGCGGTTATCAGAACGACGACGGGAGCTTCGCGCCGCTGGGGCAGGCGGGTAACAACGCCGTTTATCGCACGGGCGACGTCGCGACGAAGGACGCCGATGGCTACTTCACCTATGTCGGGCGCGCTGATGACGTGTTCAAAGCGTCCGACTATCGCATCAGCCCCTTCGAACTGGAAAGCGTGCTGATCGAGCATCCCGCGGTCGCGGAAGCCGCCGTGGTGCCCGCGCCGGATACGATGCGGATGAATATTCCGAAGGCCTATATCGCGCTCGCGGCCGGATTTCCGCCGGATCGGGCCACTGCGCTGGCTATTTTCGAACATATGCGCGGGCGGCTCGCGCCATTCCGCCGCGTCCGCAGGCTGGAATTTTCCGAACTGCCGAAAACGATTTCCGGCAAGATCCGCCGGGTTGAACTTCGAAAAACCGAGGAAGTCCGCCACGCCGCCGGGACTCGCGATCCCGCCGAGTTCCGCGAGGAGGATTTTCCGGAACTGCGTCAGGCCTGATCGCCGTCCATGACCGCTTCCCGTTGGGCCGCCGCCACGCTGCTCTTCGCGCTGACGATCCTGTATTCCAGCACGCTGATCGGGCCCAACGGTCCGAACTTCGTGCCGCTGGAGTTTTCCGAGGCGGTGTCCCGGTTCGTCCACATGCCGCTGGCGCGCAACGGGTCGGACCAGCGCGCCGACTGGATGGGCAATGTGGCGATGCTGGTGCCGTTGGGGTTCATGACGGCGGCCTGGTTTTCGCCGGATCGGCGGCGGCCGGTCCTGGCGGGGGTCGCGGCGTTCGTGGTTTGTCTGGGTTTCGTGCTGGCGGCCAAATTCGCGCAACTCTGGTTTCCGCCGCGCACGGTTACCTTGAACTACGTCCTGGCGCAGACCGCGGGCGTGGGGATCGGGGTTCTGCTGCGCGGCCTGCATGGCCGTTACGCCGCCGCCCTGACTCCGGACGCCGACCGGCTTGAGACGTTCCGCGCGGTCTTGCGGATTTATACCGCCGGGATCGTGCTGTTCTTTCTGACTCCGTTGGATTTCGCGTTGAATCTCGAGGACCTGGAGAGTCAGCTCGGCAAGTTGCCGGACACGTTTCTGGCGATGCCTGGCGCGGAGCGGCCGGCCGTGGTGCGTGCCGTTTTGATGGTGGCCAGCATCGGCGTCACCATGCCGATTGGCGCCTTGCTCTGTCTGCGCGCGGAACCCCGGTTGACGATCGGGCGCTCCGCGGGGGCGGCGGCCTGGATTGGGTTCTGGTGGATGCTGCTGCTCTACGCGCTGACCGCGACGATCATCAGCGCCACCGCGAGCCTGCCTGGCGTTTTCTTACGGACCTCCGGAATTGCGCTGGGCGCGGTGGGGCTGCACTGGTTCGCCCGGCGCGATCCCCGCGGCATCCGGCGCGTGCTGGCCGCGGCGGTGCCTTGGCTGGTGCCGGTGTATGTGCTGGCGGTGGCGTCGGTGAACGGGTTGATCTCCACCCACTGGATCGGGCCGGAGACGGCGGCGGTGGATTTTTACCGGCTGGGGCTGTATCCTCTGTTTAACTATTATATCGTGACAAAGGCACAAGCCGCGAAAAACATCGCCGCACACGTGGCCATGTATGCGCCGATCGGCGTCATGATCTGGCTGCGGGTCCGCGACGGCGGCGGAAAAACCATGGCGTTTTTCGCGGCGGTGGCGCTGTCGGCGCTGGTGGAGGGGGCCCGCTTCCTCCGTCCCGGCCTGGTGCCCGACATCAACGCGATCCCCTTGGCGGGGGCCGCGGCCTGGATGGCCCTGTCGGCGATGCCGCCGGTCTGGAGCATGGCGATGGCGATATCGCGAGGCGGCGGGGGAAGCCCGTTACCCTTGCCTGGCGCCGGTCCGGACTGGCGGGACCGCGATGGCGGCCAACGAACCGGGCGGCACGGTTCCATGGCATCGGCTGACGACGTCGAGGAATACTAACCGCGCTCCCTCGGGAAGGTGCGGCGCGCGGCCAGGCCGCGCGCCACCGGGGGTCATTCCGCCGCGGAGCGCGCCGGTTGCATGTTGCCGGGCAGATACTTCACGCTGACCGGCTGGTTCGTTTCGAACGGGCTTTTCAGGTCGAATTCCTTGGCCATCTCGCGCACCGCGGGGAACACTTCCGTGCCCAGCAGGCGGATGCAGGTCTTGGCGTCCGCGTGCGAAACCGTGCCGTCATTGCCCCAGAACGCAAGGATGCCTGGCCGGGTTTCCTCCAGCAGAATGCGCAGCTTCGCGATCACCTGCTTCGGCGTGCCGGCGATGATCATCAGCTCGTCCATCTGCTTCTCCAACGCCGGCCGGTAACGCGGGCTCTTGGAACGGCCGGTGGCGAATTCGACGAAGGACCGGCGGTTTTCCGGGCTGCCGTAACCGGCGGGCGTGCTCCAGACGGGATGCGCGAGTCCTGTGAACTCGCCCTGCATCCACATGAACTGCCGCGCGTTCTCGATCGCCTTTTCCTCGGTCTCGGCGACATGGATTTGCTTCAGGAGGCCATGATAATCCGGCCCGCCCTGGAACCCGGCCTCAGCCGCGGCGGCGTCGTACAGGTCCCAGATCTGCCGCGTGCGTTCCACCGGCGTGTTCAGCGCGATGTAGGGGTAGCCGTGCTGAGCGGCCCAGACGATGGTTTCCTTACTGATCACGCCGGGAATCCAGATGCGCGGGTGCGGCTTTTGCAGCGGCACGGTCCAGGGGTTCACGACGCGCTGCTGGTAATGGGTGCCTTCCCAGCGGAACGGGCCGGGTGTGGTCCAGGATTTCACGATCAGGTCGTGCGCTTCCTCGAACCGCTCCCGGTTGAAGGCGGGGTTCATGCCACCGGCCAACTGCTCCTGCCCGCCGCCGCGCACGAAGCCGGACACCAGCCGTCCCTTCGACAGCATGTCGATCATCGACAGTTCCTCGGAAAGCTGCACCGGGTTATCCCAGGCGGGCAGCGGATTGCCGAGCATGACGATCTTGCAGTTCTTGGTCGCCGCGGCCAGGGCGGAGGCGAAGATGTTGGCGCGGGCCTGCATGCAGAACGGGGCGTTGTGATGCTCGTTCAGCATGATCCCGTCGATGCCCAGCTCGTCGGCGAGGACATAGTGCTCGAGATATTCGTTATACAGGCGGCTGCCGGCGACAGGGTCGAAGTGCTTGTTCGAGAACATCAGCGCGGTGGCGCCGTAATCCAGCCCGGCCTTGGCGTCGTACGCCGACATCGGCTGTTCCGTGAAGTACATCAGGTGCATGGCGAACTCCCTTCCCGACAAAGCGTCCATGGGGCTGGCGGGGCGGTTCAGCCTCGCGTCTCCCCCCGCCCGTCATCAACGAATGGAGTCAGGCTACGTCCACATTGGCCCGTAGGCAACCGAGGCGGCGAAAAACCCATGCCGTGTCATTCCGGGCCCGGCCCCGACTCACGTGGCGCGGACCAGGTCGCCGGTCCAGGCCTACGAACTTTCATGGGCGCGCCGTGTGCCGCGTGCCGCCCGCGCCCGGACCGAAACCGATGGCCACGCACACGAACGAAGCCGCCAAGAGGGACCCTCGCGGCCCGCTTGTCCGGGGGCGGCCGATGCATGGCCGTGTTGCGCCGTGCGGCGCGAGGCTTACGATGACGGCATAATACGAGAGGAACGGAACCAGGCCATGAAAGAAAACAGCATAAGACGCGCGGTACGCGAAGGACGGGCGGCGCTCGGCACCGGGCTCAAGGAATTCGCCTCGCGCGGCGTCCCCTGGATCATCGAGGCCGCCGGCTTCGACTATTGCGCGATCGACCACGAGCACGGGGCGTTCGATATGGAAACGATCGCCAACCTGGCGAGCTGGTTCCAGGCCACGAACGTCACCGCCATCGTGCGCATCCACAAATCCTTCGCGCATCTCATCCCGGGCATCCTCGATCAAGGCATCATGGGGATCCAGGTGTCGGAAGTGGAAACCGCCGAGGAAGCCCGCGCGATCGTGCGTTTGGCGAAATATCCTCCGATTGGAAATCGCGGGATTTCCGGTCAGGGGCCGCACACGGGCTACAAAAGTCACGGCCGCCGCCATGCCGCCGAATACGCCCCCTGGGCCAACGAAAATATCATCATCTGTCCTTCGATCGAATCGCTCGAGGGCCTGGAGAACGTCGAGGCCATCGCGGCGGTCGAGGGGATCGACATGATCGCGTACGGGCATTCGGATCTGAGCGCGCAGCTTGGGGTCCATCTCGACCTGGAAAACCCAAAGTTCAAGGCGGCGGTGCGGCGGATCGCGGCGGCGTGCAAGGCGAATGGCAAGCTCGCCCGCGGGTCGGCGGAGACCGAGTCGCAGATCGAGGAATATTGGCAACTGGGCTGTCAGGTGTTGAACCTGCCGGGGAACGACGTGAGCACCTATCTCGACGGGATGAAAACACGCGCCAGCCGGGCCCATGCGCGGTTGAAATCGATCGGCGTGCCAGTGCCCTGAGGCGGCGGGCCGGGTCTTCTCACACCGCGTTTGAGTCCGGTTGCGGTATAAATGGCGGACGGAACCCCGCCCGGCCAGGCGCCTGACGCCAGGCCGAGGCATGGGTGCGCGCGGCTGGCCTCGCCGCGCGCACCTCGCTAAAAAGCCGCACCCCCAAGAGACCAGGACCACCCGCCCCATGACCTTCCGCACCCTCGACTCCCTCAACGCCGCCGGCCAACGCGTCCTGATGCGCGCCGACCTCAACGTCCCCGTCCGCGACGGGAAAATCTCCGACCTCACCCGGATCGAGCGGTTGTCGCCCACCATCCAGGAACTGTCCGCCAAGGGCGCCAAGGTCATTGTGTGCAGTCATTTCGACCGCCCCAAAGGCAAGCGGGTCCCCGAAATGTCGCTGAAACCGATGGCCGAGGCCTTGGCCCATGTCCTGAATAAGCCCGTCGCTTTCGCCACCGACTGCATCGGCCCGGACGCCGAAGCCGCGGTCGCGGCCATGTCCAATGGCGACGTTTTGGTGCTGGAGAATACCCGCTTCCACGCGGGGGAGGAGAAGAACGATCCGGCGTTTTCCGCCGCTCTGGCCAAATTGGCCGATGTGTTCGTGAACGACGCTTTTTCAGCCGCTCACCGTGCCCATGCCAGCACCGAGGGTGTCGCGCATTTACTGCCCTCCTACGCCGGCCGTCTGATGCAAGCCGAACTCGAGGCCCTGGATGCCGCGCTGGGCAATCCCCAGCGCCCGGTCGCGGCGGTCGTTGGCGGTTCGAAAGTTTCGACCAAGCTGGAACTGCTGGGCAATTTGGTGGGCAAGGTGAATGTCCTGATTATCGGCGGCGCCATGGCGAATACATTTTTGGCCGCCCAAGGCAAGGATGTCGCGAAATCGTTGCAGGAAGCGGAAATGCACGAAACGGCGCGCGATATCCTGTCCCAGGCGGCGAAGGCGGGCTGCGAGGTGGTGCTGCCGACGGATGCCGTGGTGTCCGCCGAGTTCCGCGCCAATCCGCCGACCCAGACCGTTGGCGTCGATGCGGTGCCCGCCGGCACGATGATCCTGGACGCCGGGCCGGTGTCCACCGCCGCCCTGATCGCCCGTCTGCCGTCGTGGAAGACCCTGGTGTGGAACGGACCGCTGGGCGCGTTCGAAACCCCGCCCTTCGATGCGGCCACCATGGCTTTGGCCAAAGCCGTCGCGGACGCCACCGCGAAAGGCGCGTTGCGCAGCGTCGCGGGCGGCGGCGATACGGTGTCGGCCCTGCGCCAGGCGGGCGTGCTGGAAAAACTGTCCTACGTGTCCTCGGCCGGCGGTGCGTTCCTGGAATGGCTGGAGGGGAAAACCCTGCCGGGCGTGGCGGCGCTGGGTTAACCCCGGCCCGTCGCCATACGCGCCAACGCCATGGGATTCGGCGGGGGGGCCGTCTTCCCCCCGCCAGGCGATATGCAAATCGGGCCGTAACAGAAACACCGAAGCCCCATAAACCTCCCGCACTCTGGGCTCGTTCAGCCTCAGCACCTCCAGCGGCGCCCCAAGCGATCGAAACGCCGCGGCGATGGGTTCCGCCGGAAAATCCCCGCGCAGGTCGAGGAGCGTGTAATTGTCGCCCAACACGTCCTGCATGGCGCGGCCGTCGTCGAGCCACATATGCGGGATGCGCACGCCGGGCCGGGTGTGCGGGTCGTAACGGCTGGTTTCCCATTCCGCGACATTGCCGGGCTCGTGCGCGATCAGCGGCGATCCGGCGTAGGAATAGTTTGATTCCACACCGACCATGCCGTGCATTTTCCGGTGTTCCACATTGAAACTCGCCGCGACCTCAGCGCGTTTGGCCTCGCCCGCCGGCGTGTCGTCGTACACCTCCGGCGTCACGAGCGCGCGCCAGACCGGCACCCCGGCCGCCGCCCATCCCGCGGCGGCGACATTGCGCGCGCCCACGGGACGCCGTTCCTGTTCGTAACTGTCCAGCAGGCCCGGCCCGCCCCAGCCGTGGAGCGTGCCCGCCAGTTTCCAGGCCAGATCGAAGGCGTCGCCAACACCGGTGTTCATTCCGAGGCCACCCGTCGGGATCACCAAATGAATCGCGTCCCCCGCGAGAAACACGCGCTTTTCGCGATACCGCTCGGCCAGCAACAAATTATGCCGCCAGGGCACGACGTGGAGAATTTCGAAATCGCAAGGAAATCCGATCAGGTCCTGAATGACGGGCACGAAATCCGTATCCGCCGGCAGCATCGAGTGCAGCGTGAATTCCGTGCGGCAACCCTGGGCGACCATGCTGGACCCGCCGGCGTCGGCGAACTGGTAATGGCGGCCTTTGCCGGTGACGATTTTTTCGTAGAGCGTGTCCGATTTGAAAATCACCTGCACCAGTTGGCGCAATCCGCCTTTACCTTCCAGTTTAATGCCCAGTTTCTTGCGGGTGAAACTGCTGCCGCCGTCGCATCCCACCAGATAGGCGCATTGGAAACTTTCGTCCTGGCCCGCGATGGTCCGGGCGCGCGCCGTCACGCCGTCCGCGTCCTGTTCGAAATCCGTCAGTTCCAGACCGTAGCGGACCGCGACGTTCGGGGTGGCTTCCGCGACCTCTTTCAGCAGCGGTTCCAGTTTGTTTTGGGACACGAGCTGGTACGGTTCCAGCAGCCAGTTTCCGTTCGGCGATTCCGCGATTTGTTTCCGCCGCTCCGCCACCGACGGATATTCCAGAGTCGCGATCGGTTTGTCGCTGAGCCGTGTTGTCAGAAACACGTTCATTGGGTTGTCGGCGGGATAGCCCAGGGCGCGGACGCGATCGACGATTCCGATGCGCCGGTAGAATTCCATGGTCCGGGCGTTGGAGCGGTCCATTTTCGGCCATGGCGCCGTCGTGGGGTCTTTTTCCATGATCAGGCAGCGGATGCCTCGCCGTCCCAGATCGATCGCCAGGGTCAGGCCGACGGGACCCGCGCCCGCGATGACGACATCGTATGCCATGGTCAGACTGGCGGCGCGATCAGAAAGGCTTTCGACGAGTTGAAGATCCAGGTGTCCACGAACCCCGTTTCCTTCGGCTTGCGGTCCAGAGCGTTCAGCGCCCCGGTCAGGCACATCCAGTTCAGAATTTCCTGTTGGCCCGCGTCCTCCACGTCCTTTGCCGGATAAGCCCGCCAGGCGGCGTAATCGGCGTTGCGCAAATATTCGTACATGCGCCGGTCGGACGCTGTGTCCGGCCACAGATAATGGTTCTTCGGCGTCAAAAACGCGTGCGACCAGCCCGACGAGGCCAGCAGCGCCACCCGGTAGGGTGAATCGGCCAAAATCCGCGCCGTGGCGCCGCCCAGATCGAACAGCCGCCAGGGCGCGGGCGCGGGCGGGTCGTGTTCCGGCGGCGGTCCTTTACGGTCGAATTTCGGCACCCCGCCGCGCTGCGAGATCACCTGCCGCCCATAGCAATTCACGGCGAAAGGCAGGATTGGCCAGGGAAATCCCTCGCGGTCGTAATCGAGGTAATAAATCGCGTTGGTGAACGCATGTCCCAGGTTATGGTGCAGCGGCTTATACGCGTAGGCCGCGTCGAACCCCTGTTCCAGCAGCTCCGTCGCCAGGAGCCGTCCCGCTTTTGGGTGACCCGCGAGATCGTAGCCTTTATCGTCGCCCCACACATTTCCTTGCGCGGGCATGAACGCGAACCGGTCGTGCGCCGCGATGCAATACGGCGGGACGATATCTTCCTGAAAATTCTCGTATTGATCGTCGCCCCAGATCAGCACGAAATCCGGATTGAAATCGTCCAGCGCCGCGCGTGTCCGCCGCATCCAGTTCACCAGCGCCGCGCGATGTTTTCCGGCGGATTCCGTGCCTTGGTCCGTGCCCCATTCGGCGCGCATCGGTTCGGGCCAGCCCGCGGGCGAGCGTAATTCCGGCGGCAGATCCGGGTTTTGCAGCATGCGTTGCAAAATGCCCGCCATCCGGTTGTCCGGTCCGATCAGCGGCGGGTAATGGGACACGCCCAATGCCAGGATTTCGGCCATCGCTTCCTCGCGGAGTTTGTTTTCTGGGGGTTATTCTGACCCGAAGTCCGGCGTTGGCAAGGGTTGCCGCCCCCGGCGCGCGGCCGGGGGCGTGGCGGTTTGGGGTTACCTCGTTGTTCCGCGTTCCTCCAGGGTCGAGTCGATGTCGGTGAACGACTTCTTTCCGGTTTCGAAGCCAAAGAACAGGAAGGCGCAGAAGCACACCGCCATCCAGGCCGCGAAATACATGAAGGCCGGGACGATGGCGTCGATGGTCGCCTGCGGTTTGATGACGTCGGATGCGCCGATCATCAGGGCCAGACCAAGCGGGCCGATGATTTTTCCGAGGCCGCCGAAACCGTAGGCGGAGCCCATGCCGGTGGTGCGGAGCCGGGTCGGCCAGACTTCCGCCATATACGGCCCGATCACCGCGAAACCGCCGTCGTAGAAGAAGTCGGCGAACACGATCATCAGCCAGAACATTGAGACGCCGCCGAGAAAGACGTCGTGCATCAGTCCCGCCGCCGCGATGCAGATGGTGCCGCCGGCGCCCATGATCAGGCCCGCCGGGCGCCGTCCGATCGTTTCGGACAGCAGCGAGAAGGAGATGCGTCCGATAATACCGGCGACGGTGACCCAAAGGAACAGTTTCGCCGCCTGTGCCGGGGTGACGCCGAGTTGCAGCACGAACAGCGTTGGCGCCCAGAGGATGATGCCGTAACCGGCGGTTTGCGCGCCGATGCTGGCCATCCAGGAAACCGCGAGGCTCTTGGGATATTTGAACAGATCGGTCCAGGGCACCGCGTCCTGTTTCGGCGCGCTGTCGGGCAGGGGAAGGCTGGAGGCAGGGACTTGCAAAGCCCAGGCGATGGACTCGCGGGCTTCTTCGCGGCGGCCCTGGGACATGAGCCAGTGGGGGGATTCGGGCACCCAGGCGCGGACGACCAGGGTGAAGAAGGCGGGCAGCAGGCCGACGAGGAACAGGCCACGCCAGCCGATCGTTTCGGTGAAGAACGCCGCGAAGGACGAGGCGAGCATGACACCGAGTGGGATGAACACGGTGACGATGCCGCCGATGAAGCCACGGCGGCGCGCGGGAACGAATTCCTGTACCAGCGGCAGATCGACGCAGTACAGGCCGCCGACGCCGAAGCCGACGAAGAACCGCATGACGGACAGGTAGATCCATCCGTTATCGGGCGTGAAATACAGCAGCCCGCTGGCGATGGAGAAGTTGAGAACCGTCAGAATGAACACTTTCCGGCGGCCATACAGATCGGCGATGCGGCCCCAGATCACCGCGCCAAGGATCGCGCCGACGCCGGAGGACAGCAGGATGACCGCCGATTGTCCGCCGGTCAGTTGCCAGGGTTTGATGATGAAGGCCAGCACGAAGCCGATAAGGAAGTAGTCGAAGAATTCCAGCATGTCGCCGATGATGGCGGCGGCGACAATTTTGATCTGGTTGCTCGTGAGTGTGCGAGCCTCGTCGAGGCGTGCGAACATGGGCGTTTCCTCCGGTCGCCGCCATTGGGACGCGGGGCCAGAGGGCCGGGCGCGGCGGCGTGTTGCGGCCATGCACGGGGATTATTGAGCATTCGTCAAGTTTTGACGGGTTCCCTCGCGGGGTCATCGAGGTCTACCGGCTTGCATCGTGTCGATTGGCGCGAGGCGGTGTCTCGCGAAAGCTTCGACGGCCGTGTCCGGAAACCGATGTGTCGCGCGAGAAGACCTCGCCCGCCCGGCGGAGATCTGGGCCGCCGCCCTGGCGCCGGGAACCGCCTATCCAGGTGTGGAGAGCGTCTCGAACACACCGCCCACCGGTTGCAGCCCCATGATGTGGCGGCGATGCCACAGCGCGTAGAACAGCAATTTCCAGCAGGCGAAACCGTGCCGCCACCGGCGGATGTTCCGGAACAGGGATTCGACGCGATCGGGATGGGCGATTTCGGCGACGCCCGGCTGGCGCGCGACCAGGGGGCCGAGATCGGCGCCCCGGCCTTTGATCCATTCGCCGATGGGGACCGTGAAGCCTTGTTTGGGGGCGAAGGGGCGCGCCATCGGCAGGTTTTTCTCTAGCCACTTTCGCAGCAGCCACTTCCCGACGCCTTCGCGGACCTTCATCCGGTCCGGTAGACGGAAGGCCGCGGCGGCGATGCCGCGGTCGAGGAACGGCGTTCTGCCCTCGACGGCGTGCGCCATCAGGCAGCGGTCCGCTTTAAGCAGGAGATCGTGCGGTAGCCAGTCGGCCATATCCGTTGCCTGCGCGGCGGCGAGACGCGTTGTGCCGCCTTCCTGCGCGCGCGCTTCCGCCGCCGCCATCCCATCGCGCCAGGACGTTGGCTGAACGCGGAGCACCGGCACTTTATCGAAACTGCCGCGGGACCACATGGCCCGTCCCCCCAACCACCAGGGGCGAATGGCGGCGCGATAGCGGTCGTAGCCGCCGAAGATTTCGTCCCCGCCTTCTCCGGTCAGAACGACCTTCACGTCCTGGCGCGCGCGCCGGGCCAGGAACCAGGTCGGGATGATCGCGTAATCGGCGGCGGGATCGTCCATGCAACCGACGATTTCCGGCAGATGATCCCAGACCATCGCTTCGGTCACCTCGATCGATTCGTGATAAGCACCGACGGCCTTGGCCACCGCGGCGGCGTGTACGCGCTCGTCGGCCGCGCCGGGGGCGTCGAAACCGGCGGTGAAGGCGCGCACGGGTTCGCGGTTCAGCCGGGACATCAACGCGATCAGGGTCGCGCTGTCGATCCCGCCGGACAGAAACATCCCGAACGGCACGTCGCTGCGCTGGTGAAGATCGACGCTCTCTTCCAATGCGCGGTCGAGGCGCGCCAGCGCGGCGTCTTCGTCGATGATTTCCGGTCCGCCCTCCGGTAACCAGGAGATTCTTCGGCGGTTGAGAATGTGCCCGTCCGCGCAGGTGATGGTCTCGCCTGGCAGGACGCGTTGGATCCCCTCGAAAATCGTGTCGGCGCCGGTGGTGAACTGGAGTTGCAACAGTTCTTCGCGCGCCACGGGACGCACCGCGCGTTTAACGAGGCCGGCTTCGAGCAGTGCCTGCGCTTCGGACGCGAACGCGAGGCCGCCTGGGATTTGCGCGATATACAGGGGTTTGATGCCGAACGGGTCTCGCGTCAGGGTGACCTGGCCATGCTGCCGCTCGTGAATCGCGATGGCGTACATGCCGCGGAGTTGCGATGCGTAGTCGGCGCCGTCGCGCAGGTAGGCGTGCAATGGCGGTTCGCAGTCGCTGTTCGTCGCGAAATTCACGCCGGGCATCGCATCGCGGAGTTCCCGGTAATTGTACACTTCGCCGTTGGCGACCAGGGTCGCGGCACCGGCGAAAAACGGCTGATCGCCGGTGACGAGATCGATAATGGCCAGGCGATTGTGCAAAAGCGCGACCCGCCCCACCACCGCGTGACCGGTGCCGTCGGGTCCACGGTGGTGCAGACTGCCGATCAGGCGGGAAATCGTCTCGGGGGCGGGCGGTGCGGCCCCCGACGAGAGAATTAAACCGGCGATGCCGCACATAAAGCCGCTCCAGGTAGCAGACAGAGACGATGGGGCACGCCCGTGCCCGTCCTTAGTCCTCCGCGAGGCCCGGTGCCAAACGGAATCGGCGTTTGTCGCGGCATGGCACTTGCGGATCGCGCCGGGGCGCCTAACTTTTCCGCATGATCGAACTCGCGGCACTCACACAACGAAGCGTTCTCGCGGTTTCTGGCGAGGATCGGGTGGCGTTTCTCCAGGGCCTGGTCTCCAACGATGTCGCCGATGTCCGGCCCGGACGGGCGGTATGGGCGGCGTTGCTGACACCTCAGGGGAAGTGGCTCGCCGATTTCTTCATCCTGTCGGATGGCGAACGTCTGTTGCTGGATTGCGAAGCGGTGCTGGCGCCGATGCTTCGCCAGCGCCTGTCTCGCTACCGGTTGCGGTCCCGCGTCGCGTTGCAAGACACCGATTTACGGGTTTACGCGGCATGGGCCGGCGAGCCCGAAGCATCCGGCATCGCGGCGCCAGACCCAAGACTGCCGGAAGCTGGGTGGCGGTTGCTGAGCGCGGATGCCTTATCGGCCAACGCATCGCAGGAGGCCTGGGATGCCCACCGGCTCTCGCTGGGCCTGCCGGACGGGTCGCGCGACATGGAAGCGGAAAAATCGGTCTTGTTGGAGGGAGGGTACGACGAGCTGAACGGCATCTCCTGGACGAAGGGGTGTTACATGGGTCAGGAACTGACCGCCCGCACCAAATATCGCGGTCTGTTGAAGCGAAGATTGGTGCCGGTGGATATCGATGGCGCCTGCCCCGCGCCCGGCACGCCGTTGCTGCTGGACGGACGAGAGGTCGGCACGATGCGCTCCTCCTTGGGTGCCCACGGCATGGCGGTGGTGCGGTTGGAGGCGATCGGCCAAGTCTTGTCCGCTGGGGGCGCGGCGATCCACCCTGTCGCGCCGAACTGGATGCGGCTGGCGGATGACGGCGGATCGGCCGAAGCCGGCGCCAAGGCGTGATCGGCGCCCAAGGTTAAAGCCGGGCGCGCGGACGCCAGAGTCGAACGGCAGCGATGGTATCTCGCGTTATGAACGATCCGGATGAATGCCCGCCTGGCCACACGCCATGGCGGACCGGACGGAGAGGCCGGCCCACCGGGCGCACCGGAAAAACGGGTATGGCAACGCCGGCCCGCGGGCGCGGCGGCGGGTTTCTTTTTTTCCCGGCATCGAAATTTCCCGTTGACACCCCCCGGGCCGGGGCCTAGAAGGCGCCTCCCGAGACGAACCAACTGGTTCTTCGCGGGCCGGGTTTTCCGGAGTTCTTTGACAACAGCATAAGAAATGGAAGGGATACGTTGGCGGCGCCCTCGTGTTTCGGTCTTTATT
>CANJJS010000105.1 GCA_947474705.1 Acetobacteraceae bacterium | reverse complement strand
CGGTGATATTGTCGGCGCCGAACTCGCGCGCGATCGCCTTCGCCAGCCCGTGCATCCCGATTTTCGCCGCGACATTGGGCGCGCGATGCGTGACATGGCCCCAGAACCCATCGGCGCCGGACATCACGACAATGCGGCCGAATTTTTTCTCCCGCATATGCGGGATCGCCGCCCGCGACAAATAAAAGGCCGCCGACAAATTGGACCGCAACACATCGTCCCATTCTTCCGGCGTTATATCCAAAAATGCCCGATATTTGCGGATACCGACATTGGAAATCACGATATCGACACCGCCGAAGGTCTTCACGGTCTCGTCCACCATCGCGCTCACGGCCTTGTGATCGGACACATCGGCCAGCACGGACAAAACCTCGCCGCCCTTGGCGCGGATCGCCTCCGCGGTTTCATCGAGCGCCGCCTGGTCCCGATGCCCATTGATGACCACCTTCGCCCCCGCCGCGGCGAAACATTCCGCCACCGCGCGGCCGATATTGCGGCCAGAGCCCGTGATCAGCGCGACCTTGCCGTCCAGGCGAAATCCATCCGTTGTCAGCATTCCCGTCATTCCTTGGCGTGTTCCCGCCGGTATCTGGCGGCAACGGGCCACGGCGGGCAAGTCCTGGCGCGGCGGTCCGGGCGCGCCTACGATGCGGCCCATGGCCAGTACCACCAGCATCGTCGACGACGAGGACGACGGCCCGCCACGCCTCGCGGGCGGGAAGTTCTACATGACCCCGGACGGACACGCCGCCCTGTCCGCCGAACTCCACAATCTCCGCGCCGTCGAGCGCCCCAAAATCGTCGACATCGTCTCCTGGGCCGCCGGCAACGGCGACCGCTCCGAAAACGGCGATTACCTGTACGGCAAAAAACGCCTGCGCGAAATCGACGGCCGCATGCGGTTTCTGATGCGCCGCCTGCGCCACGCGGACGTCATCGATCCGCGCGCCCAAACCAACCGCGCGCAGGTGTTCTTCGGCGCCACGGTGACCTACGTCAATGAACGCGACGAGGAAGTGACGGTAAAAATCGTCGGTGTGGACGAGGCCGACATGAAACTGGGAAAAATCGGAATCGGCTCGCCGGTCGCGCTGGCCCTGCTGCGCGCGCGGGTGGGCGAGGAAGTGCCGGTGCGCACCCCCCGCGGCACCGAAACGGTCGAGATTCTGGCCATCGAGTACCCGTCGTGACCCGTATCGTCACCGTCACCCTGAACCCGGCGATCGACCTCGCGTGCTCGGCCGAGGCCGTGCTGCCCACCCAAAAAACCCGGACATTCGACGAACATATCGACCCCGGCGGCGGCGGCATCAACGTCGCGCGCGTGCTGCACGCGATGGGCGCGGACACCACGGCCCTGGTGGTCGCGGGCGGGGTCACCGGCGCGCTGATCGAGGACCTGCTGACCGAAGCCGGAGTCCCCCACGAAACGATCCAGTGCCGCGGCCGCACCCGGATCAGCTTCACCGTCTTCGACCGCGCGGCCAAACAAGAATTCCGCTTCGTGCCGCAAGGACCGGTGGCGGAAGCACATGACTGGACCGCGGTGCTGGAACGGCTCGAAACCATCGACTGCGACTGGATCGTCGGCAGCGGCAGCCTGGAACAAGGCATGCCGCCGGATATTTACGCCACCGTGGCGCGGCTCGCCCGCCGCCGCGGGATCCGGTTCGCCGCCGATACGTCCGGCGCACCGCTGCGAGCCGCCCTGGACGCGGGCGTCGACCTGGTCAAACCCAGTCTGGGCGAACTGGAAGCCTATGCCGGCCGCGCGCTGCCAGATCGGGCGGCGCAATCGGCCGAGGCGATGAACCTGGTCCAATCGGGCCACGCTGCCATGGTCGCGCTGACATTGGGCGGTGACGGCGCGATCCTGGCCTCGGCTGCCGGCGTTTGGCACCTGCCAGCCGTTCCGGTGCCGTTTCGAAGCGCGGTGGGCGCGGGCGACAGTTTCGTCGCGGGCACCCTGTGGGCCCTGTCGCGAGCCCTGCCGGACCCCGAGGTTCTGCGCTGGGGCGTCGCGGCCGGGACCGCCGCCGTCGCCCGCGCCGGCACCGCGCGCGTCCGGCGCGACGACGTCGAGGCCTGGTACGCGAAAACCGGCGTACCCACGAACTGAACCGGCCGGCGTTCATCCTTTCTTAATCTCGGGTGGATAAAAGATTGACCGGCAAACAGGCCCGGCAATCCACCATGTCTCGATCGTTTCCGCTTTGTTTCGCGATGACTGTCTGTCTGGCGGCGCCCGCCTTGGCCGATCGCGACTGGCCGGACGGCCATCGCGCCCGGCACGGGCACGACCCGTTTCCCCAATGGCGCGGAGACAAATGGGGCGGCCCCCAATGGAGCGGCGCGCGCGACCCGCATGTGCACCCCTACCCGCGCCACCACGGGCCCCGCGTGCTGGTCGTGCCGGGATTTTCCGGCCTCGCGCGGCGAGGCCCGCCGGCCGCGATCGCGTCCGGGTTCGAACCGCCGGCACGGTTTGCCTACTACTGTAACGATCCGCCCGGTTACTTTCCCTATGTCTCCGCCTGCGCCGGTCCCTGGACGGAAACCGGCGCGCCCCCCTCGCGATAGGAGTCGTTGTTCATGTTTCGTTTTCCCGTATTCGCCGCGCTTTCCGCCACGTTGTTCGCCACGGGATGCGCGATGCAGCCCATGGGCCCCACGGCGCGGGTCATGCCCGCCCCCGGCAAACCGTTCGAGGTGTTCGCTCAGGATCAGGCGATGTGTAAACAATTCGCGGATTCGGAAACGGAGGGCGGCGCGATGGCGGCCAATGTCCGGCAATTCGGCGCCGCCGCGGTGTCGACCGCGCTCGGCGCCGGTCTGGGCGCGGCGCTGCGCGGCGGACGCGGCGCGGAGGTCGGCGCGGCGCTGGGCGGAATCGGCGGCGCCGCGATTGCCGGCCGAGGCTCGGCGCGCGACCAGGCCTCGCTGCAAGGGCGTTACGATCTGGCGTACGCGCAATGCATGTTCGCCCGCGGCAATCAGGTCGCGGGCATGGCACGCTCCGCGGCCGTTGGCCCACCGCCGGGCTACGGCCAGCGCCCGCTCTACGCGCCAACGATGCGGTAAGGCCGGAGGCCCCTGGGGCGCCCCTGGAGCGATCGAGCGGCTGTCGAAAGCCCCAGGGCTCCGCCCCGGACCCCGTGGGGGGCTCTGCCCCCTCAACCCCCGCCAAGGCAGGGCCTTGGATGCCATCTTTTGGGGGAGATGAAGAAGGGGGCCATCCGAGGCAGTTGAACCGCCACCATAGGCCCCCTTCTTCATCTCCCCCAATTAAACGGGTCCAGGCTTGCCCCTGCGAAGGCGGGGGGCCCCCGCCCTGGCGGGGTTCGAAGGGGCAAAGCCCCTCGCGGGGTTTGGGGCGGAGCCCCAAGGCTTCTGTCCCCGCCGGCCTCACGCCCCCTCGCGGCGCCAGGCCAGCACCATCAGCGCGAGGATCGCGGGCACGGACAGCCAGGCCGGCAGCAGTGTCAGCGACACGACGCCGGTCACGACATTGTCGTGCCGCCGTTGCATTCCGATCCAGCTTCCGCCGGACGCCGGCCGGTCCGGCTCCGTCCGCCGCAGCGCGGGCATATCCAGCGCAGCGGCCGTGCCCAGAAAATGCACCCCGCCGCCGGATGTCCGCGCCAGTTTACCGATCAGGCTGGCGGTGGCGCGGAGGTCGGCGATTTCCCGCGGATTGGCGGCCCCCGCGGCGGCGAAGGCGGTCTGATTGCCATCGCTCGCCCGCCAGACCCCGGGTTCCAGCGCGGGCAGGCTGGCCTCGGCCTGGCCCTGACCGGCCGGGTTCAACGGCAATGTTTGCTCCTTGCCATCGGGCCCGGTCACCGCGACATTGCCGGGCGGCGCGGCCTCCAGCGTCCGGCGGCGGATCGTGAGCCGCCCTTCCGCGACCCGCGCCGTCAACGCGTTTTCCTCCAGCGCGGGCTCCCGCATCAGCCAATGCGCGATCCGGCGCAGCAACTCGCCCTGCGGACCGCCGCCGTCATGCCCGCGCGACCACAGCCAGATCTGATCCGACAGCAGCAACGCCGCGCGCCCCTGCCCCACCCGATCCAGCGCGAGCAACGGCTGGCCCTCCGGCGTGCGCAGCAAAACCGAGCCTTTGACATCGCCCGGCTGTATCCGCCGGTACCAACTGCCCCAGCCCGCCGGACCGGCCGTGTCCGGCGGATTGGCGCCGGAAAGCCCCGCCGTCACCGGATGGCGCTGGCCCAGTTCGGAGACCATCGGCTGAAACCGCTCGTTGACAACCGCGTTGAAACGGGCGGGCGCCCCCGGCAGAACACTGCCCAAAGGCGTGGCGGCGAGGCTGGTGGCGCCGGAAAACTCGGGCCCCACGCTCATCAGCACCGCGCCGCCCTGGCGCACGCGGTTGGCGATATTGGCGAGATAGGGGAGCGGCAAAAGCCCCCGGTTCTGAAACCGGTCCAGAACGATCAGGTCGAATTCGCCGATCTTCTCCTGAAACAACTCCCGGACCGGAAACGCGATCAAGGCGAGTTCGTTCAGCGGTGTCAGATCGTCCTTTTCGGGCGGGCGAAGAATGGTGAAATGCACGAGATCGACGGACGGATCGGCTTTCAACAACCGGCGCCAAACGCGCTCGCCCGGATGCGGCTCGCCGGAGATCAGCAGCACGCGCAGCCGGTCGCGGACCCCGTTGATCTCGACGACGGCGCGGTTGTTGATTTGCGAAATCTCGCCGGGCAGCGGGCTGGCGGAGAGTTCGACGATGGTCGGGCCCGCGCGGGCAATGGGGATCTCGACGCGCTGCTCGCGGCCCGTGGGGATGGTGCTGGTGCGCGGCGGTTCGCCGTCGCGGCGGATCGTCAGCGTGGTCTCAGCCCGGCCGGACGTCCCGAGATCGTCCACGGCGAAGCGCAGGGTGACGGGCTTGCCGACGATACCGAAGCCCGGCGCTTCGACAATGCGGACGCGGCGGTCGGTTTCCTCGCCCTTGGCGGGGATCAACACGTTCAACGGGACGCCACCCGGCACCGCTTCGGGGATGTCGTGGACCTGGCCATCGGTGATCGCGACGATGCCGGCCATGCGGGCGCGGGGGATTTCGCCGGCCGCACGCTCGATCTCGGCGAAAAGCTGGGTGCCGGAATCGCCCTTTTCCGGCACCGCGACGACGCGGAGTTCGAGGTCGGGGAACTGCCGCGCCTGCTCGCGCAGCGCCGACTGGGCCGCATCGGCGATGGCGGCGCGGTCGCCCTCGCGCATGGACGCGGATTGGTCGAGGACGATCAGGCCGATATCGGGCTGGGTTTCGCGGGTTTCCCGGACCGCGCGCGGCCCGGCGAGCCAAAGGACCAGCAGCCCGAACGCCAAAATGCGGAGGATCGCGCCCTTGGCCCGGCGCCAAAGCGCGAACAGGCAGACCAACGCGGCGGCGACGGCGATCGCGGCGATAAGCCAGACCGGGAGCATGGGGTCGAAGCGGAGGGCGGCGATGACCTGTTCGGGACGCATTTCCGAAGTTTCGCATGGGAAAGGGGGTGGGGGCCAGGGTTATTGGCGCCGCCACCGGCGCGGCCGATCGCCTCAGATCGTCCGGCTGTCGTACGCCCAGTGCAGCAAAGCCTGCCGTTGACGCGGGCGGCAGGTCAGGTCGCCGTGCAGGCAATTTTTTTGTATTTGCCGGACATGCCGGCGCATCGCCCGCCAGCGCCCGATCTGGCGTTGGTCTTCCTCCGGCAGGCGGCGGCCCATGAAATAGCGGCAATACCATTGAAACCAGCCGCGCGGATCGTCCGGGTGAATCCACCCCTTGGCCCGCCAGACCGCGAGCGATTGACTGGCATCGACCCCAAAATAATTGATCGAGATATCGCGGCGGCCCGGCGACAATTTCGCCTCCGCGAACCAGTCCGCCGGGAATTCCCCGCGCGTATCGGTCATATATTTCCCGCCGAAAACTCCAAGCCGCAGCATCTCCCTGGGCGTCAGCTCCGGTTCGAAATCAGGGTGAAAATCGCGGCCAACCGGCGCCACCAGGTTGTAACGGTAACCCTGTTGCATCTTATCGTTCGCGACGAGCCAGCGGGTTTTCATGAAATCCCTCGTTTCGCGCCATCGCGGCCCTCGCGCGAGCCTGCCACGGGCGCTGTACACCGCCCCGCGCGCGAAGGCGATCCCACCGCCCCCTGTCGCGCGCCCCGAGAGCCGCGCGAGTATTACTGTCGCGTTTCGAACTCGTCGATCGCCGCGCCGTCGCGGCTGAACAGGTCCTCCGGCCAGTCCAGGTCCGGCACGTCCGTACTCGCCAGACGAGGCGATGTTCCGTGTCCCCAGATTTCGGCGGCCCAAGGCAGGCGGGCCGAAAACGAGAGCGCCGGTGTGTTCGTGCCGTGTCGCATGGGAGCCTCCTTCGCCGCCATCGGTCGAGTGACCGTCACGGTAGACCGGCAATGGCGTCGAAATCCTTTCAATCCCGAAAGCCGGCCTCGAAATCGCCGTTTTTCTCGTATTTTTTCAAACGCGCCGGAGACGTCCGGCGCGCCCGCCGCCATCGTTCCACGGGGCCCCACGAAGCCGCGTGCGGCCGGTTCGGAACCCGGTTAAGATCGTCCGGCGCCGGTTTTCAGCCGGCGGCATGGAAATGGAGGTCCGTCAGATGCTTCGTCGCGTTGCCGCCGCCGGGTCCTGTCTGCTTCTGGCGGCCTGCGTTGTTCAGCCGGCGCGGCCGTATTATCGCGGCGGCGGTTACCCGCCCGCCTATGGTCCGCCCCCCTATCCCCCCGCCGCTTATCCCCCCGCCCCCTACCCATCCCCGCCGGACACGCGGCCGCGCCACGACCTCGCGCCGAACCCGCCGGGTTATACCAGTTCAGGCTATCCCGCCCCCGGTCCCGAGACACAGGCCGGCCCGCCCGGCGCTGACACCAATTTCGCCGAGGAATCGACCGACTACGGCACTCCCACAACCACCACCCTGCGCCTCGCCGATTTCGACGCGCCCACGCCGACGCGGATCGAGGGCGCGAAGACCGTCGCCACCGGTGCCTTGCAACGGATGCTGGCGTCGGACCGCCCTCCCCTTCTGGTCGATGTCATCGGCGGCCAGCAATCGGTGAGCCTGCCCGGCGCGATCTGGCTGCCTCAGGCGGGCGTCGGCCGCCACATCGACGACGACATCCAGGCCTGGTTCGATTACACTTTGTCGAAACATACGGGCGGCGACAAAAACCGCCCGCTGGTGGTCTTTTGCGCCTCCCGCATGTGCTGGCTGGCGCATAACGCCGTGCTGCGCGCCGTCGATCTCGGCTACACCGATGTTTACTGGTATCGCGGCGGCCGCGATTCCTGGCAGGCCGCCGGACTGCCCATGGCCCAGGTCGCGCCCCCGCCTCCCTGATCGCCCGCTTCCCTGTCGCACGGCATTTTCGCGTGCCCGCCATGCGGAAAACCGGCCCGTCCCCGCCCCGGGATTCGTTACCGGGCGAGACGCACCGTCTGCTATAAGCCCGCGTCCGCACCGGGAGACACGCGATGGCGATTCGATTGACGTTCCTGCTCGCCCTGTTTTTCATGGCGCTATCCCCCGTCAGAGCCGCCACCATCGACCTCCCTGGTCTGGCCAACGACACCCGCGCCTATGTCGCCACGCTGACGAAGCGCTTCCCCGCCGGCGGCACCCCCATGGGCCGCAAGACCGCCGAGCAACAGGCCGCCGCCGCCATCGCCAAACAAGATTGGGCCGCCGCCGCCATGGCGCTCGAAACCCGCATCGGGCAGGGCGAGACCACACCGAAACTCTTCCTCGACCTGGCCAACGCGCAGTTGCGCCGCGTCCCCGCCGACCCCCGCGCCGCCATGCTCGCCGCCGCCGCCAGTTTCCCGGGCACCCCCAACGGCGCGGCCGAGATCCCCGCCCTGCTGCTGCTGGCTGACTCGCTAAAGGCCCAGAACCGGGCCGCGCAGGCGATCCAGGTCTGGGCCGCCGTGGTGGAACGCGCGCCGGACAATCCCGGGTATAAAAAGAGCCTCGCCGATCTGCGGCGCGAGGTCGGGATCCTGGTCAAACGGCTCGACACCGATACGGACAATGAATCGCCGCGCGCCTGCGTCGAATTCACCGTCCCGCCCTCCGCCCGCGCCGATTTCGCGCCCGGCGACTGGGTCCGCCTGGTGCCCCCCGTTCCCGGCGCCGCCGTGACCCGCGAAGACGACAAGCTCTGCGTCGCCGGCCTGCCGCCGGGCATGACCACGAAACTGATCCTGCGCGCGGGCCTGCCCGGCGCGGACGGGCTGGTCCTGAACAAGGAAACCGTGCTGTCGGCGGCCATCCCCAACCTGCCGTCCCGCATCGTCTTCGACACCCGCCTGTTCGTCCTGCCGCGGGGACAGACGCCCGCCGTCACCATGACCACGGTCAACCTCTCCGGCGTCTCGCTGCGCCTGATCCGGCTGACCGAGCGCAACGTCGCCCAGTACCTGCGCGAGTCCAAGCTCGGCGAGTCCCTCGACGGCTGGCAGGCCGACCGTCTCGCCTCGCATTCGGGCCGCGAGGTCTGGACCGGCACCGCCGCCGTGGACAAATGGGAAACCAACAAACCCGCGCGGACCGCTTTGCCGTTTCCCGCCGAACTCGCCAGTGCGGGACCCGGCCTTTACGCGCTGATCGCCGCGCCCGGCGACGGGACGTCGAAGTCCGAGGAAACCTCGGCCGTGCAGATGATCCTGCGCACCGACCTGGCGCCGACCGTCTGGCGCGGTTCCGACGGGCTGACCGTGCAGGTCCGCGCCTACAGCGACGCCAAACCCCGCGCCGATGTGCGGGTGGCGTTGCTCGCGCGTAACAACGACATCCTTGGCGAAGCCCGGACCGACCAGGGCGGCTTCGCCCGCTTCCCCGCGCCGCTGACGATGGGAGAGGGCTCGCTGGCCCCCGCCGCCATCCATGCCTTCGGCGCCGACGACGACTTCGCCGCGCTCGACCTGCGCGCCGCCGCCTTCGACCTGTCCGACCGCGGCGTCGAGGGCATGCCGCATCCCGGCCCGCTCGACACTTACGTCTGGCTCGACCGCGGCATCTACCGGCCCGGCGAGACCATCCGCGTCATGGCCATGCTGCGCGACGCCGCCGGCCTGCCCGCCGATATCCCGGCCACCGTGACCGTCAAGCGTCCGAACGGCCAGGTCTTCCTGCGCGCGACGCCATCGCGGACCGCCGATGCCTCGGTCTACCTTCCCGTGACCCTTTCGACGGGTGCCGCCGCCGGCACCTGGAAAGTGGAAATCGCCGCCGACCCCAAATCCCCGCCGATCGGCACCGCCGAGTTCCGTGTCGATGCCTTCGTGCCCGATCGCATGGCCGTCGAGACCGGCACGCTCCCCTCCGTGCTGATCCAGGGTCAGGCCGCGACCATCCCCGTGACCGCCCGCTTCCTCTACGGCGCGCCCGGCGCCGGGCTCACCGGCAAGGCGCGCATGCGCCTGACCACCGACCCCGACCCCTTTCCCGCCCTGGCCGGCTTCCGCATCGGCATGATCGACGAGGCCTATGCGCCCGACACGATGGACCTGGAGATGGCGGACACCGACGCCGACGGCAAAACCACGCTGCCGTTGACGATCCAGAAGGCCCCCGACACGACGAAGCCGGTGAAGGCCGAAATCGCCATCGAGGTGAACGACCCCTCTGGCCGCGCCTCCCGCGCCAATATTTCGATCCCGGTCCGGCCGGCCGGCCCCTCGATCGGCATCAAGCCGCTGTTCCCCGACAACGCGGTGGACGCGCAGGCCGACGCCGCCTTCGAAATCGCCGCCGTCCGCCCCGACGGAACCCGGACCGCGCTGCCCGCCAAACTGCGCCTGGTGCGCGAACGTCCGGACTGGCGCCTCGTGACCCGGGCCTCGGTCGCCCGTTACGAAACCGTCTGGAAGGACGACCCGATCGAAACCCGGGACATCGCCATTCCGGAAGGCCAGCCGTTCCGGTTCAGCAAAAAACTCGACTTCGGACGTTACCGGATCGAGGTCACCCAGCCCGGCGGCATGGCCGCCACCTCCTATCGCTTCCGCGCGGGCTGGAGCACCTCCGAAAGCCCCGACGTACCGGACCGCGTCGATGTCTCCGCCGACCGCAAAACCGTGCCCGTGGGCCAGTCGGTCAAAATCCACATCGCGCCGCCCTTCGCGGGCGAGGCGACCCTGCTCGTCCTGTCCGACAAGGTCCTGTCCGCCCGCGCCGTCACCGTGCCCGCGGGCGGCACCACGGTCGATGTCCCCGTCGACGAGAGCTGGGGGCCTGGCGCCTATATCGCCGTCCACGTCTTCCGCGGCGCCGCCGGTACCCGTCCGGGACGCGCGCTCGGTCTCTCCTGGGTTGGCGTCGATCCCGCCGCCCGCACGCTCCCCGTCGCCATCGACACGCCCGCGAAAATCCTGCCAAGAGGGCGCCTGATCGTGCCGGTGAAGGCCGCGCCGGGCGCCTGGCTGACCTTGGCCTTGGTCGACGAAGGCATCCTGCGCCTGACCCGCTTCGCCTCGCCCGATCCGGCCGCGCATTATCTGGCCCGCCGCCGCCTTGGCCTGGATATCCGCGACGACTGGGGCCGGCTGCTGATGCCCGCCGACGGCCAGCCAACCCTGCTGAAACAAGGCGGCGACGACGGCGGCACCCCGCTGCCCGATATTCCCATCCGCACCGTCACGCTCTTCACCCCGCCGGTCCAGGCGGGCGCGGACGGCGTCGCGTCCATCCCCATCGACATGCCCGACTTCAACGGCGAGGTCCGGCTGATGGCCGTCGCCTGGCAAGGCAGCAAAATCGGCGCCGCGTCGAAAGCCATGACCGTGCGCGATCCCCTGATCGCCGAGGCCCTGCTGCCCCGCTTCCTCGCCCCCGGCGACGAGGCCCGGCTCGCCGTGCTGCTGCACAACATCGACCTCCCGGAAGGCGAGGCCAGCGCCACCGTCACCCTGGAAGGCCCGCTGACCATCGAGGGATCGTCCACCCTGTCCGCCGTGCTGCGGCCGGGCCAGCGCGCCGTGCCCGGCACGATCCTGCGCGCCACCGGGGCCGGACGCGGCGTGGTGAAACTGCGCATCGCCGGACCCGGCGGCTACAGCCTGCTGCGCGACACCGCCATCACGATCCGGCCATCCCGCGGGATCGGTTCTCTGGTCGCGGGCGCGGAGATGGCGACCGGCGCGGACATCCGGCTCGAACCCGCGACGGCGCGGTTCATCCCGAGCACCTGGCGCGCCTCGGCGATGTTCGGCGGCCCCGTGCGCTACGACGTCGGCGGTGTTTTCCGGGAACTCGACAGTTACGGATGGTCCTGCCTGGAACAATCCACCAGCCGCGGCATGCCCCTGGCCATGCTGCCGGACTCGCCGATGACCGGCGACGACCGCGCGGGACGGTTGCAGAGCCTCGTCTCCTCCGTCCTCGACCGTCAGCGCTTCGACGGCGGCTTCGGACTCTGGAGCGCGGGGGGCGAGGCCGAGGCCTGGTTGACCTCCTACGCCATCGACTTCCTGCTGCGCGCCAAGGCGGCGGGCGCGACGGTGCCGGAACAGGCGCTGATCGACGCGATGAAATTTCTGCGCGAGGCCACCGACGAAGACGTCAGCGAGCCCGACTCGATGGCCGCGCAGGCCTATCGCCTCTACATCCTGGCCCGCGCCGGTCAGGGCCGGGCCGGCGCCGCGCGGGTGCTGATGGAAAGCCTGGACAAACTGCCGACGCCGCTGGCGAAGGCGCAGCTTGGGGCGGCGCTGTTCCTGGCGCATGACCAGCCGCGCGCCGAGGCGGCCTTCACCGCCGCCCTGGCGGCGCCCGCCCGGAAATACTGGCACAAGGATTACGGCACCGCGCTGCGCGACCAACTGGCGATCGTCGTGCTGCTGAAGGAAACCGGGATATTGCCGCAACGTCTGACCGCGCTGATGGCCACGCTCCCCGGCGCCAACCTGCAACCCGGCGCGCTCTCGACCCAGGAGCAGGCCTGGGCGCTGGCGGCGGCGGCGGTGCTGGGGAAAGATGGACAGCCGGTCCGCCTGCGGCTGGACGGGAAGGACCTGCCCGCCGCGCCCTCGATCTCCACCGCCCTGACCGGTCCGGCGACGGTCCGCAATCTGGGCGACCGCCCGGTCTGGCAATCGGTCTCGGTGACCGGCGTGCCGCTGGAAGCCCCGCCGGCAGCGCGCGCGGGCATGCGGGTCAGCCGGAAGTTCCTCAACGAGGACGGCACCCCGCTCGACCTTGACACGCTGCGCCAGAACACCACCTTCATCCTGGTCCTGGAAGGCCGCGCCGAGGACGGGCAGGACCACCAGGCCCTGGCCGTGCAAGGCCTGCCCGCGGGCTGGGAAATCGTCGGCCGCTTTAACGAGGGCGCGGTCCCCGGCATGGCCTGGCTGGAGAAAATTTCGTCCACGCAGGCGCAACCGGCGGCGGACGATCGTTACGCGGCCGTGGTGGCACTGGACCAAAAGGACGCGGGGTTCCGTGTCGCCGTCCGGCTGCGCGCGGTGACGCCCGGCGTGTTCGAACTGCCGGGCGCCGAACTGAGCGACATGTATCGGCCCGCGATCTTCGCGCGCCAGGCCGTGGCGCGGATCAAGGTGCAGGCCGCGGAATAATGGGCCCGGCGGGCGGGAGAGGAGTGTTGGCATGCTGCGCCGGTTGGCGGTTGTTGGCGCCGCGTGCCTCGCGGGCATTGTCGCGGCGTGCGTCCTGCTCGACCGCGCCTACCCACCAAACCTTTCCCGTCTCGTAACGACCGGCACGGAAATCCTCGACCGCCAGGGCCGCGCCGTCGCCTTCCTGCCCGCGCCCAGAGGTGTTTGGCGCTTTCGGACCGAGGCGGGGGATGTCGCCCCCGTCCTGCTCGAAACCCTGATCGCGACCGAGGACCGGCATTTCTGGCGCCATCCCGGCGTTAACCCGCTCGCCTTGGCCCGGGCCGCCATTCAGGACCTTCGCGCCGGGCGGATTGTCTCCGGCGGGTCCACCCTGACGATGCAGGCGGCGCGGCTGCTGGAACCGCGGCCCCGCACGGTGCGCTCGAAGTTTTTGGAGATCGCCCGCGCGCTCCAACTCGAACTACATTTCTCCAAGCATGAGATCCTGGGCGTTTGGCTGACGCTCGCCCCCTATGGCGGCAATCTGGAAGGTGTCCGCGCGGGGTCGATGGCCTGGTTCGGCGCCTCGCCGCGTAACCTGGACGCCACGCAGTCCGCGCTGCTGGTCGCCATCCCCCGCCGGCCGGAGGCGCTGCGTCCGGACCGCCACCCAGAGGCCGCGCGGGCTCTGCGCGACAGGATCCTCCGCGCGGACCCATCGCGCGCCGCTTTCTCCCGTGCTGAGTCCGGTGCCTTTTCACACGCCGATGCTGCTGCCTTCCCCCAAGCCGGGTCCGGCGCCTCTTCCCACGCCGAATTCGGCGCCTCTTCCCACGCCGAGTCCGGCGCCTCTTCCCACGCCGGGTCCGGCGCCTCTTCCCACGCCGAGTCCGGCGATGTCCCCCACGCGCGGCTGCCATTCCCCCGCCATGCCCGCCAGGCGATCGGCCGCCTCGCCGGGCCCGCCCGGGTGACGACGACGCTCGACCTGCCGCTGCAATTCGCCCTGGAGCGCATGGCCACCGACCGGCTGCGCCATCTGCCGGATCGCGCCTCTTTGTCCCTGCTGGTGCTGGACGCCCGCACCCGGGAAATCCGCGCCATTGTCTCCGGCGCCGAAGCCTCGACCGAGGCGCGGGCGGGCGCGCTCGACCTGACCTTGGCCATCCGCTCCCCGGGCTCCGCGACGAAGCCCTTCATCTACGCGATGGCGTTCGAGGATGGGATCGCCGGACCCGACACCCCGGTGGAGGACCTGCCGCGCCACTTCGGTGCCTATGCCCCCGAGGACTTCGACCGCGGTTTCGCCGGCGGCGTCACCGCCGGGGAGGCCCTGCGCCGCTCCCTGAACCTGCCCCCCGTCGCGTTGCTGGAACAGGTCGGACCGATGCGCTTCGCCACCCGCATGCACCAGGCGGGCGCCACCCTGCGCCTTCCGCCTGGCGCCGCGCCGTCCTTGCCGCTGGCGCTGGGCGGGGCGGGGATCTCGCTGCGCGACCTGGCCGGGCTTTACGCCGCCCTGGCGACCGACGGGAGCGCGGGCGGGCCGAAATTGTTACCGGAGCTGGTGGCGCCGGGCGGGATGTTTCTGCAACCGCGGGCGGCGGCGGCGATCGCCCAGGTGCTGACGCAGGCGATGCCGGAGTCGAGTTTGGCGGGGATCGCCTGGAAAACCGGCACAAGTTGGGGCGGCCGCGACGCCTGGGCTTTTGGCTTCGACCGAGCCCATGTCGTCGGCGTCTGGATCGGGCGGCCGGACGGAACGCCCTTGCCCGGCGCGACGGGGCGCAATCTGGCACTGCCGTTGCTCGCCCGGGTGTTCGATGTGCTGCCACCGGCGCCGCGCGATGCCCCCGCGCCGGTGGCGAGACCGGTCCGCGCCCCCGCCGCCACGGCCAACGCGAACGCCTTGCGGCTGCTGTTCCCGCCGCCCAACGCGGTGTTGAGCGGGGATGGGCCGGTGACGCTGCGGGCGATGGGCGGGCGCCGTCCTTTGACCTTCATGGTCAACGGCGCACCCTTGGGCACCGACCCGGCACGGCGGGAAGTGTCATGGGTGCCCGCCGCGCCGGGGTTTTACCGGGTCACGGTGCTGGACGCGGAGGGCGATGTCGCGCGGGTCGCGGTGCGGGTAAAATGATTTTTTGTTTCGAGTGTACAAGCGTGGGATCGCCGCCGCGCCAATTTGTTCTTTATAAGGACCAATATTCTTGCTGGCGGATGCCCCGGGCATCCGCCCGCGGCATTCTATCGTCCGAACGATTGACCCATCGCCGGGGCGTTGCCGGTTGCCCGGTATCTCCGCCGTGCCGGGCCACGACGGGGGGCGGAGACAACCGGTCCGGGGGTTCGCTCGAAATCGCGCGATTGTACCGGTCAGACGCTTCGGCTGTTGGCGCCCAGGCCGCCGAAGAAACAATCGGAGGAGATTTCGTCGGTCCGATTGTAGCCGGTATAGGCCATGGTTTTGTCCATCTCGGTTTTGAGGATGCCGATGGCTTTGGCCGCGCCGGCCTCGCCGCCCACGGCGGTGCCGTAGAGCGTGGCGCGTCCCGTCAGCACGGCTTTGGCGCCGAGGGCCAGGGCTTTGACGATGTCGGAGCCTCGGCGAACGCCGGAGTCGAGGATGATGGTGGTCTTGTCTCCCACGGCGTCGGCGATTTCCGGCAGGACGCGCAGGGTCGCGGCGGCGCTGTCCATGTTGCGGCCGCCGTGATTGGACACGATCAAACCATCGACGCCGTAATTCAGGGCTTTCAACGCGTCGTCGACCCGGTTGACGCCTTTCAGCATCAGGATTCCCGGCCACATTTTTCGAAATGTCGCGATATCCTCCCAATTGAGGGAGTCGACTTTCATTTCCGGGCGGCGTCCGGCGATGCCGCTGGTCAATTTGCCCTGGAACTCGGCGGGGTAGTTTTCATGCGCGGGCATGCCGATCGTGGCGAGGTAGCGGCCCATGACGCCCAGCAGCCAGCCGGGGTGGGCCGCGACGTCCATCAGGAATTTTCGCGACGGATTGAACGGCAGCGCGAAGCCGTTTCGAGAATTGTATTCGCGGTTGCCGGAGACGGCGGAATCGACGGTGACGATCAGCGCCTCGTAGCCCGCGGCTTTGGCGCGTTCGATGATTTGGTAGGACAGGTCGCGGCGGCGCCAGACGTAAAGCTGGAACCAGAGCCG
>CANJJS010000104.1 GCA_947474705.1 Acetobacteraceae bacterium | reverse complement strand
CGCGGCCGAGCCGCCCATGCCGGTGCGGACCCAACCCGGATGCAGGCTGAGCAGCGTCAGGCCGCGGCCCTTCAGTTCGGACCAAAGCCCGCGCGACAGGGAATTCAGCGCGGCCTTACTGGCGCGGTAGAGTTCGTGCCCGCCCGCGTTCAGCGCGACGCTGCCCATCACCGAACTGGTAAAGCCGATCACGCCGGTGTCGCGCCGCACCGACCCCGCCACCGCGCGCGCCAGCCGGATCGGGCCGATGGCGTTGGTGTACATCAGGGCGCCGATCTCGGCCTCTGTCGCGGCGGAGGCGCTGCGGTGCTCCGGTCCGGCGACCCCGGCGTTGACCAGCAGCGCGTCGAGCGTCCGTGTCTTCATCGCGGCGGCGAAGGCGTCGAGGTCCGCGCCGTTGTTCATATCCAGCGCCAGGATTTCCAGCTTGCCCGGATGCGCCTGCGCCAGCGCGGCGAGGTCCTTCGCGGCGGCCGGATCGCGGGCCGTGGCGACGACGGTCCAGCCGCGGCGGAGCATCTCCTTGGTCACGCCCAGTCCAATTCCGCGGTTAGCGCCGATCACGGCGCCAAGGGGAGAGTCGGTCATATCGTTCTGTATCCTTTGGACGCGGGTTATTTATGCGGCTCGACGACGACGGTGCCGATTTTGCCGCCTTGTTCCACCGACAAATGCGCGTTGGCGGTCTCGTATAGCGGGAAAGTGCCCGCCACCGACAGGATCCGTCCCGGCGTCGCGATGAAGCGGGCCATGCCGGTTTGGGCGCGTTTGCGGTCGGCGTGGAGGCTGGTGGGGAGCACGAAGCCCCGGATCGTCAGGTTTTTCGCCATGATCGCGCGCAGCGGCACGTTCGGGTTCAGCGCGCCGTTGGTGGCGTAATAGGCGATGGAGCCGCCGTCTTTAACCGCGGCCAGGACGGTGGCGAGGTTGCCGCCGAAATCGACATCGACGACGTGGTCCACGCCCTCTCCGCCGGTGATGTCGCGGATGCGTTGGGCGACGTCTTCGCTGCGGTAGTTGATAATGTGGGCCGCGCCGCCGGCTTTGGCTCGGGCGGCTTTGTCTTCGGAACTGACGGTGGCGAGCACGGTGGCGCCGGCCCAGGCGGCGAGTTGCACGGCGTAGTGGCCGACCGCGCCGGCGCCGCCGGTGACGAGGACGGTTTTGCCCTGGATCTGCCCGGCCGCGAAGACGCAGCCATAGGCGGTCATGCCGGGGACGCCGAGCGTCGCGCCCTCGGCGAAGGAGACATGGGCCGGGAGTTCGGTGACGAGGTCGGCGCTGAGGCAAATATATTCCGCGGCCGTGCCCATCCAGCGGCCGTTGCGCTGGCCGTTATAAAGCCAGACGCGCTTGCCAACCCAGGACTCGGGGACCATGGGTCCGGTTTTGTCGATGGTGCCGGCGCCGTCGCTGTTGGGGATGACCCGAGGGTATTCGGCGGGCACGGCGCCGCGGCGGCGGTAGGTGTCGGAGGGGTTGACGCCGGAGGCTTCGAGGCGAACCCGGACCTCTCCCGTTCCGGGTTCCGGTGTGGGGAGTTCGCCCGCGACGATGACGTCCTGGGCGGGTCCTTGGCGGTCGTACCAGACTGCGCGCATGGTGGTTCGGTCTCCCCTGCCGGCGGCCTGGTTGGGGGCGCCGGGGTGTGGTTTGTTGGGGGGAGAGGTGGCGCGGATGGGGGGTGGGGGTCAAGGTGGGGTTGGGCGTGGGTTTCATGTCGGGGTTGGTATTATTTCATCGTCTGCCGTATAAGGTCCATTATGTTAAGTCGGCGGGATCGGCGTGCGATCCCTACTCGGAAGATACCATGCTTCTCACCAACAGCTGAGTAACTATGATATTCGCCCGATGCTGACTCTGATGAGATTGCAGAGCGCCTTCGTTCGTGGCTATCATCGGCCCAGAGAAGTCCGGTGATGCCGGGCAAAATGGAGGCGTCGAATCAGATGAAGTGGGCCGCTATCCTCTCTTTTCTGCTGGTATCTATGGCCACTTCCTCGGTTCTGGCATGCGATGTCCGAGAGTCTTATATTGCCCGGCTCGGAGCAGCCGATCACTTTAATTCCAGCGGTGTGAGACTACGATCCGCTGCGGCAATCATCCGCCAAGATCGTGCCAATTTCCACCAATTTGGCAAACGCGATCCCGAGGATGACGATGATCGGTTTTTCGCATCCACCGAAAATAGAGCTCTCCTTGAGCGCATGTTGGCGACTGGCGATTCATCGCCCTCGGTACTCGCTGACATCATTAACGGGACACCATTGATACTGGTACGGGTATGTCGAAGTGCGCGCGGTGACTACGTAATCGTAAGTGTTGCCAGATGATAAGGTGGCTGCGCTGGCTGCTTATAGCAAGCTTACCACTGGTATGCCCCAACACTGGCTTTGCCCAATCGGGTGATGCCTCACGCTTAATGGATATTCTCGTCAAAGCCTATCCGGACTTCCTTCGAGGACATGAGGGGAACGATCTGATTTTTCGAGACGGGACGAAAATGCCCTTCGACGATGGTAAGCGTGGCAAAAGCTTCGAGCAGTTGCTCGATCAGGCCTCCATAAAGGATATGTTTTATACGCCCTATCTCGTCGGGAATGTCGGCATGCCACCGGGACGCGATATTGATCCTGGACGGGTGCGATACGAACCGTTTTTCACGAAAATGTATGGCGATTGTCGGAAAGGCGAAACCGCGAAGACTCTCGTGGACGTCGTGTGGCTACCGACAAAATGGGGACGCACAGTCCGTGTAACTCGTATCAACGGTGTCGCCGAGAAACTGGCGGCAGTTTCTGCGGAATTGGACCGACTGCCGTCGAGCTTCGATAAATATCTTTATCCGCCTGCGGGTACGTTGAATTGCCGTGCCATCGCGGGAACGAATCGACTAAGTGCCCATGGAACCGCAAGTGCGATCGACATCGCAACGGCACACTCACATTATTGGCTGTGGGGCAGCCCCAGTGGGAACGGAAATTACATATGGCGCAATGAAATCCCGCTGGAAATCGTGGATATCTTCGAGCGCCACGGCTTCATTTGGGGCGGTAAATGGTACCATTTTGACACTATGCATTTCGAATATCGACCCGAACTGATAGCAGCTTGGAAGCCCAGATAGCGTTTGCATTGTTGAGGATAGGGGCGTCGAGGAAACCGGATCATACAGCACATTATCGGCTACGTGTCATGTTATAGTATACCCCAACCCTACGTCAGGCAAAAGGCCAATTTTTGTCATGTTAGGGTCCAAAATCGCTTTTCCAGACATAATTTCGAGCGTGCCACAGGCTTCAACCTGACACCTGGCCCGTGCTTCCAGCACCGGCCGGGGGGTCATCATGGCGGACAGCATATTGGTGTCGAAAACGCACCTCGGCCATGTGCGCGCGATACCAATCGAGAATTTCCCGCGCTCCAGCTTTCCGGCGGCCGCGGTCGCTTCGTGAAACACCGCGTCGGGAACAATGACCGGCAGTTCGGGATAAAGCAGGTAATCCAGGCTTTTGGCGACAGCGAGTGTGATCAACGGCGGCGCGTCGGTGACGATGAGCCGGACATCAATCGCCATGACGCAAGCGAGGTTGGAGTATCGCGCGCGCGCGCGACACGGGCCTCGTGCGCCGGAGTCGCGGACGGCTTTGGAAAAGCCAGATCGTTGCGCGCCAGTCCGATCACCAGATCGGCGTAATCATGCATCCCGGCGCGGTCGATCGTCTCGCGCGTGCCGCATTGCCCAGCGGCGTAAGCGCGAAGCGCGTCGAATTGGGCGGGACTGAGTCGCGTGGCGAAGACGGTTGCGGACACGGTTTACTCCTTCCATGCACGGCGAGGGCGGCCAAGGTTCATCCATACCGCAGTGGACAATAACATATGTAAAGGCCTCGTGTCCCCCCATCCGGTTGCCCCCACCCCGCCGCCCATGCGAAGACGCGCCATGCTCTTCAACTCGCAGGTGTTCATCGCCGGGTTCCTGCCCGCGGTCCTGGCCTTGTACTACGCCCTCGCCGCCAACCGCGCCGCGAGGCAAACCCTCCTCGTCCTCGCCTCCCTGGGCTTTTACGGCTGGTGGGACTGGCGCTTCGTGCCGCTGCTGATGGCCCTGACCCTCGCCAACTGGGGCATCGCGCTCTGGTTCGGGCGGACCCGCCAGGCCTGGATCCCCGCCACCGGAGTCGGCCTCAACCTCGCCATCCTCGCGCTGTTCAAATACGCCGACTTCCTCCGCGGCACCGCCTTCGGCCGCGCGGGCTCGCCATGGGACCCCTGGTCGCTCATCCTCCCCCTTGGCATCAGCTTTTTCGTCTTCCAGAAAATCTCCTACCTGATCGACCTCCGCCGCGGCGACCGCCACATTTACGGTTTTCTCGACTTCTGCCTGTTCGTCTCGTTCTTCCCGCAACTGATCGCCGGCCCGCTCGTCCGCCATAACGAAATCGTCCACCAGTTCCAGGCCGATCCACGCGGCGCCGCCATGTGGGAAAACGTCGGCCGAGGCTTCTTCCTCTTCATCCTCGGCGTCGCCAAGAAAGTCGTCGTCGCCGACACCATCGCGCCCCTCATCGACCCGCTCTTCGCCAAAGCCACCGGCACCCCTCTCGGTCTGGGCGAGGCCTGGGCCGCCGCCCTTGGCTACACGCTCCAGATCTACTTCGACTTTTCGGGCTACTCCGACATGGCCACGGGCCTCGCGCGAATGTTCGGGCTGCGTTTGCCGGTGAATTTCGACGCGCCGTATCGCGCGACGTCCATAAGAGAGTTTTGGCGCCGCTGGCACATGACCCTCAGCCGCTTTCTGCGCGATTACCTCTACATTCCGCTCGGAGGAAACCGGAACGGACAGGCCCGCCAGGCCATCAATGTGGTCGTCACCATGCTGCTCGGCGGCCTGTGGCACGGCGCGGCCTGGACCTTCGTCGTCTGGGGCGGGCTGCACGGCGTGGCCCTGGCGATCGACGGGATCTGGTCCAAAACCGGCCTCCGCCTGCCCCGCGCGCTCGGCTGGACCATCACCATGCTGTTCGTCGTCGTCGCCTGGGTTTTGTTCCGCGCCGCCGACTTCTCGGCCGCCGCCTCGATCCTCGCCAGCATGACCGGCATCAACGGACTCGCCACCCCCCGCGTGCCGAACGAGCCCCTCGCGGCGCTGATCGGCGGCGCGCTGGCCGCGACGCTCGGCCCCACCAGCCTGCGCTACGCCGAAACCCTGCTCCGCCCCTCCCCCTGGCTGGCGGTGTCCGCCGGGGTGGTCCTGTCCTGGCTGCTGTTACTGATCGGCGGGCGCCTGCCCAATGTCTTCATCTACTTCCAGTTCTGAAACAGCGGCCTGGCGCCGCTTCGTCCGCCTCGCCGCCGGCACCGCCGCGGGAGTCATCGGTTTCGTGTTCCTGTTCGTCGCGATCGTCGATCCGTGGAACGTGCTGCCGCTGTCGCCCAAACTCGACCGGGCGCCGGTCACATCCAATCAGCGGTTCGCCTACCCCGGCCTGGCGCGCTCGGAACAATTCGACAGCGCGGTGATCGGCACATCCACCAGCCGCCTGCTGCGCCCGGCACGCCTGAACGAGGCGTTCGGCGCCCGCTTCGTCAACCTGGCGATGAACGCCGCGACGCCATGGGAGCAAATGCAAATCCTGGCGGTCTTTCTCCGCGCCCACCCAGAGGCCAAACACATCCTGCTGGGGCTCGACACCGGCTGGTGCGACACGGGCGATACGCCGGACACACTGACGCCGCGCCCGTTTCCGGCCTGGATGTACCGGGAAACAACCTGGCGCGGGTATCGCGAAATCCTCAATATTTACGCGATGGAGGAAGCCGGCAAGGAATTCGGCGTGCTCACCGGGCTGAAACGCGAAGACCAGGGGCGCGACGGTTACACGGTGTTCGTGCCGCCCGACGACAAATGGGACCGCGCCCGCGCCCAAACGAAACTCCGCGCCGACGGCATGGCGATTCCGCTGGGGCCGCGCGACGGGCCCCCCGCCACCTGGCGGTTCCGCAACTTCGAATACCTGACCGAAACCCTGCGCACCCTGCCCAAGGACACCAAAGCGACGCTGTTCTTCGTGCCCGCGCACCATGTTCGCATCGTGCCCCCGGACCACCCGGCCGCCGCCGTCTGGGCGGAATGCCGCCGCCGGGCCGTCGCCGCCATGAAGGATACCCCGGGCACGACGATCGCCGACTTCCTGAAACCCAGCGCCCTGACCAGCGACGACGACGGGTACTGGGACGGCATGCATTACCGCGTCGCGATCGCGGACCGGCTCGCCGCCGGGCTGGCCGCGGCACGCGCCGGCCAGACATCGCCAGACTACGATATTCTTCTGCCCCGGCGCTGACACGGGCCAAGAGCATGGCCCAGCGACGTTGCCTCGGAGCGGAAACGTCCGCGCCCGGCCGCCCCACCGCGCGTGACGGCGGCCACGAACCGGTCTATCGTCCCCGCCAGAACCAAACCCCCGGGCGAAAACCGGTGGGAAACCGGAGGAACGCCAACAATGGCGGTAACAGCCGCGCCCACCGCGCCACCGCGCGCGAGCCCCCGAGGCCTCTGGCTCGACCGCCAGTTCATCCGCATCGCCGTCCTGCCGACGACCCTGCTGATGACCTTCATCTTCGGCCTGCCACTGATCTTCTCCGGCTATCTCAGCTTCCAGGGCTGGGAACCCCAACTCGGCCTTTTCGACGGCAAATATGTCGGCCTCCAGAATTACGAGGACCTGCTGAGCGATCCCGACTTCATCGGCTCCATCCGCCTCACCCTCACCTACACCTTCATCACCGTCGCCTCCGAACTCGCCCTTGGCCTGGGCATTGCCCTCCTTCTGAACATCGACCTCCCTTATATCGCGATTTTCCGAACATTCCTCGTCGTCCCCATGATGATCACGCCCGTCGTCGCCGCCTTCTGCTGGAAACTCCTGCTCGACCCCGATCACGGCGTCATCAACTGGATGATCGGCGAACACATCGTCTGGCTCGGCCGCCCCGACACCGCTTTGTTCGCCGTGGCCCTTGTCAATATCTGGCAAAACGCGCCCTACGTCTCGATCCTGCTGCTGGCGGGCCTCCGCTCCCTCCCGCACGAACCCGTCGAGGCCGCGCTCATCGACGGCGCCAGCACCTGGCAAATGTTCTGGCATATCACCCTGCCATTGCTCCGCCCCTACATCCTTGTCGCCCTTTTACTGCGCACGATCTTCGAGTTCCGCGCCTTCGACAACATCTACGTTCTGACCAGCGGCGGCCCCGCCAACGCCACCATGACGCTGTCGCAATTCACCTACCAGGCCTCCTTCGTCCGCTTCGACATGAGCCTCGGCTCGGCCGCGTCCTGGACCATGCTGGCGATGTCGATGGTGCTGTGCCTGTTCTTCATGTCCACCGTCCGCCGCAGGGATGCCAACTAATGGCCGCGCTCAATTACGTCGGCTCCCGCCGCGGCAAAATCCTCTTCGCCGGCAGCGTCTACGCCGCCCTCATCGGACTCACCTGCGCCTTCCTGTTCCCGCTGCTGTGGATCGTCGGCCTGTCGCTGAAAACCCGACTCCAGGTCTTCGCCAAACCACCCTTGTTCGTCTGGTGGCCGACAATGGAGAACTACGCCGCCGTCTTCGAACGCGCCGACTTCCCCGCCGCCTTCCTGAACAGCCTGCTGGTCTCAACCGGCGCCGTCACCTTATCGCTGGCCGTCGGAGTCCCCGCCGCCTACGCCTTCGCCCGCTTCGCCTTCTTCGGCCGAGGCTTTTTGTTCTTCGGCCTGCTGGCCATGCGCATGCTGCCACCCATCGCCGTCCTCGTCCCAATGTACGTGCTGTTCAGCAAAATCGGTCTGACCACGACCCGCCTCAGCGTCATCCTCGCTTATTCCACCTTCAGCCTGCCACTGGTCGTCTGGATCATGCGCGGATTCTTCGAGGACCTTCCCAAGGAACTCGAGGAAAGCGCCTGGGTTGACGGCGCCAGCCGCTACCAGGCCTTCTTCTACGTGGTCCTTCCCCTGATCCGGCCCGGCCTCGTCGCCGCCTCGATCCTCTGCCTGCAACTCGCCTGGAACGACTTTCTGTTCTCGGCCGTACTGACCAACAACGCCACCCGCACACTCCCCGTGCTGATGGCGGCCTTTTCGGGCGGCGACACCGGAGTCGACTGGGGCGGCATGACCGCCTCCGGCGTCCTGGTCATCCTGCCCGTGATTATCTTCTCTTTCCTCGCCCAACGCCATCTGGTCGCGGGCCTTTCCTCCGGAGCGGTCAAAGGATGAAACGTCGTTCTCTCCTCGCGGGCGCCACGTCCGCCCTCGCGATGCCGGCCCTCGCCCAAAACAAACCCGACAAACTCGTCTATGTCGGCGACAACGGCCCCTGGCACTGGGTCATGGTCGAGGAAGTCGCCCCCGCCTTCGAAAAAGCCACCGGCATCAAAATCGATTTTACCCTCCTGCCCGTCGATCCCTGGCGCGCCCGGCTGAAAACCGAACTCAACTCGGGCTCCTCCGGCATCGACATCGTCCAGTGGTCCGTCGGCATGGCCGGCTGGCTTGCCCCGCACTTCGACGATCACGAGGAATACATCGCCAAAATCATGGCCCGCGATCCCGCCTGGGAGTGGAACGATTTCCTTGGCGGCAGTAAAAAAGCGGCCACGTACGAAGGCAAGCTGATCGGCGTGCCCTACCGCATCACCACCGGCATCATGCACTACCAAAAACCCTTGCTGGACGCCGCCGGAATCACGAAACTTCCCGATACCTTCGCCGAACTGACCAAAGCCGCCCTCGCCACCAACACCCCGCCCGGACGCCACGGCTTCGGCCTCTCCGGACGCCAGGGCTCCGCCATCCAGGGCGCCTTCTACCCCTGGCTCTATTCCGCCGGCGGCGACATGGTCGATTTCAAAACCGGCGAGATCATGATCAATTCACCCCAGGCCGTCACGGCCCTGGAATGGTGGGCCGACATGGTCCTGAAACACAAAGTCGTGCCGCCGGACGCCATGACCTGGGAATATGAGGAAATCGTCTCGGCCGGCCAAGGCGATCGTTACGCCATGTGCCAAACCTTCGCCCCCTATGGCACCCTGATCAACGACCCGAAAATCTCCAAAACCGGCGGCAAATGGACCTGGGATGTCGTCCCCGGCCTCACCGCCAAATCCCAGAGCCGCACCTGGGTTGACGGCCACTTCCTCGGCGTCCCCAAATACACAAAGCACAAGGACTGGTCCCTGGAATTCATCCGCATGGTCAGCGACAAGAAATGGATGAAACGATCCATGGAACGCGGCAACGCCCCACCCCGCGGCTCCGTCCTGCGCGACCCCGAAATGATCGAGAAAATCGGCTGGCCCGCCGTCGCCGCCAAAGCGATCGAAACCGGCATCCCAACCCCCGCCAACCCGGTCTTCCCAACCCTGGAACAATCCCTCCGCCTCGGCCTGTCCCAGGCCCTGATCGGCCAAAAAACCGCCAAACAAGCCCTGGACGACATCGCCACCGACTGGAAACGCGGCCTGCGCCGAGGCGGCATCGTCAAATAGCCTGGACGCCAGCCCCCGAGGCTGGCACCGTCCCCCGACCCAAGAGACCGAAACATGCCCGCCCCAACCGCCCCCGCCCCAACCGCCCCCGCCCCAACCGCCATCGACTGCGACATCCACCCCGGCGTCCCCGACATCAAGGCATTACTGCCTTACATGAGCGACTTCTGGCGCCATTCCTTCGTCGATCGCGGCATCGACGGCTTCGACATGATGAGCTACCCGCTCGGCGCGCCCCTGACCTGCCGCCCCGACTGGCGCGTCGCGGGCGAACGCCCAGGCTCCAGCCTGGCCCAGATGCGCGCGCAGGCGCTGGACAAATTCAACATAAGCCACGCGATCTGCAACCCGCTGACCGGCGGCCAGGTCGCCGTCAGCGAGTCCATGGGCGCCGCCATCTGTTCCGCCGTCAACGACTGGATCGTCGACAAATGGCTGAACCAGGAACCCCGCCTCCGCGCCTCCATCGTCGTCCCGCCGCAGGCCCCGCTGCTGGCCGTGGAGGAAATCGAACGCCTGGCCCCCGATAAACGCTTCGTCCAGGTCCTCCTCCCCGCCGCCTGCGAAATGATGCTGGGCCGCTCCTACTACTGGCCCATCTACGAAGCCGCGCACCGCCACGGCCTGCCCATCGGCATCCACGCCGGCAGCATGTACCGCCACGCCCCCACCTCCGGCGGCTGGCCCTCCCACTACCTCCACGATTACGTCGCCAACAGCCAATTATTCGAAGATCAACTGTTAAGCCTCGTCACCAACGGCATCTTCGTAAAATTCCCCACGCTGAAATTCGTGTTCATCGAATCCGGCGTGAGCTGGCTCCCCAACTTCATCTGGCGCGCCATCAAAACCTGGCGCGGTGTCCGCCCCGAAATCCCATGGGTGAAAGACTCCCCCGCGGATATCATCCGTTCCAACATTCGCATCACCACCCAGCCCTTCGACGCCCCCGACGCCGATACCGTCGCCCGCATCGTCGAACAAATCGACTGCGAGGACATGTTCCTCTTCTCCTCCGATTACCCGCACTGGCAATTCGAAGGCGACGCCATCGTGCCGGGAGGAATTTCGGAAAGTCTCGCGCACCGCATGCGCGTCCAAAACCCGCTGGCGACCTATCCCCGTTTGCAGGAGACCATGTCATGAACGCGCCCGTCGACATCCTTCAACACCGCGCCGACGCCAACAGCAAATACGGGATCATCGATTGCGATATCCACCCGTTCCCGAAACCCGGCGCCCTGAACAAATATCTCTCGGAACGCTGGCGCAAACACGTCGCGGAATACGGCCAGTTCACCACTGGCCCCTACGCCGGACGCGGCACCTACCCCCGCTTCCAACCCTTCCTGTCGCGCCGCGACTCCTTCCCGCCCGACGGTAGCCCGCCCGGCTCCGACGTCGACTTCATGCGGGAACAACTCCTCGACGCCTACAACATCACCTACGGCGTCCTCGAACCCCTCCTGGGCGGCAACTCCTCCCGCAACCTCGACCTCGCCGCCGCCCTCTCCTCCGCCATGAACGACTGGCAGGCCGCCGAGTTCGTCGACCCCGAACCCCGCCTCCGCGCCTCCGTCCTGATCGCCGCCGACGACCCACAGGCCGCCGTCGCCGAAATCGAAAAACGAGCGGACGACTGGCGCTTCTGCCAGATACAACTCGGCTCCAAAACCTCCGAACCGATCGGCCGCCGCCGCTACTGGCCCATCTTCGAGGCCGCCCTGAAACACGGCTTCTCCATCGGCCTCCACGTCGGCGGCACCCAGTCCAACGCGCCTTCCCCCGGCGGCTGGCCGCAATTCTACGCCGAAGATCATCAAATGTTGAGCCATTCGATGATGAACCAAACCGCCAGCCTGATCCTGGAAGGCGTCTTCGACGTCTTCCCCGACCTGAAAGTCGTGATGATCGAGGGCGGTTTCGGCTGGGTCCCCCAACTCGGCTGGCGAATGGACGCCAATTGGGCGAAAATGCGCGGCGAGGTTCCGGATCTGAAACGCAAACCCTCCGAATATCTCCGGTCGAACCTGTGGTACGCGACCCAGCCCGTCGACGAACCCGAACACCCCGACGACCTCCGCCAGATCTTCGAATGGATCGGCTGGGACCGGATGGTCTATTCCAGCGATTACCCGCACTGGGATTTCGACGATCCCCATCTGGCCTGGCGGTTTCAAATGACGGAAGTCGAAAAGCGGAACGTTCTGCACGACAACGCGCTGGCGGTTTATAAGTTTCGATAGGAGCCCGGCACGGAGCAACGAAGCGGTTGTTGTTCCGTGCCGGACAGCTCGCTTGTTGTTGGATCGGTTTACCGGGTGCCTGAGCGCCCTCTCAACCAATTATACAAATACGGGTACGCGGCCCTGGCCACCATGGCGAAACCGTCCTTATCCAACGGGTCCAATGGGTCCAGACTCTCCGTCCGGTATATAGTCCAACAGCCAAAGTCGTTCCTGAAGAACGCGGTGCCATACGCACTCTTCATGACGCCGAGATGGGTTGCTTTGTCGTATTCGATCCACCAGCGGGGGTGATATTTGTCAGGATTGGGCATGGTTTTCTCCGTCGCGCATATGCGCGAGTTACTCGTCAATGTTCGGGAGATGCCTGGCCGGCCGAATCCTGGCCTACTCTGACAATAGTTACTTGCCGCATCCTCATGGCACGGGTCAAGGGTTTTCCGGACTCGCCGGATTCATGACACAAAAATGCCCGCCTGCCAGGATTCCGGGGCACCTGACGTTCATGGCCCACCATCGATCAACACACCCGCGAGCGCCGCGAAATCCTTCAACAAGGCAATCGTTTGTTCGAGTTCGTCGGCGCTCGGCAATGGCTCCGGCGTATCCTCCAGGGTGGGATACCGCCACGCGACGCCCCAAACCGAAAGATGCCGCATCGTTTCCGCTTGCACGGCGAATTCCAGATAAACCGGCAACAGCCGCCGCGCGAGATCGTCCAGATCGTGTGTCCGGCGAAATGGTTCCCCCGCCAGAACCAGCAGGCTCTTGATCAACTTCTCCGCCGCCTGCTGCACATGGTACGCGGCGGCGCGTCGGCGCGACAGCCGCATCGCCGCGCCCGCGACATCGATGTCTTCCTCCACGATCGCCAGCCACAACCGTGCCTCGCGCCGATTTTCGGGTTGAATGGGGCGGTCAGGCCCGCTCATACACCGGGATTCCGTCGATCTCCGCCTCGTAGGCCAAAGTCCCGGCGATCTTGGCTTTACGACGGTAAACCGCCTCCCGAACCGGAATGACATCCGCCGGACGATCATAGCCCCGCCGCGACTCCCATCCTGCCCGCAATGTCAACCGATCCGCCGGCGCATCGTCGTCGAGGATCACCAGCAAATCGATATCGCTGTCCGGTCCCGCTTCGCCTCGTGCCCGCGAACCGAACAGGACGACCCGGCGAGGGTGAAAGAAATCCACAACCCGGTTCAATAACTCTGGCGGTACTAACGGAGTCTCACGCATCTCGCGGGCGTCCTTTATTTCCATATCGCCTGGTACGTCCGGCGCCAGCCTGCCCTGCCGTCGCGCCGCGCGAACGCAGTATACCGCCAACCCAGCCCCGAACCCACATCCGTTTCGCCCCCGGTCCGGACGACGCGGCAAAGGCCAGGATTCGAGCGAACGCCTGGATTGACCGGACGCGCGAAGCTCCGTGTGACCGGACCGCTGTTCTGAAGCAGCGGCCCGCGCCCAAACCCCGGCCGCGTCCTACTCCGCCGCCATCATCCCCCGCTTGAACGTCGAGGGCACCCCCTCGAACGCCGACTTCGCCCGCTTCCCCAGCCAGTAAGAATATGCCGGCGGAACCGACTTAAAGTCCGGATCGGCGCCCAGTTTCTGCGCCGCGTCCATGGCCCAGTTCGGATTGTAAAGCAGTTCCCGGGCGATCGCGATCAGATCGGCACGCCCTTCCTGAAGGATCGCCTCCGCCTGATCCGCGTGCACGATATGCCCCACGGCCATCGTCATCATCTCCGCCTCGGCCCGGATTTTCTCCGCGTAAGGCACCTGATACCCGTATTTCTTCGCCCGCTCCCCATCCATCGGCGAGCGTTCCAAAATCCCGCCCGAGCTGCAATCGATCACGTCCACGCCGCGAAGTTTCAACTCCTTCGACAACGCCACGCTCTGCTCCGGCCCCCAGCCGGAATCGTCCTCGCAGGACAGCCGCATGAACAACGGCTTCTCCGACGGCCAGTTCGCCCGCACACACTCCGCGACCTCCAGAGCAAAACGCATCCGATTCCGATCCGACCCGCCATACTCGTCGTTCCGCCGGTTCGCCACCGGAGAAAGGAACTGATGAATCAAATACCCATGCGCCCCGTGGATATCGAGCACATCGAACCCCGCCTTGTCCGCCCGCGCCGCCGCCTCGCCCCAATGCGCCACAACGCCCGGAATCTCGTCCCGGGAAAACGCCCGCGGCACCGGCATCCGCTCGCTGTGCGCCACGGCGCTGGGCGCCACCAGTTCCCACCCCTCCCAATCGAACATCTCGCCATATTCGGGCGTCAGAGGCTGCTGCCCCTCCCAGGGACGTGTCAGCCGCGCCTTCCGCCCCGAATGCCCAATCTGAATCGCCGGCACCGCCCCCTGGGCGCGAATGAAATCCGTGATCCGCTTCAACCCCGGAATGAACTCGTCCTTCCACAACCCGAGATCGCCCACGGTGCCGCAGCCCCGGCGCTCGACCTTCGTCGATTCCACCATCACCAGCCCGCAGCCACCCGCCGCGAATTTTCCGGCGTTCATCAAATGCCAGTCCGTCGCGAAACCCTGGTTGGACGCGTATTGATGCATTGGCGCCAACACCACCCGGTTCTTCAGGGTGACGGAGCGGATTTGCAGCGGTTCGAACAATTTAACCATGAGGTACCTCCTGACCCCCCTGATACCAGGCCAGCCCATGATTGTCGAAACCCCGGGAAATCCCTAAACTCCGGGGCATGTTACAGACACCCCCCGCCGTCCCCGGCATGCGCGAGGACGAAATCGACACGCCAGCCCTGGTCGTCGATCTCGACGCCTTCGAATACAACCTCGACCACATGGCCGCGCTGCTCGCGCCCACGGGCGTGAAACTGCGCGCGCACGCGAAAACCCATAAATCCCCGGTCATCGCGAAATTGCAGATGGCCCGCGGCGCCGTGGGCCAGTGCGTGCAAAAAGTCGCCGAGGCCGAGATCCTGGCATGGGGCGGCATCCCCGACATCCTCGTCAGCAACGAAGTCGTCGGCGCACAAAAACTCGCCCGCCTCTGCGCGCTCTCCTCCATCGCCAAAGCCGCCGTCTGCGTCGACGACGCCGCACAGGTCGACGCCATCGAACGCGCCGCCGCCGATTCCGGCCGCCGCATGACCGTCCTCGTGGAAATCGACGTCGGCGCCGCCCGCTGCGGCGTCCCGCCCGGACCCGCCGCGGTCGATCTCGCGAAGAAAATCGCCGCCTCGAAACACCTCATATTTGGTGGCCTCCAGGCGTACCAAGGCAGCGCCCAACACAAACGCACCATCGCCGAACGCCAAACCCTGATCGGCGCCGCCGTCGAAGGGTCCCGCCGCACCGTCGAGCAATTGCGCCAGCAAGGCCTCGACTGCCCGATCGTCGGCGGCGCCGGCACAGGCTCCTTCCAGATCGAGGCCGGATCGGGCGTCTACACGGAAATGCAATGCGGCTCCTACATCTTCATGGACGCCGACTACGCCCGCAACCTCGACGCCGACGGCAAACCCGTCAGCACGTTTCGGCATGCCCTCTTCGTGCTCGCCTCCGTCATGAGCGCTCCCCATACTGGCCTCGCCGTCCTCGACGCCGGCCATAAAGCGGTGTCCATCGACTCCGGCATGCCCACCATCTGGGGCAAACCCGACATCCGTTACGTCAGCGCCTCCGACGAACACGGCAAACTCGACGTCGCCAGCGAAACCGCCATGCCCAAACTCGGCGAGAAACTCCGCCTGGTCCCCGGCCACTGCGACCCCACCGTCGACCGCTACGACTGGTACGTCGGCGTCCGCCAGGGACGCGTCGAATGCCTGTGGCCCGTGGCGGCACGGGGCGCGATGGCCTGAGTTTCCGTCCGGAAACAAGTGGCCGTGATTTCAATGTTTTAGGACGGCCGCCTTTTCGGAAACCCCCTGTGTTTCCTCCAAACACTTGGCTTTCCGAGGTGGGAGGTCCAGCAACTCATTGAAATTAAATGTGTTTGTTTTCGGACAGACTCTGAGGGAGAGGCCGGAGGCGGAGGTTGGCACTGGGGCGTCGCCCCAGACCCCACGGGGGCTTTGCCCCTCGACCCCACCCTACGGTTGTCCCACAAACGCGTAACGATTTGCCAAACGGCGCAAGTTCAGAATCGATGCCATCCCCAGTTCGATAACAGGATGGCTTCGCATGCCCGACGCCGATCTCGGTTCCTTCGGCGACAATCGACTTAGGGCCTGTTGATAAATAAACGAATCGCGATTCCGTCGTTTTGACGATTCCCAGCCCCCCGCGGATCGACATAGACTCGCGCCGCGATCGACGAAACAGCGATATCGATTCGGTATGCGGCACTTGCCCCGGTCCTGGATGAGCGGGGCCTGCGGCGTTTCGGCGCGGCGGAAGCCCGCGCGGCCGGATATGGCGGCGTCGCGGCCGTGTCCCGGCTCACCGGCCTTGCCCGGAGCACCCTCCGGCGGGGGCTGGACGAACTGGAAACAGTGGTCG
>CANJJS010000103.1 GCA_947474705.1 Acetobacteraceae bacterium | reverse complement strand
TAACCGAGGTTCGTTAACCGAGGTTCGTTAACCGAGGTTCGTTAACCGAGGTTCGTTAACCGAGGTTCGTTAACCGAGGTTCGTTAACCGAGGTTCGTTAACCGAGGTTCGTTAACCGAGGTTCGTTAACCGAGGTTCGTTGAACTGGCGCGCGGGTCAGGCCGGCGGGCGGACGAGTTCGGTCGTGGTCGTCCCGACGCCCAGATGGTGGACGGGCGCGCGCCGGACGATGCTTTTCACGACCAGTTTCACCGCGGGCGCGTACCAATGGGTCTCGACGGTCTCAATGCCCAGCACGGCGTCGCGGTCGCGGGCGGCGAGGGTGCCGGTGCCGAGTCCGGCTTTGTATTCGATCCGGTAAGCGCGAAACACGCCGGCCCGGACCGTCACGGTTTCCATGGCCGCGACCTGGCCGGTGGCGCGCGCGGCGGGCCAGACCTGGCCGTAGACGAGGTCGCTGGCGGCGTAGGTGTGGGCCCAGACTTTTCCCACCCAGAGCGGCCAGACCAAGGGACCCTCGGCGGGCGAAAGCGTCGCGGTTGTCACGCCGTTGGTATGGGCACCCACCGGGTTGAACGAGGCGGGGTCGAGCGCCGTCGTGGCGCGGGGACCGGTCAGGCCAAGGGCGGGCCGGTTTTGGAAGACCGTGGGCGTGGCCTGGATATCGTGTTCTTCCACGGTGGTGCCGAAGAGCCGGCTTTCGGTGACTCGCACGCGCCATTTCGCGCCGGAGCGCGGGAAGGCGGGCTGAGCGGACTCCGTGCCCGGCGGCGGGAGGTTGGCGGTTGGGGCGAGTGGCGGTGGCGCGCAGGCGGTGGCGAGGACGGGCAGCAGGAGCAGGGCGGTCAGGTCTCGGCGTCGCATGGCGGGGCTCCTTCCGGCGATGGATCGGGGTCGGGTTGTATCTTTGGCCGGTGCCGGGGGCGATGGCCAGCGCGGACCGTTTGACCGGGATCAATGCCCGCCGCGCCAGATGGCGGCTCCGCTTCGGCCGGCGCCGCCGGCCTTCGGGGACATGGCGGCGAAACCTGGGAGATTATGACATGAAGCTCGCCGACCTCGACAAGGTGAACCATCTGGCCGCCGCGTTGCGCGACATAGAGGGCCTGATCCGCATGGCGGAGACCGCCGGGCCCGACGCGTTCCAGCTTTTCATCGAGGCGCCGGGGGACGCCAGCCTGAAGATGTCGGCGGAAGGCGCCAGCACAACGCATTCCAACGGGATCGGCGTTTCCGCGGATTTCCTGGCGCGTTTGAAGGGGCTGGCCATCGCCGAACTGCACGCGCGCCGGGCGGCGGCGATGGCGGAACTGGCGGGCATGGGGGTGGACGCCGCCGGCGGGTGAGGCGGCCCGGCCAAGGGCTTGCCGCCGCCGCCGTCAGGGTGGACCATCGGGGACATGTTCAAGGGAGAGAAACAATGACCCTCCGTGTCCCCATGGTATCCGCCGGGCGCGCCCGCGAAATCGGCGCGACGATCGGCTTTCCGGCGCGGCGCACCGGCAGCGAGGCGTTTCGCGTCGTCGCCAACAACCCCGGCGTCGCGCGCGTCGCCTTCGGGCAGTTGATGCAATTGCTGGAAAACAACACATTCGACACCCGCCTGCGCGAAATGATGATCATGCGGATCGGCTGGGTCACCGGATCCGCCTACGAATGGACCCAACACTGGCGCGTCGCGACCGAGGCGGGCATTCCGCCAGAAGATATCCTGGCCGTCCGCGACTGGAAGAATTCCGATCGACTGACGGACGCCGATAAAGCCATTCTCGCCGCCACCGACGAATGCCTCGAAGGCAAATCCATCTCCGACGCCGCCTGGGCCGAGGTCGCGAAGCACGTTCCCGACCCCGCGCATCAGGTGGAATTCGTGATCGCGATGGGCAACTGGATGTCGTTCTCTCTCCTGTTCCGGAATTTACGCATTCCGCTCGCGCCCGGTCTCGCCGTGTGGCCGCCCGACGGTCTGGCGTCGCCCGCGGCGGATCGGTAAAGCGTCGCGCGAGAACGAAGGATTTCGACACATGGACAAGCCCCGCATCGGGTATATCGGACTGGGCATCATGGGCGGCGCCCTGGCGCGGCGGTTGTTGCGCGAACACAAGCTCGCGGTGTTCGACCTGTCGCCGGAACGCCGCGCCGAATTCGCGGCGCTGGGCGCCGACGTGAAGGCCTCGCCAGCCGAGGTCGGGGCGGTGTCCGACATCGTGCTGACCTGCCTGCCGACCTCGGCGCAGGTCCGGCAGGTGATCTTCGGCGACAACGACGGGCTGATCCGGGGGCTGAAACCGGGCGGGATCATCGCCGACCAGACCTCCGGCGCCACCGCCGCGACACGGGCGATGGCAGCGGAACTGGCGGACACCGGCATCGAGCTGATCGACGCCCCCGTCAGCGGCGGCCCCCGCGGCGCCGATAACGGCACCATCGCGATCATGGTGGGCGGCACGGCGGAACAATATGCCCGCGTCGCGCCGGTGCTGACCGCGATCAGCCCGAACACCGCCCATGTCGGTCCGCTCGGCGCCGGTCACACGCTGAAGGCCGTCAACAACATGATGTCCGCCGCCAACCGGCTGCTGGCGTTCGAAGCCGTGGCCATCGCCGCCGCCAACGGCATCGATCCCGCCATCGCGGTCGATACGATCAACAAATCCTCCGGCCGCAACAACGCCACCCTGAACGTGTTCCCGAGCCACATCTTCGCCGATACGTTCGAGGCTCAGTTCACCATGGCGCTAATGGAAAAAGACGTCGCGCTGGCCGCCGAACTCGCGGGCGAACAATTCGCGCATCTGACCCTGACGCCGTTGATTCTTCGAAATTACCGCATGGGCATGGAACGCTTCGGCCGCAATGGCGATATTCACGACATGCTGCGCTTCTACGAGGAAGCGGGCGGCACGAAAATCGCGAAAAAACCGCTGGCGGTCGATTGAACCGGGGAACAAAAGAACATGGAAAGCCAAACCTACGACTACATCGTTGTCGGCGCGGGCTCGGCCGGATCCGTGCTGGCCAACCGTCTCAGCGCCAATCCCGGCACGAAAGTACTGGTCCTGGAAGCGGGCCGCGAAAGCCATCCCTGGTCGCGCATTCCCGTCGGATTCGCGAAACTGATCGATAACCCCGCCGCGAACTGGCTCTATTCGTCCGAACCCGACGACGGCACCGGCGGACGCCGCATTCCCATTCCGCGTGGGAAACTACTCGGCGGCTCCTCCTCCATCAACGGCATGGTATTCGTCCGCGGACAATCCCAGGACTACGACACCTGGGCCCAACTCGGCAACCGCGGCTGGAGCTATCGCGAAGTTCTTCCAATCTTCAAGGACATGGAAAGCTACCAGGGCGACGGCGATTCCGAATATCGCGGTAAATCCGGACCTTTGAAAGTCACCGAGAACATCGAGGAAGGCCCGATTTATCCGCATTTGATCAAGGCCGCGGGCGAAGTCGGCATTCCCTACACCAAAGACTACAACGGCGCCTCCCAGGATGGGATCGGAATGACCCAGACAACCATCCGCGACGGCCGCCGCATGTCCACGGCATTCTGCTACCTCGATCCCGCCAGAAGCCGGCCTAACCTGACCATCCAGGCCAACGCCCTGACGGAACGGCTCCTGATCGAAGGCAAACGCTGCGTCGGCGTCCGCTACACCGTCAACGGCACCACGAAAGAAGCCCGCGTCAACAAGGAAGTCGTCGTCAGCGCCGGTTCCATCAATTCGCCGCAACTGCTGGAACTCTCCGGCATCGGCCAGGCGGAACTGCTCGCGTCGCTGGGGATCGAGGTCAAACACGAACTGAAAGGCGTCGGCGAAAACCTGCGCGATCATTATTCTCCGCGAATGAAATGGACCATCCCGGCCTCCCTGGGCCTGACCTATAACGACCAGGCGAAAGGCCTTGGACTGGTCTGGCAGGCCTTGAAATACGCCGTCACGAACAAAGGCCTCCTGGGCATTCCCGCCTCGCCAATCCGGGCCTACGTCCGCACCCGTAACGGCCTCGACGCCCCCGACGCGGCGATTTCCTGGATCCCGTTCCTGTCCACGCCAAACTTCAAACTGGCGAAGGATTCCGGAATCACCGCGATCGTGAATATCCTGCGTTCCGAAAGCACGGGGAGCATCCATATCTCCTCCAATTCGCCGAACAAGGCCCCCGCCGTGAAATTCAACTTCATGACCGCGCGGCTGGACCAGGAAGTCACCGTCGAGGCGATGCGCATCGCGCGCCGCATCATGACCGCGCCATCGATGAAGGATATCGCCCGCGACGAACTCGCGCCCGGCGTGAATATCCAGTCCGACGACGAAATGCTCGATTGGGTGAAGAAGAACGCCGAAACGACCTATCACCCCGTCGGGACCTGCAAAATGGGCCGCGATCCAATGGCGGTGGTCGACGACCGGCTGCGGGTGCATGGCATGGAGGGGCTGCGAGTCGCCGATGCCTCGATCATGCCGACACTGACCTCGGGCAACACCAACGCGCCGTCGATCATGATTGGCGAGAAGGCCGCGCGGATGATTCTGGAAGACGCCTGAACAGACATAAAAAAAACGCCGCCCAATATCCTGGGCGGCGTTTCTCTTTCCTTGGCGAACCGCGCTCAGTCCGCGACGAGGTTCGGCGTCGGGTTCAGCGGCAGGCCCTTATGGCCCGTCAGCTTCTCGCCCTCCTGCCACATCTCGAACGCCCGCTTCTTCATCGCCGGCACCACCGCCGCGACGGTGTCGAGATCCACGTCCGCCGCGATCCCCGGGTAACCGGCACGGTCGATCATGGCCGCGATCTTCCGGCCCTCGATCTGTTCGAACACCCATTCCAGCGGGTCCTCGACCAGGGTCATGTCCCAGTAAATGCGGTGGTTCTTGTTGCGCGGGCCATAGTGGTAATGGGCGCCGTCCCAGAAGCAGTCGAAAGCCAGCAGCTCGGTTTCCTCGACATAGGTCTTGCGGGTGGACCCGCCGACATCGCCGAGCACATGAATCGCCAGTCCGCCGTCGCCGATCGGCAGGCGGCGCATTTCCAGACCGAAGCGGATATTGCCGGCCTCGAAGATATCCGTGCCGCGGTTATGCTTCACGGTGTTGCGGCGGGACCCAAACAGACTCCGCGCGCAGGCTTCCACTTCGGGCAGCACCTCGCGAGTGGCGTCCATGTTGGCTTTCTTCGCGATATCCGCGTAACCCGCGCGTTCCAGCATCTTCGGCAGCTTCTTCGACAGCGTCCGCACGGTCCAGCCGATCGGGTTGCCATCGACAACCGGGTCCATCCGGTAAAGCTGGCCCATGCCGCTCGCGGCGCGATCGGCGCCACCCAACATCGCGGGCTGGGCGATCTTCAGGTTGGGGTTTTCCGGACCGTAGATATAACTCCGTTCGAGGTCGAAGCAATTGAAGCGCAACAGCGGGGTTTCGCGCCCATCCACATCGGACGCGACGTCGATCGAAACGCCCTGGTCCGCGTGATCCTGGATGTTGCCATCCCACAATTCGTGCCTGACGATGAAGGTCAACGGGTCCGCCGAGAACCGGACACCCTGGGATACTTCCGACATTTCCGAATGCTCCTTCTTGAGTGGTTTGAAGAAACCATACATCCCGTTCGCGGGACGTGCCAAGCGCGACTGCCCCGCGCGGCGCGGGACGGAGACCCGCGGCGAGGGCGGAGCCCCCTTTGGCGATCGGTTCGACGAATTTATGTCTGTTACCTGAATGTCTTCGCGCGGGAGTCGGAATTCCCTCGCGCGGTCGCCGCGCGGCGCCATCCCAACACGCTGGACCCTCCGCCGTCCTCCGCCCATTCTTCCCTGGGTTTCGCGAATCGGAAAGGACATCGATCGATGCGGATGCAAGGGCGGGTCGCGATCGTCACCGGCGCGGCGGGCGGGATTGGCGCCGCGGTGGCGCGGCGCCTGGCGATGGAGGGCGCGGATCTCTGCCTCGCCGATTTGCGCGGCTGCGCGGAGATCGCGGCGGACGCGCGGGCCATGGGCCGGCGGGTGGTGGATCTGACGGTCGATGTGACAAGCAAGGCGGCGAACGAGCGCATGGTGGAAAACGCCCGGCGGGGGCTGGGACGGCTGGATGTTTTGGTGGCCGTGGCGGGCGTTGTGTCCATGGGCCCGGCGGAAACCCTCGCCGAGGCGGAGTGGGACCGGGTGATGGCGGTGAACCTGAAGGGGGTGTTCCTGTCGTGCCAGGCGGTCATTCCGCCGATGCGCGCCGCGCGATACGGACGGATCGTGACGATCGGTTCGGTGCTGGCCAAGAACGGCGGCAATCCGCGGCCCTGGATCGACCGCACGGAACAGGCGCGCGCCGGCAATGTGGCTTACGGCGCTGCCAAGGCCGGGGTACACGCGTTGACATTGTATCTCGCCAAGGAACTGGCCGCCGACAACATCACCGTGAACTGCGTCGCCCCCGGTCCGATCGCCTCGGCGATGACGGCGGCGCTGCCGGACTCGATCCGGGCCTTGTTGCCCGTGGGCCGCCTTGGCCGCCCGGAAGAAGTCGCCGACGCGGTGGCCTATCTCGCGGGCGAGCAGGCCGGATTCACCACCGGGGAAATTCTGGATGTGAACGGCGGCGGCTGGATCGACTGACAGCCGGCCGGCCCGCGCCGCCGGACGTACCGCGAAAGACGTCGTTGCACGCGATGGACGATCGGACTATGGAGGCGGCGGTGCGGTATAATCGGTCCGCGTCGCCGTCCTGGACAGGTCCCCATGCGCGTTAAGCAAAGTAAAGCCCGGAGCAAGAAAGTCTCGCCGGCGCCAATGCCGCAGCGGCGGAAATCGATGCGGAAGGCCTGGGGGCCGCGCCGCGCGCCGGAGAAGCTGGTCGCGATCAAACGGGATCGGATCGCCTTCGACGCCATCCAATGGGTGTCGATGATTTGCGTCGGACTGGCCTGCCTCGCGCTGTCCGCGCTGATCTGGACCATGACAGCGCGTATCGTGTCCGATCAAACGGCCGAACTGAATTCCCGTAACGACCAGTATATCCGCTCCGTCGCCTTTGTCCTGGCGCGGCAGATCGAAGACGAACTGAACCTGATCGATCAAAGCCTGTCGATTGTCCAGGAAGCCTGGAAGAAGGACGCCAACACCGTCGATCTGGGCCAATGGCGCAAGCAATTGTCGGCGGTGACCGCGGCGGCCGACGACATCTTCATCGCCAACGAACGCGGAATCATCGTGCAGGGCACGCTGCCCGCCTCGATCGGCCAGGGCTTCGGCACCTCGTACGTGACCTATCCGAACGGCAGTCTCGAAATCTTCGATCCCGACGGACGCAAAAACCCGGACGGACGCGTCCCCGGCGGCGGCGACAAGATCGAGGCGCGCCAACTCCTGATCTACATCGCCCGTCCCTTGGAAAAACCCCTGGGCTGGTTCGTCGGCGCGTCCTACCGCTCGGAAGGCATCACGAAACTCTTCGCGGGCGCCAATCTCGGCCAGAACGGCGTGGTCGGGCTGACCGACACGAAACTTGGGCGCATGCGGGCGATCGTCGGCGGCGCGGCGCAGTTCGGCGAAATGAACATCGCCAAATCGGAACTGGCGGAGCTGATCAAGAAGAACCAGGCGGGTGTCTGGGTCGGGCCCTCGCCAATGGACAAGGTCGAGCGGATCATCGGCTACCGCCGCGTCGGCAACCGGGACATGACGGTCATCGTCGGCGTCTCGACGGAGGCCGCGCGCCTGCCTCTCGCCGGTCTCACCAACTGGTCCCGCGGCCTCGGTGTGGTCGGCACCATCCTCGTCTTCGGGGTCGGCGCGATCGTGATCTGGACGATCGCCACCTCGGCGGCCCAGAAAGCGCGGCGGCGGACGCAGGAGCGGACCGAACTGAACCTGATGAACGCGCGTCAGGAACTGGACGCCACGCGGGCGCGGATGGCGTTGACGGAACCGGAGGTCGCGGCGTTGCTGACCAGCGCGGCGGACGGCGTCGCGCGGCTGGACAACGAGGGACGGCTGCGCGTCTGGAACCCGCGCTTCGCCGCGCTGGCCGGGGTTCCACTCGACGCGTCGTCGCTCGGCACGAAGATCGAGGACCTGTGGCGGTTCCAGGGCCAGGCCGGGATGTTCGGCCCGCCGGAGAACGCCGAACAGGCGTTGTCGCTACGGTTGACCGCCTTGCACACCGCCGGTCAGTCCATGGCGCCACCAGCCCAGACCGGGCCGGATGGCGAGCAAATCGCCATGCATGTGCGCGGCGTGACCGATGGCGGCCACGCGCTGGTCCTCGCCGGCGACGCGAACGCCCGCCTCGCGCCGCTGCCGCCGTTGCCAGTGGCGCCCGTGGAACAGGTGCCCGAGCACGCCGAGGAAGCCACCGAGTTCTGATCGCGTGTCTTAGGTCCAGGAGGCGCGCCAAAGACCAGCGCGGGCGGCCAAAGTGCCATGTTCGCGCAACATCCGGGCCGCGCCCTCGGCCAGGCCGCGCCGGTGGTCAGGATCGAGAATGGCGCGGCTTAATGCCGTGTACCAGGATTCCGTCGTGTTCCCGATCAATTGCCCGGCGATGCCGTCAGCCAGGACGGTGCGAAAGGATTCGGTGTCGGACGCCAGCACCGCCAGCCCCAACGCGGCGTAATCGAGGCTCTTGAGCGCGGATTTGCACGCATTGAACCGCGTGTCCGCCAAAGGGGCGAGGCCGATATCCCATGGGCCGGCGGCACGCGCCCAGCGGACGAAGCCGGGATAGGATCGGGCGGCATGGGGATCCGGCGCGCGCCGCCGGATCCAGTCTGGCACGGCCAATCCGGCGACGAACCCCACCAGATCGACCTGGAGCCGGTCGGGGAACACACGATGCAGTTCCTCCAGCGCGGGCAGAATGACCGCCATGTCCCCGTCATGGGTCGCCGTGCCCATGCACAGCACCCGGACCGGCCGGAACTCCTCGGCGGTCCGGTCGCGCGCGGGCGCCGAACCCCAGACCCGTTCGTCCAGAGCGTTTTCCACCACCCGGACACGGCGCGCGAGGCCCTCGACCCGCGCCGCCAGCGCCGGGGTGGACACCCGCACCACGTCGGCCAGCCGGACCATCCGCTCCACCACCGCGGTCTTTGGCGCCAGCGCGGCCGCTTCCGGATGGTCCGGCGGGATGTTGAGAAGATCGTCGTCGAGATCGTAAAGCAGCGTGGCGCCGATGCGCTTCGCGTGCGCGGCCAGTGCCTCCGCCGCCGCGACGGATGCCGGGGCGTAACGCTGCGTCGCGATGACGTTTACGTGCGCGGCGATGTCCGAGGCTGTGGCGACGAACCAGTCGAGTCCCGCTCCGGCCTCCGGGTGATCCAACGGACGCAGCAGGCGGATATGCGCGCAGGGGGTGAACGATCCGTCCGGAAAGGTCTCCGGGATCACCGCCACGGTGGTGCGGGCCTGCGCCATGGCGCGCCCGGATCGGCCGCGGCGGCGTGCCAAAGCAGGGGGGGCGATCGGCTCCTGGGCTTCCACCGCCCGGCGGATCGGGATGTCCGTTACCACGGCGTGACGGGTCTTCAACGCGGCGGTCACCGCGCGAAACACCTCCAAATACACGCCGGGGTCCATCGAGGGCGGCACGATCCAGGTCAGCGGGCGCCCCTCGAGACGCTCGGGAAAGGCCCCGATCTCCGGCGCGACGATCGGCGTGCCCGCCGCGATCGCCGCCGACAGCGTATAGCTGTATGTCTCTGGCCACCCCGCCGGAAACCAGATGGCGTGCGGGCGGATGCGGGCCAGCAGGTCCGGCAGCTCGTCTTCCTGGTAAGCGCCGGCGATGTTCAGACGCGCCCGCGCCGCCGCCGGGAATGGCTCCTGCACCGGGCCCACGATGTGCAGTTCCAGTGCCGCCGGATCGGCCGCCAGCGCGACGGCGGCGACGAGATGCGCGCCCTTGTGCGGCGCCAGCACGCCCAGCACCGCGATTCGCGTTTTCCGGCCCGGCCTGGGCGGCGCCACGACCAGCCAGGGGCCCGCCGGGAACGTTTCATGCGGCGCCAAACGCGCCCGGCCCGCCAGTCCGTACCGCTCCAGCCGCCGCAGTGCGTCCAGGCTCGGGACGAACACCCGGTCCGCCTCGCGGAACAGCCAGGCCCAGGCCAGCCGCCACGACAGAATATCGGTCGCGCCGTGCGAGGGCCGGTCGGCGATGCAGGCGTCGCAGCCGGCGGGCCCAGGCTCGTGGCAGTAGGCGCCTGTGGGGGAGGGGAGGAGGGTGACCTGCGGGCAGAGGGCGAAATAATCGTGCACCGTGACGTCGAAGGCCACGTCGAGGTCGCGGGCGATCGCATGGGCGTCCAGGTCGAGCCCCATGACGTGATGGATATGCACCCGCGTCACGCCCGCCGAACGCGCCACCGCGGCGATGTCGCGCCACCGCTCGGCGGCCAGGACCAACTCCGGATGGCCCGGCAGCCCCGGCACCGACAGCCGGACGCCCCGGTTCGCGGGTTCCAACAGCAGATAATTCGCCCGCCCGAACCCGGCCGCGACGGTGTCCCCAATGTGCCGCCGGATGCCGCCGTCCAGGCCGTGCGAAATCAGGAGAACGGTGGGCAGGCCGGAAGCCCGGAACAGCGCCATCGTGACGGCGAAGCGCCAGGGTCCGGTGCGGTTTTCCCGGGCGTGGCGGTGCACCGTCATGGGATAATCGGGGTAACGGCCGCACAGAACCGCGTAGGCGCGTTCGATCCGCGCATCGGTCTCGCCGCCGAAGCTGACGCCGCCGGCATGGCGCACGAAGACATCGCAGGCGATGCCATGCCCCCAGCCTTGGGCCGAGGCGCGCAGGCAAAAATCGTTTTCCTCGCCATAGCCCTTGCCGAAGGTCTGTTCGTCGAACGGACCCACCGCGTCCAGCGCCGCGCGCCGGATATACATGCAGAACCCGACCGTGGTCGGCGCGGGCGCCATCCGGCCCGGATTGACCGCCCGGCAGGCGGCATCCAGCGCCGCCAGCGTCATCCCCGCCGGGATCGGCGCGCCCTCGTAACCCAAATAGCTGCAAATCGTCGCGTTGTTCGACAACGGCGAGACGGAGGCAATGTTCGGGCCGCTGTATGCCGCCGCCCGCAGCCGCCGCAGCCAGCCCGGCGGCACCTCCGTATCGCTGTTCAGCAGCACGACATCGCGCCGCCCCGCCTGCGCCATGCCGCGATTGGCGGAGGCGACGAAGCCCAGATTGGTCTTGTTGCGCAGCAGGACGATCTCGCCCGTTTTCGCGAGCCCCCGCAGCCAGGCGCGCAACGCCGGGTCCGGCGAACAATCGTCGATCGCGATCACCCGTCCCCGCGGGCGGTCCGGGTCCGCCAGCACCGAACGCAGACAGGTCTGGGTTTCCTCCAGCCCGCGGTAAATCGGGATCGCGATATCGACCGCGACATCGTCCGGTGCGTCGAACGGCGCGGCGGCGGAGGGCAGGTAGTCCGCGATCGCCACCGGGCGTTCCGTCAGCCAGCCGCGCGCGGCGCCGGTATGGGCATGGAACAGCATCGGGTTCGCCCCGGCCTCGGGGTGTTCCTCGACATACCAGGCGGCGTCGAAGCGCGGGTGGGGATCGCGCTTCATCGCCGCGCCCTTGGCGATGTAGTGCAGCAAGGGATGCTCGCCGGTGGCCGCGACATCCGCGTATTGCCGCGCGTACCAGGCCCCGTCGAACCAGCGATTGGGATCGCGCCGCTCGGCCAGGCCGATCTCGGCGAAATGCCGCGCGGGTTCCAGACCGGAGGCGGCGGTGTCGGGGTAGCGGGCGCGATACCACAGCGGTTCGACGATCGCGCCCAAAAGACGGTGGATTTCGGACGGGTCCGCCATCGCGCGCGGTCAAACTCCCGCCAGCAGCATGACCGCGCCGCCCGCGGCCAGCAGCAGGATCGGATTGATCGACGTGAACGCGAACACCAAAGTCGCCGTCGCCGTCACCGCGTACGACACGTATTCGTGCTCGGTTCCTTGCGCCAGCGCGAGGCCGCTCGCGAAGGTCATCCCAATCCCGATCGGCGCCAGCGCCTGCTCCACCACCGCGCGCCACGGCTTCCGCGCCGCCCGGTCCCAGCCCTTGGCGACGAAATGCACGACGAGGCAGGAGGGCATGAACATCGCCACGAAGGCCACCGCCGCGCCCGCCAGACCCGCCGCCTTCTGCCCGATCAGCACCGCGATCATCGACCCCGGTCCGGGCGCGGAGCGGGAGATCGCGAACAGGTCCAAAAACTCCTTCGCCGTCATCCAGCGATAGGTTTCGACCGCGCCGCGCTGCATGTCCGGGATGACCCCGGCGCCGCCGCCGAAAGCCACCATCGACAGCAAGGCGAACAGCCAGAAGATTTGCCAGAGCGTGGTCATGCCGCCCGGCTCGCCCACCACGCCGCCAGCAGGCTGACGGGGATCATGACGCCCAGCACCGGGATCAGCGGCAGGCCGGCGATGCCGACGGACACCGCGACGGTGGCCGCGATCAGGGCGGGCACGATTTTACGGATGCCCCGGCGGGCGAGGCGGATGCCGGTCCCCAGATTGAGGCCGATGGCGACGGCGCCCATGCCGCCAAGGGCGATGCTGAGCGACTCGCCGCCGGGCATGCCGTGCATCCCGAAATAGATGGCGCCCAGGGTGCAGGCGATGATTGTGGGGGGGAAGGTGAGCCCGGCGAAACAGGCCAGCGCGCCGGGCACCCCGCGCAACTGTGTCCCGATGAACACGGCCAGGTTCACATTGGTCGCGCCCGGCACCAGTTGCGACAGCGCGTATCCCGACAGGAATTGTTGGTCGTCGAGCCAGCCGCGGCGCTGCACCACCTCGCGCCGCACCCAGGCGGTCAGCCCGCCGCCGAAGCTGGACAGGCCGATGGTAACGAAGCCCATGAACAGGGCGGAGAGGGCAGGGCGGGGACGAGTCGGCATGGCCCCAGTTAACCCGTTCCGGTGTAGACTGGACAGAGCGGTTATCGGGCGCGGCTTGACCGCCTTCGCGGCGGCGGCACATCGTCCTGGCGATTGGACGCGCGCGCCGCGAATGGGGAGAGTGTCATGGAATACCGGCGGTTGGGCGGCAGCGGCCTTAAGGTCTCGCCATTATGTCTGGGCACGATGATGTTCGGAGGGCCTGCGGACTCGGCGGTCTCCGCGCGCATCGTCGACCGGGCGCGGGAGCAGGGGGTCAATTTCATCGACACCGCCGATGGGTATACCGGTGGAAAGTCGGAAGAGGTCGTCGGCCGGGCGATCGCCGCGCACCGATCCTGGTGGGTGCTGGCGACCAAGATCGCCAATCCGACCGGCGCCGGGCCGAACGCGCGCGGTTTGTCGCGGCGGCACGTCAACCACGCGGTCGAGGCCAGTTTGCGGCGGCTCGGCGTCGCGGAAATCGATCTGTTGTATTTGCATAAGGAAGACCATGCGACACCGCTGGCGGAAACCGTTCATGCGCTGGCCGATCTGATCCGCGCCGGGAAAATCCGATACTTCGGCGTGTCGAATTACCGAAGCTGGCGGGTCGCCGAAATCTGCCGCCTGTGCGACGACGCCGGGATCGATCGTCCGATCGCCAGTCAACCTTTGTATAACGCGTTGAACCGGGAAGTGGAGGTCGAGCATCTGCCGGCCTGCGGGTATTTCGGACTCGGGGTGGTGCCGTACAGCCCGCTGGCGCGCGGGGTTCTCACGGGGAAATACCGGCCGGACGTGCCGCCCCAGGCGGGGACGCGGGCGGGGCGGCAGGACCGGCGAATGCTGGAATCGGAGTGGCGTCCCGAGAGTTTGCATATCGCCCAGGAGATCGCGGATCACGCGAAGGGGCGGGGGATGACGCCGGGACAGTTCGCCTTTGCCTGGGTTCTTCATAACCGGCTCGTGACCTCGGCGGTGGGCGGGCCGCGGACGGAGGAGCAATGGGAGGATTATGTCTCCGCGCTCGGCTGCCGGTTGAACGCGGAGGACGAGGCGCTGGTCGATCGGCTGGTCTCGCCTGGGCATCCTTCGACGCCGGGGTATAACGATCCGGCTTATCCGCTGGAGGGGCGGGTGGTTGGGTGAGGGGACTGGGTTTCGGGTGCGATACCCACTGGCGTGAACAGTGACTCTCGGCGGCCCGCGCTGACCCGGCTTTACGAGCGCGGGCGGAAGGGAGCCACCGATCCCTCCGCGCCTGAAGCCCATGTCAGACGATGGCAGGCCTGGGCGCGAGGCGGCGTGGCCGGGTCTCGTGCCGTCCTCGCACCCGCATGGCCACGCGGGGGTCATTACGTCTTGTTCTTGCCTCTCCTCCTTGCGGCGGTCCAAAGGGCGCCGAGACCCAGCCCGAAGAGCGTCGTTGAGGCGGGTTCGGGGATGGGAGCGGCGACGGTGAGCACAGGGGAGATGGCGTATTCATGGAAGAGGGATGTCGCGAAGAAGGAGGTGATATTCGTCCATCTTGCGTTTATGGAGTCGGATTGGCCCCTCGTGACGATGGCGCCGTCGCCGAAAGGAAGGGCCTGTACACCGAATTTATCGGTCCCCGTCCAAACGGCGCCGGTTGTTAAGGAACCATTCTCATCGATTTGAATGGGGCGCAGAAGGTTTCCGTCCCACAGGTCTGGGGCCCCGGTCGCCACCGCCAGGCCGTCGAGCCGGTAAATCGGCGCCGTGAAACTGAGGGGTTCCCTCGATAGGGCCGAAACAGCGGCCGTGGACCCCAGCACGAGCCATGTCACCGGGCTTCCGGCATAAAAATCCAGCCCCGCCGCGACGGCCGCGCTCTGGACGAACGCGTCGTAGGTGGCGATGTCCGTACTCGTGGCGGTGGTGGTTCCCGACGTCACGAACACATATTGGAACGTGTCCCCTGGGAGGAGTCCGGCGGGTGCCGTCAAAACCGCTCCCGCCGGAGCGGGCACGATCAACGCGCAAATCCCAGCCAGACCGGCAAGTATAGCGTTCGGTTTCATGGACAAGCTTCCTTCTTGCGTCCCCCGCCGGGAGACCTGTGGTGCGATCGCAAGAAATACGCAATATTCATGCCGTAAACAAAGGTATTGATTTCATTAGACAATATTTTTCCATGGAATTAGACAGAGATAATGTGTAAAGAATCCCGACACACGGCCAGCCGCCGCGACACACGGCGCGCATCGTGCTATGAACGGTCCGACCCACTGCACCATCGCGCGGACCGCACCATGAAATCATCGTCGGACGTCCTGTCGCCGGAAGCGGACTCCCGTCTGGCGGACTACCTGCGGCGGGTGCGCCAGACGCTCCCGGGCATGGAGCGCATGATTCTGTTTGGCTCCCGCGCCCGGGGTCACGCGCGCGAGGACAGCGATTACGATGTCGCGGTTCTCTTCCGCGATCTTTCGGACATCCGGCCGATCCGCCGCGTTCTCTCCGATCTGGCCTACGAGCATGTCCTGAGCGGTTTCTTCATCCGGCCGATTCCGCTGCCGTCCATGTATCTCAATCCCCCGGACGGCCATGTCACCGAACTGGCCCAGAACATTGCCCGCGACGGCGTGGAGGTCAGGTGAGCGCCAGCGCGCTTCACGCCGCGGCATCCTGGCGGAAGGCGGCCGCGCATTTACGGGAAGCGGTGGCTCAGGAGGCCGAGGCCTCGCCCATGGCGGTGATTCATTCCAGTTACTACGCGATGTTTCACGCGGCAGGCGCGGTTCTGTTCCAGGTGGCCGGCGACGCGCCGAAACGCCACGACACCGTCATCCAGCGATTTGGTCTGTTGGCCCGCGACCTCGACGAAACGATGCGCGCTGCCGGAACCCGGCCACGGCCGATGCCGATGGTCTGGAGCGCTTCGCGGCTTAACCGGCGCCCCCACCGTACGATGCCCAATTGGTCGCGACGGCCGGCGAGCATGGCCGCGACCGAGATAAACATAGAGACTGGCGAGTGGGTACCGCCGGCTTTCCGGACGCCGATGGTCCGGGATCGAGGACAGGGCCTCCCAAAGGCCATTCGTGTGCGTAGCCGCCGAATCCATTCGCCTCTCCCCGAAGGTAACCTTCCTCAGGGATCAGAATCGCCTTCCGGCAATGACGCCAGTGGAAAAAAGGAGACGGAAGCCAGAACCGAATCGCCCTGTTGACACCATATCTCAACTATGATATCTACTTAATGGTAAAAAATGTGAATTTCGATGTGGAGAGTGCATATGAAAGCCAGATATTCACTTATTCTCGCGCCGATTGTTCTCGTTGCGGTATTTTGCCTACCCGCCGCCAAACGCGCCCAGGCCGTCCCGATCGCGGGAAGCGCCACCGGACTGAGCGCCCCGGAGCACACCGTTTCATTTTCCGAAGTAAGCCTTGCGGAACCAACACCGATCGCCGGCGCGTTCCTCGCCTATGGCGTCAGTTTCGACAATCTTTTTCCTGATTACCCCTCTTCCTCAGCCGCCCAATATCCGGCACAAACCATGAACGAATGGCGATTTGACGGAGAATCAGGATGGCCCGCAACACGGTCCAATTCCAAAAGGGGCTCAGTGAGCCCGCTTTCGAGTGCCATTACGGC